>CACWUV010000020.1 GCA_902764185.1 uncultured Eubacteriales bacterium
CGAGATGTTGTAGATCGAGCCTGCGGACTGGTACAGGATCGTCAGCGCCTCGGCGCGGGTCAGAATGCGCGAGGGCTTGAAGGAGCCGTCCTCATAGCCTGTGACGATGCCGTTTTCCACAGCCGCAAGGACATAGGGACGGTAGATCTCGCCGATGGACTTATAGTCCGGGATCTTCGAGGTGTCGAAATCCTTGCTTGCGGTGAAGTCGAGGTAGCGCAGAAGAAGCGCGACGGCTTCCTGACGCGAAAGCTTCGCGCCGAAATCGGCGTCCTTCTTGTAATTGAGAAGGAAGCCCTGCGCAGCCGCGCACCGGACAAAGGGCACCGCCCATTCGGGCACCTTGGTATAGGTGATCTCCTCCTGCTCGGTCAGGCCGAAGGTGGAGACCATCATGCGGATAAACTCCGCGCGCGTGACCGACGCGTCGGGGCGGAAGGTCCCGTCGCCGTCGCCGGACAGGATGTCCCCCAGCAGCAGCATGCGGTCCGCCTTCTCCCGTTCATAGGCCTCCAGCATCTGTCGGCAATAATAGGCGGAACCGTGAATATCCGACGCGATAAAAAGCTTCATACCCAATCCCCCATCAGTTGATGGGCTATTATACCATGTCTTTGAGAAAAATGACAACACGTAAACAGAAATTGACAGGGGAAAACGTTAGGGCCTCCGCCATTGGCGGTCCAGGGGCGACACGCCCCTGGCGAGGAGTTTGAGGGCGAGGAGCCCTCATCGTCTCCCCCTGCCAATTTCTGTTTTACAAAAGTCCCCTTCATAAAAACACCATGATTGACAATTGATTGCCGTTTTGCTATCATGGTATGTAGATAGAAACAGACAGATTCGCAGGGGAGGAATGCCCATGGATGCAGGCAAACCCATACTGGCGCTGATGTACGATTTTGATCATACCCTGTCGCCCCGGGACATGCAGGAATACGCCTTTATTCCGGAATTGGGCATGGAGGCGGGGGATTTTTGGCGGCTGTGCCGGGACGTGGGCAATCGTCATCATATGGATTCCATCCTGGCCTATATGTACGTGATGATCTTTGAGGCCCGGCGGCGCAGCATGCGCCTGAGCCGCAAGACCTTCAACCGGCAGGGGGAGAAGGTGGAGCTGTTTCCCGGCATGGACAGCTGGTTTCAGCGGGTCAACGATTATGGCGCGGGTTTGGGCTTCCAGGTGGAGCACTATGTGCTGTCCTCCGGCATCAAGGAGATCGTGGAGGGCACGCCCATCGCCGATCAGTTCAAGATGATCTACGCCGCCGAATTTGTCTATAATGAAGAAAGCGGCGAGCCCGAATGGCCCGCCATGGCCATCAATTACACCAGCAAGACCCAGTTCATCTACCGCATCAACAAGGGCATACTGGACGTGACGGAAAACGACCGTCTCAACGAGCATACTCCCCACGACAAGCGCCGGGTTCCCTTCACCAACATGATCTATGTGGGCGACGGCAGCACCGACGTGCCCTGCATGAAGCTGGTGAGCAGCCGCGGCGGTCACGCCATCGCGGTGTACACCGGCCGGCGCAGCCACGCCGTCAACGATATGCTGGTGCACGGCCGCGTGCATTTTGTGGCGCCCACGGATTACCGGGCTGGCGGCGAAATGGAGCAGATCGTGTTCAGCATCTTTGACAGCGTGGCGGCGGAGAGCCGCAACATCGCCCTGAACAGAAAGCAGTTGGACGAGGCCCAGCGCATGCTGGAAGACGAGAGAAAATAAAGGAGCGGAAATATGATAAAGACCAAGATCATCTGCACCATCGGCCCGGCCAGCGACAAGCCAGAGATCTTCCGGAAAATGTGCCAAAAGGGCCTCAACGTGGCCCGGCTCAACTTTTCCCACGGCACCCACGCGGAGCATCAGGTGAAGATCGACATGATCAAAGCCATCCGGGAGGAGCTTAACCTGCCCATCGCCATCATGCTGGATACCAAGGGTCCGGAATACCGCATCCGCACCTTCAAGGACGGCAAGATCACCCTGAGCGACGGGGATATGTTCACCTTTACCACCCGGGAGGTGGAGGGCGACGAGCACATCGTGTCCGTCAGCTACGCGGGCCTGGCCTACGATCTGGCGCCCGGCGACCGGGTGCTGGTGAACAACGGGCTGGTGATCTTTGAGGTTCAGGAGATCGAAGGCACCGAGATCCATTGCCGCGTGCTCACCGGCGGCGTGCTCAGCGACCGCAAGAGCATGTCCTTCCCCGGCAAGGTGCTCAAGCAGACCTTCCTGAGCGAGCAGGACAAGAGCGACCTGCTCTTTGGCATCCAGAACGGCGTGGACTTCGTGGCTGCGTCCTTCGTCAGCTGCAAGCAGGACCTGCTGGACCTGAAAGGCTTCCTGCATGAGAACGGCGGCGATTACATCGACGTCATCGCCAAGATCGAAAACCAAAGCGGCGTGGACAACATTGACGAAATCTGCTCCGTGTGCGAAGGCGTCATGGTGGCCCGCGGCGACCTGGGCGTGGAGGTGCCCTTCACCGAATTGCCTGCCATTCAAAAATACCTGATCACCAAATGCCGCATGCTNNACCAAATGCCGCATGCTGGGCAAGCGGGTGATCACCGCCACCGAGATGCTGGAAAGCATGATCACCAATCCCCGGCCCACCCGGGCGGAGATCAGCGACGTGGCCAACGCCGTGTATGACGGCACCAGCGCCATCATGCTCTCCGGCGAGTCCGCCGCGGGCAAATACCCCATCGACGCCGTGCGCGTCATGGGCGAGATCGCCGAGGAAACCGAGCGGCACATCGACTTTGAAGGCCGTTTCCACAGGCAGGCCTTCCAGATCAAGAACCGGGTGGACGCCATTTCCCACGCCGCCTGCACCATGGCCATCGACCTGGGCGCCAAGGCCATCGTGGTCACCAGCCTCAGCGGCATGACCGTTCGCATGGTGTCCCGCTTCCGCGCGCCCACCGATATCGTGGGCCTGGCCACCAGCAAACGCGCCTGGTACAAGCTGGCCCTGTCCTGGGGCGTGCTGCCCATGCTCACCGAGCAGTTCCCCAGCATGGACGTGCTGTATTATTACGCCGTCCGCGCCGCCAAGGATGCCCTGGGTCTGGAAAAGGGCGACACCATCGTGATGACCGGCGGCGATACCAGCGGCGCCAGCGGCAATACCAACGTGCTGCGCATTGAAACGGTGCCGTAAAATATTCAAAACAAAAAAGATCCTTCGGCTCCGCTTACGCTCCGCTCAGGATGACATTGTCAGGCGGTTTTTCTCTTGTTTGTTGACGCTATTTACAGCAGATATATTCAACAATCAAGGATAAGTTAACCTTCCATTGTCATCCTGAGCGAAGCGCAGCGAAGTCGAAGGATCTTTTTTTCTTACTATTCGACGTCTAAACCGTTGAAAGATTCAAGATGGATTGCTATTATTCCTCTTCCTTTTTCAGCTCATCCCGCAGATAGCCCGCCAGGATATCCACAATCCGGGCGTTTTTGCCGCCGCGGGTGACAATGACGTCGGCGTCGTTGACGTAATTGCGGATGTACTTTTCGTACATGGGCTTGACGGTGGTGAGATACTGCTCGCTGATGTTTTCGATCTGGCGGCCGCGCTCTAGGATGTCGCGGTTGATGCGGCGCAGCAGGCAGATATCCGGCTCCACGTTGATATAGAGCTTGAGGAACATGAGATCCGTCAGCCGCTCGTCAAAGAAGGCGTGGATCCCCTCCAGGATCAGCACGTCGGCGGGCTTGATGATCTCACGGCTCTCCGCCCGGCGGTGGAGGGAGAAATCATAGGCCTTGCGGGTCACCTCCTGCCCGGCCATCAGCAGCCGCACGTCGTTATACAATAGATCGTGATCGAAGATGTAGGGCTCGTCGTAGTTGAGGTGCGTCCTCTCCTCAAAGGTCAGATTGGGATGATCCAGATAATAGGCGTCCTGGTTGATGAGGGCGCTGCTGGCCCCGATGGCGCTGCACAGCTCGTTGGCCAGGGTGGTCTTACCCGATCCGCTGGCGCCGCAAATTCCGATAAATACCATCTTTCGTACCTCCCCTTGCTGATAGCATACCGCAAAGGAGCGGCAGTTGTCAACCGGCGGCGCGGCTTACGCGAAGAAAAGGACGTTCACCCTTTCCCGGCAAAGGCATAGCATGAAAGGGAAAGGAGGCGTCTTTCATGGCATATTTCAACGGCATCCAATATGCAACCAACGCCACCGTGGTGGCCAATCCGGGCCGCCGGGAAAGCGGCTGTGATATAGAGATACGTTTCCTGAACGACCAGGGCGCAGCCCGGAACGTGATCCTGCGGGTGACGGACAGCACGGTGCTCCGGGGCGAGGACGGCAGCCGCGTGTCCTGCGCCAGCTTCCGCCCCGGCCAGCGGGTGAACGCCAGCTTCACCGACAGCATGAGCAGCTCCGCCCCGCCCATGGCCCGGGCATACAGCATCACGCGGCTGGGCAATGGCAGCGGCGGGACTTTGGGGATCGATATTGATCTGTAAAAAAACAGCTCATAGTAAGTAAAAAAAAGATCCTTCGACTGCGCTTTCGCTCCGCTCAGGATGACATTGGAAGGGAATTTTATTCTTGTTCATTGGCTGAAATTGCTGCAATAGCAGCCAATAAATAAGAGATTAAATACCTCTCGATGTCATCCTGAGCGAAGCGCAGCGAAGTCGAAGGATCTAACTATCACCGCCCAATGATTTATCGATTCTTAAACCCGCTTTTCTCCCCCCGTCACTTCGGCCTGGCGTTGTACACATCCAACAGCTCGATGACCTCGCCAAAGATCTCCTGCTTTTCGGCGCTCTTGACGCTCAGCTTGGAGCAGATGGCGTTGATCACCTTTTTGGGGTAGGTGCGCATGCGGGTCATGGAGGCGGAGACGTTGGTCTGCCAGGCCTTGAAGGTGAAGCTCTTGTTGAAGGGATAGGTGCTGATCTGCCGGGGCATGAGGGGCTCCAGCAGCTCGCGCCATTTCTGATAGATGGGGCGCACATTTTCGGTATAGAGCAGGTTGCTTTTCACGATCTCGGCGACGCGGCGCAGGAACTGCTCCCGGTATTCCGGCAGCTCCAGCAGGGCGGCCAGGATGGTGTGGGGATACTGGCCCACGTTGGCGGTGCGGGATTTGAGGATGAGATTGACAGTCTTGGTCTCCTCGCCGTTCATGGCGCCGGCCTCGATGTCGTGGAGCATGAAGGTCCATTTGCCGCCGGGAAAACGATAATAGCGCACGTTGCCGGCGTCGTAGTTGTTGATCATCATGCTGTAAATGGCGTAGCTGAACAGGCTGTCGACATCCACCCGGTCCAGCACGTATTGCAGGTTTTCTTCCGTGCTCAGCTTATGGGTCTTGCAGAAATTGACCAGCTCCACCCAATCCGCGTTGCTGCCCTTGATCACCTGGGTGCTGTTCAGGCCGTTGCCTTCGATGATGTCGATGCCCTTGATGGCGGCTTCGTCCGTGATGCCCTCCCACTGGGCCAGGCTGTCCTTGTTGGCCTTTTCCCGCAGGTTATAGTGGCCGTAATACTTGCCGTTGATGTAGAGCACGATGGGGCGGCCCGCCTGGTAATACAGGCCGATGCCGTCGCTGATCTCCCCCAGCACGGCGTCGCGCATGCGGCAGCTGTGGTTGTCGCTGTTGGTCATGCGCAGCTGGATGGCGGAATAGCTGGTGTAGGGACGGTTTTCAAAGAAAGCGCAGTCCAGGGTATCGCTGCCCAGGGCGCTGCGGGCAAAGACGGACAGGGATTTTTGCCGGAGGTTCCGGCTGCTGTGGCCCGCCACCCGGGTGGTGACCATCTGCGAAAGCTGGCGCACGCCGTTTTCATCAAAGTATTCGATCTGGGCGGGATATTCCCACTCCCGGTCGTAATTGGCCACGTTGCCGCTGCCCTTGACCAGGATACCGGTCTTGTTGCTGAAAAAGTACTGATCGTCGCTGTAGATGGACACCACGGACACGGGGGCAGGCACGGGATCATTGATGATGTAGGTGCTGCCCGCGGTGGTGGAGCCCAGCAGGTTTTCCCCGAAAGCCCGGGCGCGGACCACGGTGGTTTTTTCCACCGTGAAGGGCCCGGTGTACAGGGTGGATTTGCGGTCGGGGGTATTGCAGTCGGTGGTGTAGCGGATCTGCTGGCCCGGCGCGCCGGTGATGGTCACGGTGACGGCGCCGTCATAAAAGCCCGCCGCCGTCTCGATGACGGGCTCCTCCGCCCGAGCGTCGAAGTACAGGCTGTCGTTGGCCGCGCCGGGGGTGGCGTTTTCCAGGAAGTGCCAGCCGTTGCCGTCCGCCGGGATGCCGCTGGACACGTTGCCAAACTGCGGTCCCAGAATCACGGAGGCGGTGTTGCCCTCGGGATCGGTGAGATAGACGCTCTCCCCCTTGGTAGACAGCTTGAAATTGGCGTACAGGGCGTTTTTCTGGCCGTCGGTCACTTCCTCGCTGCCCGCGCAATAGACCACCAGGTAGCCGTTCTTGGCGATCTTGGCGGTATCCGGGAAGGGCCAGCGGGTGAGGTTGAATTCGTCGTTGCTCAGATACCAGCCCTTCAGCGACACCTGCTTGCTGTCGGTGTTGCGCAGCTCGATCCAGTCGTCGTGCCGGCCGCTGACGAAGATGGCGCTGCTGGCCATGGCCTCGTTGATCACCACATCGGCCTGAGCGGCGCAGGTCCACATGCAAAGCAGCAGGAGCAGGGCAAGGAATAATTTTTTCTTCATGCGTATTACCTCGCAAACAAAAGGGATTACGCGCTTTCTTCTGAGAAGAAAGCTGCAAAGAAGCAGCGTTTTATCGCCGTAAATGCAGCTGGCTTCTCCGCCAGTAAATTTATCGCAAAAAGCCGTTTCCAGGCAGCGCGGCCACGCCGCGCATGCGAAGCGCCTTGCGCTTCGCGGAAAGTATAGGCAGCATACAATCTTCACGCGGAAGCGAGATTGGTCTTTTTGATTGTGCCATCGCGGGCTGCGGGTCCAGGGGGATCATCCCCCTGGCGCAGGTTTTAGGGCCGCGGAGGCCCTAACGTCCTCTTATCCGTCCAATTCCGCCCATTCGGCGTAGAGGGCGTCGATCTGGGCTTGCAGGGCGTTCTTTTGCTCCTGGATTTCGCCCAGACGCACATAATCGCTGGCGTTCTGCTCCATCTCGGCGTCCAGAGCTTCGCTTTGCTTTTCCAATTTGGCGATCTCCCGCTCCAGCACGGCCATGCGGCGCTCGGTTTTGCCGTCCTTGCGGGCGGCGGGCCGGGCGGCCTTGTCGGCCTTTTCCTGCTGGCGCTTTTCGCTCTTTTCGGCGGCCCATTGAGCCTGCCGGGCCTCCTCCTCGCGCTCGCGGATGAAGCGGTATTTCTGGTAGCCGCAATCGAAATTGCGCAGCTCGCCCCCCTCCAACTCCCAGATGCGGGTGGCGAAGCGATTGACGAAATAGCGGTCATGGCTGACGATGAGCAGCGTGCCTTCAAACTGATCCACCGCGGATTCGATCCACTCGCGGCTGTCCAGGTCCAGATGGTTGGTGGGCTCGTCCAAGATCAGCATGTTAACGGCGCTGTTCATGAGCAGGCAGAGCTTAAGCCGGGCGCGCTCGCCGCCGGACAGCTGGCTGACGCGCTTGAACTGATCCTCCCCCCGGAAGCGATAGGCCCCCAGGCGGTTGCGGGCCTGCTGGGGCTCGCAGCCCAGTTCGTAAAGCAGGGTGTCGTAGAGGGTGCGCTCGGGATGTTCAAAGGTGATCTGCTGGGGCAGATAGGCCGCCCGCACGGATGGCCCGAACTGCACCGCGCCCTCGTCTGGCGTTTCCTCGCCCAGCAGAATCTTGAGCAGGGTGGTTTTGCCCGCGCCGTTGGCGCCCACCAGCGCCACCCGCTCGCCGCCGCCCCGGATGGTCTGGGTGACGCCGGAAAACAGGGTGCGGCTGCCGAAGGACTTGCGCAGATCCCGCATGCGCAGGGCGTAATCCGCCCGGAAGGGCACCGTGGGAAAGCCCAGGTCCAGCCGTTCCTCCCGGGTGGGCTTCTCGGTCTGGTGCAGCCATTCGATGCGCTTGCGGATGGACAGCACGCGCTTATAGGTCTTGTCCATGCCGCTGTACGCCCAGGCGCTCAGCTGATCGGCGGCCTTCTCCAATTGGGCGATCTTGGCCTGCTCCTTTTCGTACTGCTTCATCTGCAGCTTATAGCGGGCTTCCTTTTCCACCACGTAAAAGCTGTAATTGCCGCTGTAAAACTCCACGCCGCCGTGGTCCAATTCCACGATGCGGGTCACCGTGCGGTCCAAAAAATAGCGGTCGTGGCTGACAGCCAGCACCGTGCCCTTGTAGTGATCGATGTAGTTTTCCAGCCACTCGATGGAATCCATGTCCAGGTGGTTGGTGGGCTCGTCCAGCAGCAGGATGTCCGTCTCCCGCAGGATCATGACGGCCAGGCGGATGCGGGTCTGCTCGCCGCCGCTGAGGGAATCAAAGGGCTGGCGGCGCTGCTCGGCGGAGATATGCAGGCCCGCCGCCACTTTGGCAAGGCGGGTTTCGCAGTCGTAGCCCCCCAGCATGTCGAAGCGGGTCATCAGGTCGTCATAGCGGCGCATCATGCCCTCGCTGTGCTCGCCCCGGTCCATGCGCTGGCGGATCTCCTCCAAGGCGGCGGACACCGCCTGCACCTCGGCAAAGGCCATGCGCAGCACGTCCTCCACGCTGGCCCCCTCCGGCACCTCCGCCAGCTGGCTGATATAGCCGATGCGGCGTCCCTGCGGGATGGCGATAAAGCCCTTGTCCGGCGTCAGCTCCCCGGTCATGATGCGCAGCAGCGTGGTCTTGCCCGCGCCGTTGGGCCCGAGCAAGCCCACCCGTTCCCCCGCCTCCACCTGGAAGGATACATCGTCCAGCACCACCCGGTCCTGCTCGAAGGATTTTTCGATTCCCGATACTACGATCTCTGCCATGTATATCTCCAGAAATAAAAATGCAAAATCCAACAAATTAGATTATAGCATAAATCGTGGAATGTGGCAAATGTGGAAAGGGCGATCCTTTAACCGCAACAAAGGAGATCCTTCGGCTTCGCTGCGCTCCGCTCAGGATGACATCGATAGGTGGGTTTTTTCTAAATTATTGGCTGTTATGCTGCAATTACCGCCAATAATCACAGGAAAAATCCCTTTTCAATGTCATCCTGAGCGAAGCGCAAGCGCAGTCGAAGGATCTGAATAGAAACGGTTTCAAATGGAAACTGTTTACGCCCCCATCAGCTGCTGCTTGTTGAACTGCAGGGTGTAGAGCTGATAGTACATGCCGTGCTGGTGGAGCAGCGTTTGGTGGTCGCCCTGTTCCATGATGCGGCCGTCGGAGAGAACGATGATGTTATCGGAATGCTGGATGGTGGACAGGCGGTGGGCCACGATGAGCATGGTGCCGATATTCTTGATCTTCTCCAGGCTGTCCTGGATCAAGAGCTCGGTTTCGGTGTCGATGTTGGCGGTGGCCTCGTCCAGGATGATCACCGAGGGCTTATGGATGATGGTGCGGGCGAAGGACAAAAGCTGGCGCTGACCGGCGGAGAAGTTGTTGCCGCGCTCGCGGACGGGCTCGTCCAGGCCCTTTTCCAGCCGGTTGATGAATTTATCGGCGTTCACGTAGCGGCAGGCGTCCATGACCTCCTGATCGCTGACCCCTTCCTTGCGCAGCAGGATATTGCTGCGGATGTCGCCGCTGAACAGGAAAACATCCTGGAGCATCTGGCCGAAGTGGCTGCGCAGGCTGCTGATCTTGATCCGCTTGATGTCGATGCCGTCGATGAGGATTTGCCCCTTCTGGATGTCGTAATTGCGGCAGATCAGGGAGAGGATGGTGGTTTTGCCCGAGCCCGTGGAGCCCACGAAGGCCACGGTCTGCTTGGGCAAAATATGGAAGGAAACGCCCTTCAAAACCCATTCGCCCGGCTTATAGGCGAACCACACGTCCTTGAATTCGATCTCGCCTTTGATGTCCGTGAGCTCTATGGCGTCCGGCTCGTCCACCACCTCGGGCACCAGATCCATGATGGTGAAGATCTTTTCCGCCGAGGCGAAGGAGCGCTGGAGCATGTCGAACTGTTCGGCCAGGGTTTGGATGGGGTTAAAGAACTTGCTGATATACATGTAGAAGGTGACGATGACGCCGCTGGTCAAGGCCTGGCCGAAATACGTGCGTCCCTCGATATTCGCCCGGCCGCCCATATACAGCAGGCACATGACCGAGGTGATATAGAGCATATACACCATGGGACGGAAGATGCCGAACACCAGCATGCGGGCTTCCTTGGCCTTCTTGAGCTTCTGGCTCTTCTCCAGGAAATCCGCCATCTTTTTATCCTCCCGGTTGAAGATCTGGGTGATCTTGATGCCGGAGAGGTTTTCGCTGAGGTAGGTGTTGATGTCCGTGGTGGCGTTGTTGACGCTGCGGTGCACCTTGCGGCTGAACTTGCGGAAGATGACCGTGAACAGAAGCACGAAGGGCACGAAGCACAGCACCATCAGGGTCAGCGCATAGTTGAGGGTCAGCATGGCGCCCAGGACGCCGAAGATCACCATCACGTTTTTCACCAGCGTCACCAGGATGTTGGTAAACATGTAGGAGATGGCGTTGGGGTCGTTGGACACGCGGGTGACCAGCTTGCCCACGGGGATGTTGTTGAGCTGCTCGTGGCTCAGGCTTTCGATGTGGGTAAAGATGTCCTGCCGGATGGCGGACAGGATCTTCTGGCCCGTCTTTTGCAGCATCATGGCCTGGATGTAGGTGCAGATCATGCTGACCACCAGGATGCCGGCGTACACCGCCACGATGGAGAAGAGATACGGCAGCTCAAAGGTATCCTTCACCGTCTCCTCGATGTGTCCCACCAGCAGCGGGGACGCCAGATCGTAGACGATGGAGAACAGCATGACCAGGAACACGATGAGGAAATTCTTTTTGTAGGGCAGGGCGTAGCGCAGCAGGCGGCGGATGATCTCCCGGTCCGACATATTGCGCTCATAGCCCATGCTTTCCTTTTTATCCTTTTCCAGCAGGAAAACCACCAGGAAGCCGATGGCGAACACGCCGATGATGGCTCCGGCGATGAGAAGCGGTCTATACTCAGCCACGGTGCGCGCCTCCTTCCTCCTCCAGCTTTTGCAGCTCCACCATCTTGTGATATTCCGGGCAATTGGCGTAGAGCTCCTCGTGGCTGCCCACGGCGGCCAGCCTGCCGTCGTCGATGAACAGGATCTTGTCCATCTTTTCAATGGTGGTGATGCGGTGGGCAATGAGCAGCGTGGTTTTGCCCCTGCGGGTGTTTTGCAGGTTTTCCAGGATGGTCTTTTCGGTCCGGGTGTCCACGGCGGACACGGAGTCGTCCAATATCAGGATGGGCGCGTCCTTCATCAGAGCGCGGGCGATGGAGATGCGCTGCTTCTGGCCGCCGGACACGGTGACGCCGCGCTCGCCCAGCACGGTTTCATAGCCCTGGGCAAACTCCGCGATGTTGTCGTGCACGTCCGCCATCAGCGCGGCGTGGCTCACCTCCTCCTGCTCCTCGTTCTCCACGCCGAAGGCGATGTTGTGGGCGATGGTATCGGAAAAGAGGAAGTTGTCCTGGGGCACATAGGCGCAGTTTTCCCGCAGGGAATGGATGGTGATGGTGTTCACGTCCTTGCCGTCCACAAACAGCGTGCCGTCGGGCACATTGTAGGTGCGCAGGATCAGATCCACCAACGTGGTCTTGCCCGATCCCGTCTTGCCCACGATGCCCACGCTCTCGCCGGCCTTGATGGTGAAGCTCACATCCCGCAAGGCGTCATATTCGCCATCGGGATAGCGGAAAGTGAGGTGGCGGAACTCGATATCGCCCCGGGCGGGTCCCATGGGCCGCGCGTCCGGACGGTCCTTCACGTCCTGCTTGGCGTCCAGCAGTTCGCCGATGCGCTCCAGGCTGGCCTTGCCGCGGCTGGTCATATCAATGAGCTCGGACACCGCCATGATGGGCCACACCACGGAGGTGAAATAGCCGATGAACTCCACCAGCTGACCGGCGTTGAAGGTGCCCTTATATACCAGATAGCCGCCATAGCCCAGGATGACGCAGATGACGCTTTCCACAAACAAGGTCACCATGATGCGCAGCAGCACCGCGGTCTTGGTGTGGTCGATGTTGGCGCGCTCGTTTTCCACGTTCAGCGCTTTAAAGGCCATCAGTTCCTTGGTTTCCTTGACGAAGGCCTTGATGACCGCGATGCCGGAAAAGCTCTCCTGGCTGAAATCGCTGAGCTTGGAAAAGGCTTCCTGCCGGATGTCCCACTTGCGCTCCATGCTGCGGCCCACCACCGTGGCGCAGGCCATCAAGAGCGCCATGGGCAGCAGGGACAAAAGTGCCAGCGCCCAGCTCATGCGCCACATCTTGCTGATGGCCAGCACGCCCAGCAGCAGCGCGTCAAAGAACATCATGATGCCCCAGCCAAAGCACTCCTGCACCGTGTCCAGATCGTTGGTAAACAGGCTCATGAGGTTGCCCACCTTATTCACCTGGTAATACTGGCGGCTCAGGTCCTTGCAGTTGTCAAACATCTTGTCCCGCAGGTCCTTTTCCACCCGGATGGCCGCGCCGAAAAACATGACGCGCCACAGGAAGCGGCCCACCACGATGGACAGGATGATGACCAGCATGGGATTGCAGATGCGGGTGAGCAGGAAGTTCATGTCGAAGGCCTGCTCCACGCCGTCCACCACCACATAGCCCCGGTTGATGCCGTTGATGACCATCTGGTAGAGATTTGGGATCAGCAATTGCAGATAGTCCACCGCGCCCAGGGACAAAAGCCCCAACAGCAAATAGAGACCATACTTGCGGTAATACCGATTGATGTGTCTTCCGAATATCATAGGAAAAAACTGCTCCTCCGTCGGCAAATAATGCAAATGCGCGATACCGCATCATTATACGATATGCAACAATAATAAGCAAGCGTCCCGCCCAAATATTTCCGTGCAAAAATCCGCGGCCTATGCTATAATAGCAGGGCAACAATTCGTATGGAGGAAATGGACCATGCATTGCGTGAGAAAAATCACCGAGGATCTCTTTTACGTGGGCGCCAGCGACCGCCGCGCGCCCCTGTTTGAAGCCGCCCATCCCATCCCGGACGGCGTCTCCTACAATAATTATGTGCTGCTGGACGATAAGACCGTGCTGATGGACACGGCGGACAGGTCCGTGGCGGATGTGTTTTTCCAGAATGTGGAACAGGCGTTGGGCGGCCGCTCCCTTGATTACATCGTGGTGCAGCACATGGAGCCCGACCACAGCGCCAGCCTCAGCGACGCCCTGCGCCGCTGGCCCGACGCCCAGGTGATCTGCAGCGCCAAAGCCCTGACCATGATCAAGCAGTTTACCGGCGTCGATCTGGGCAGCCGCGCCCGGGTGGTGAAGGAAGGCGACACCCTGGAAACCGGCCGTCACACCCTTCGGTTCATGATGGCCGCCATGGTGCACTGGCCCGAGGTGATGGTGACCTACGACGCCGCCGATCACACCCTGTTCAGCGCCGACGCCTTCGGCCATTTTGGCGCGGCTGACGGAAAGCTGTTCGCGGACGAGGTGGATTTCTTCCGGGATTATCTGGATGAGGCCCGCCGCTATTACAGCAACATCGTGGGCAAATACGGCGTGCCGGTGCAGGGATTATTGAAAAAGGCCGCCGCTCTGGAGATCGCCCGCGTCTGCCCGCTGCACGGCTTTGTGTGGCGTCGGGACATCGATAAGATCGTGGCGAAATACGACCTGTGGAGCCGCTATCAACCGGAGGAAAAGGGCGTGCTGATCGCCTGCGCCTCCGTGTACGGCAACACCATGAACGCCGCCCGCGCCGTCATGGCAAGGCTTTCGGAAAAGGGCGTGAAGTGCGCGCTCTATGATCTGTCCGCCACCCATCCCTCCTATGTGCTGGCCGAGGCCTTCAAATACAGCCATCTGCTGCTGGCCTCCCCCACCTACAACAACGGCGTGTTCGTGGCCATGGAAAACCTGCTGCACGACATCGCCGCCCACACCCTGCAAAACCGCACGGTGTTCATGATCCAAAATGGTTCCTGGGCGCCCACCAGCGCCGCGGGCATGAAGAGCATATTGGAGGGGCTCAAGGGGTTCACCTTCGCCGAGCCCGTGCTCACCCTCAAATCCGCCCTGGCTCCCCAGCAGGAAGCCGAGGTGGACGCCTTTGTGAACGCCATCTGTGAATCCGTAGGAGGACAAGCATGAGCCGACTGGGAGATTTGATCAAGCTGGAGCGCAGCCGCCGGGGTCTTTCCGCCAAGCAGGTGGCCAAAAAGGTGGGCGTCAGCGAAAGCTATTTGCTGGCTGTGGAGCAGGGTACCCGCATCATTGCGGACGATCAGGCCCGCCGCATCCTGAAAGCCATGGGCCTGCAGCAGCAGACCGAGGCGGATTTCAGCCTGGACGACATTGCCGCCACCGTGGATCTGCAGTCGGCCTCCGACCAGATCCAGCGGGCCCAGGCCACGGTGCAGCGCCAGCAGAAGGCCCGGCCCGAGGCCGAAAAGGTTGCCTCCAGTGAAGCGGGCGTCAGCGGCAGCATTTGGCTGGACGCCCTGAGCAGCGTGCTCAAGCGCGTGCCCGTATATAACGCCGTGATGAAGGAGGTGGGCCACCGCCTGCTGCCCGTGGAAAACGGCAAGGTGGAAAACGCCGCCCCCGACAAGGTGTTCTATTTCATGGCCCCCGACAACGACATGCGGGGCTTCCGCGTCACCCAGGGCGACCTGGTGCTGGTGGTGCCCGCCGCCTCCCCGGTGGACGGCGCCATGATGCTGATCCAGACGCCCCAGGGCCGCGTGCTGCGCATGATCAAGCAGCTGGACAACTTCAAGGTCCTGCTCCAGCGCTACGACGCCGCCTGCGAAAGCGAGGTCTGCGCCATCGACGAGGTGCGCGTGGTGGGCCGATGCGTGCGGCTGGAAGCGGAGCTGTAACGCCGTCCGCCGTCGATGCGAAAAGATCCTTCGGCTGCGCTGCGCTCCGCTCAGGATGACATCGATATGTTTTTTCTCCTTTGTTCGATGGCTGTTTTACTGCAAAACAGCCCGACAATCAAGAGAAAAACCACCTTTTCTTGTCATCCTGAGCGGAGCGTATGCGAAGCCGAAGGATCTTTTTCTATGTCCAGGCAGACTTACAGCTGCCGCTCCAGCACCCGTTTCAGGAACTCCTGGGTGCGGGGCTGCTGGGGCGCGGAGAACAGCTGCGCCGGAGGCGCGTCCTCCACGATGACGCCGCCGTCCATGAACAGCACGCGGCTGGCCACGTCCCGGGCGAAGCTCATCTCGTGGGTGACGATCAGCATGGTCATGCCGGCGGCGGCCAGGCGCTGCATAACGGAGAGCACCTCTCCCACCATTTCGGGGTCCAGGGCGCTGGTGGGCTCGTCAAAGAGCAGGACCTCGGGCTCCATGCACAGGGCGCGGGCGATGGCCACGCGCTGCTTCTGGCCGCCGGACAGCTGGGCGGGCCGGGCCTGGCGATAGGCCGCCATGCCCACCTTTTCCAGATATTCAAGGGCTCGCTGCTCAGCCTCGGGACGGCGCGCTTTCAGCACCTGCATCTGGCCCAGCACGCAGTTTTCCAATACGGACAGATTGCCAAAGAGGTTGAAGGACTGGAACACCATGCCCACCTTGCTGTTATACAGGGTGCGCTTCCAGGCGGTGGCGGCGTCCTTGCCGTGGTAGAGGATCTGGCCGCCGGTGGGCTGCTCCAGAAAGTTGATGCAGCGAAGCAGGGTGCTTTTGCCCGAGCCGGAGGAGCCGATGATGCAGATCACGTCCCCCTGCTGCACGCTGAAATTGATGTCCCGCAGCACGGCATGATCGCCGAAGCTCTTTTCCAGATGGTTGATTTGCAGGATCTCCCCCATGTTCACGCCTCCTCCGCGGGAATGGTGATTTCGCTCTGGCTGTCGCTCTGGGAGCCGTAAATGGTGTAATTTTTGCTGCCGTCCATTTTGCGCTCCAGCAGCCGCAGCAGCCGCGTGACCGTGAAGGTCAGCACCAGGTAGATGCAGGCGATGATGGCGAAGGATTCAAAATACCTGCCATAGTTGCCCGCGGCGCTTTTGCCGGTGAAATACAATTCGTTCAGCGAAATGACGTTGAGCACGCTGGAATCCTTGATGTTGACCACGAATTCATTGCCGATGGAGGGCATGATGTTGCGCACCGCCTGGGGCAGCACCACATGCACCATGCTCTGCCAATGGGTCATGCCGATGGCCGTGGTGGCCTCCTTTTGCCCCTTGTCCACGCTGATGATGCCGCCCCGGACGATCTCCGCCATGTACGCGCCGGTGTTGATGGATACGATCAGGATGGCGGCGGGCAGCACGGGGGTGCCGCGCTTGATGATGCCCACCATCATGGAGCCGTAATAGATCACCATGCTCTGCACGATCATGGGGGTGCCGCGGAATACCTCGATATAGACGTTCAGCAGCAGATACACCAGCCGCATGGGCAATTGGCGGTACCATTTGCCCCGGGGCAGCGGAATGGTGCGCACGATGGCCACCAGCAGGCCCAGAATGAAGCCCAGGACGGTGCCGGTGAGCGCCACCAGCAGGGTGACGCCCGTGCCGCGCAGGAACAGCTGGCCGTATTTATCCACCAGGAAGCTGATCCACTGAATAAACGTGGTGGGGATATTGGATGGCATGAATCCTACCTCAAATTAAGAATGAATAATGAACAGCTGGGGAAGCTCTAATTACTCCGCGACCAGGGGCTGACGGCCGGTGGCGTCCAGCATGATCTGCACGCGCTCGTCCTCGCTGATGCCGGCCAGGGCTTCGTTGATGGCGTCCTTGTAGGGGCTGCCGTAGGCCAGGCCGATGGCGATGGCGGTGTCATCCTCGCTGGCCTCAAAGCCCTGACCCTCGGCAAACTGGATGTAGGTCAGGCCGGGATTGGCCATCACGTCGGCTTCCGCGCCGGGACGCTCGGCCACATAGCCGTCGATGGCGCCGGCGTTCAGGGCCACGATCATGGCGGGGAAGGTCTCCCGGGGGGTGTCATGGACGACGCCCTCGATCTGGTCGATGACGGTGTCATGGAAGGTGTTCAGCTGGGCGCAGATCACGGCGCCGGAAAGATCGCCAAGGCTCGCGGCGTTGGCATAAGCGCCGTCGGCGCGCACCACCACCACCAGCTCGCTCTGGTAGTAGTTATCGGTAAAATCGATGGTCATCTTGCGCTCGGCGGTGGGGCTCATGCCGGCGATGATCAGGTCAATGTTGCCCGCGTTCAGGCTGGGGATCAGGCCGTCCCAGTCGGTCTTGACCACCTCCAGATCCATGCCCAGTGCCTGGGCGATGCGCAGGGCGATCTGCACGTCGTAGCCGTCGGCATAGCCGTTATTGTCGGCGATGGGGGCGGTGAACTCGGTCGCCTCGGTCTGCTGCCAGTTGTAGGGCGCGTAGCCGCACTCCATCCCCACGCGCAGGGTGTCGGCCAGAGCGGAAAAAGCGGTCAGGGTCAGCATCATAGCGATCAGTACAGCAAGCAGTCTCCTCATTTTCGTTTCCTCCTCAAAAATAAATGCGGTGATGGCCACCGCGCCATTCACCGCATAAATCCCACAGCAAAAAGGGACTGCTGTTTGAATAGCGCTCCATGGCCTGTGCCATGACAGTCAAGCGGATGTTGTCCCCTTGCCCAACGCCAGCAGCCAGCCGTGCTTCCGGCATTTCGGCGGCATCCCCTTTCACCCGTGATCTGCGCCCCGGCCGGGCTCCCACGCGCTACTCTTGTCAGCCGCGCCTCTATTCCATCCGGGGTTTCCCCTCGGATGTGGGATACTATACGCCTTCTTTTTGTGTTTGTCAACAAAAAAAATGAATAAAAATGTATTTTGATTGTATTTGCCGGGAAAGGCGCGCGGATCTTTCCCGGTCCGCCGCGCCTTTGTCTTGTCCGGCTTCCCATTTCATGCTATAATAATTCCACTTTTGATGAAATCAGGTGACGCCATGCGCAGAATGACGGAAGGCCCCATCGCCCGGCACCTGGCGGCCTATGCGCTGCCGGTGATCCTGGGCAACCTGTTCCAGCTGATGTACAACGCGGTGGACTCGGTGGTCATCGGACGCTACGCCGGAGAAGCGGCGGTGGCGGCGGTGAGCGCGGCCAACCCCGTGATGACCATCGCCGTGCTGGGGGTCAGCGGGCTGACCATCGGCGCGTCGGTGCTCATGAGCCGCTCCTTTGGCGCGGAGGACAACGGCGCCCTGCGCCGGGAAACGGCCACCATCTGCCTGTTCGGATTGCTGGTCTCCCTGGGCATCCTGGCCCTGGGCCTGCCGCTGGCGGTGCCCTTTCTGCGCCTGCTGCGCACGCCGGAGGAGATCATGACCGCCTCCGCCCGCTATTTGCGGGTGGTGCTGCTGGGCTTCCCCTTCACCTTCCAGTATAACGCCCTGTCCTCCGCCATGCGCTCGGTGGGGGATTCGAAAAGCCCCGTGTGGTGCCTGGCGGCCAGCGCCTTGCTGAACACCGTGCTGGACATCCTGGCCGTGGGCGTGCTGCACTGGGGCGTCATGGGCGCGGCGGCGGCCACGGTGGTGGCCCAGGCCTTCAGCGCCGGCATGTGCCTCGTCCTCATGCGCCGCATCCCCGTGCTGCGGCTCCGCAGGGATGAAATGCGCATGGACTCCGCCCTGCTGCGCGAAACCCTCAAGCTGGGCTCGGTCACGGCGCTCCAGCAGGTGAGCCTGCCCCTGGGCAAGGTGATCATTCAGAGCGTCATCAACGCCCAGGGCGTGGCCATGATCGCCGCCTTCAACGCCTGCGCCCGCATTGACGATTTTGCCATCGTGCCGGAGCAGAGCATCTCCGCCGCCCTGATGACCTGCATGGCCCAGAACCTGGGCGCGGGCAAGAAGGAACGCGCCCGGCGGTCCTTCTGGGTGGGGCTGACCATCGAGCTTTGCTACGGAGCGTGCGTGTGCCTGGCGGCCTATCTGCTGCGGCGGCCCATCATGCTTTTGTTCGCGCCGTCCCCCGAGGCGGACATGGTGGCCCTGGGCGTGGCCTATCTGGGCATCCTGGCCCCCTTCTATATGCTGCCCGCCTTCAACAACACCCTGCAGGGCTCCTTCCGCGCCCTGCGCAAAATGCCCGTCACCCTGGCCGCCACCGTGCTGCAAATGGGCACCCGGGTGGTGCTCATCGCCTTGATGGTGCCCCGGGTGGGCATCACCGGCGCGGCCTGGGCCACCATTGTGGGGTGGATTCTGATGTCCACCCTGGAAGGCGCCTATTTCCGCCATGTATGGAAGCATATGTAAATAAAAGTTGCTATTTGAAAAAAATATGATATAATGAAAACCAACAAACGGGGTTCTTCCCCGCAAAAGGAGGAAAAACAATGAAAAAGCTGTTTGCCGTGGCGCTGGTCCTGGCAATGCTGCTGACCGCCGTTGCCTTTGCCGAGGGTGTCAATTACACCGGCATATGGTACCTGAACGAGATCGACTTTGGCGGCACCAAGCTGGCCCCCGCCACCCTGGGCATGGATATGACCATCGAACTCAAGGATGACGGCTCCGCCGTCGCCACCAGCCCCAGCGAAGAAGGCCAGACCGACGAAAGTGTCGGCACCTGGGCCGCGGACGGCGAGAATGTGACCGTGACCATTGACGAAGACCCCCTGGTCTTCACCCTGGTGGACGGCAACCTGGTAGCCAACAGCGGCGACGGCATGGCCATGACCTTCGGCCGCGAAAAGGTGGAAGCCGAAATCTATGTGCCCGCCGAGCCCAAGACCGACGCCACTGAGGCGGACTATGCCGGCAACTGGGTGGCCACTCAGGTGGATATGGACGGCTCGTACATCAATCCCGCTCTGTTTGGCATGGATACCACCGCTGTCATCGAAGGCACCACCATCACCCTGAACGGCGCTTTCATGTTTGAAAACGAAGCCTTTGAGGCCGAGCTGAAGGATGGCAAGCTGGTGTACGCCGCCAATCCCGAGGAGGCCATGGTTGCCGCTCTGTCCGCCCAGGCGCTGCAGGACGGCTCTCTGAACCTGACCATCGGCGAAGGTGAAAACGCCCTCAATCTGTTCCTGGAAAAGGCCGAGTGATCCCATCGTATCCTGCGGCAGCCCTTTGGGGCTGCCGTTTTTTTTGTATCCTTTGGGAAGAAAACCCGTGTTTTGTGTTGAAACATCATTTTCCTTGTGCTATAATGGATATGTTGGAATCGATTTTCCGCGGAATCGCGGTTAAAACTTGAAAGGGATGGTATTCACATGTACGACGCAATCGTGATCGGCGCCGGCGTAGTGGGTTGCGCGGTGGCGCAGCAGCTGTCCAGATACGACGGCAAGCTGCTGGTCATTGACCGGATGGAGGACGTGGCGGACGGCGCCAGCAAAGCCAACAGCGGCATCGTCCACGCGGGCTTTGACGCGCACCCCGGCACGGAGAAGGCACGCCTCAATGTGAAGGGTGCAAAAATGTATAAAAAGCTGGCGACGGAGCTGGGCGTGCCCTACGGTCAGCCCGGCGCGCTGGTGCTGGGCTTCTCCGAGGAGGACCGCAAGACCCTGGAGAACCTGCTGGCCCAGGCCGTGGCCAACGACGTGGAAGGCTGCCGCATCGTGGAGCATGACGAGATCCTGCAAATGGAGCCCAACACCAACCCCGAGGTGGTCTGCGCCCTGTACGCCCCCACCAGCGGCCTGGTGAGCCCCTACGAAATGACCTGCGCTCTGGCGGACAGCGCCGCCGAGAATGGCGCGGAGTTCAAGCTCAGCAATCCCGTGCTGGAGATCAAGCCCACCGCCGACGGCAACTGGCTGGTGATCACCGAGCGCGACGAATACAAAACCCGCGCGGTTGTCAACTGCGCCGGTATGGGCAGCGGCATCCTGCACAACATGATTTCCTCCCGCAAGGTCAAATTGATCGCCCGCCGCGGCGAATATTATCTCCTGGACCACATGGCGGAGATCCCCTTCACCATGACCATGTTCCAGTGCCCCACCAAGATGGGCAAGGGCGTGCTGGTCTCCCCCACCACCCATGGCAACATCCTGCTGGGACCCACCGCAAACGATATTGACGACGGCTACGACGTGGCCACCACCCGCAAGGGTCTGGACGACGTGCTCTCCAAGGTGCGCCTGACCTGGAAAAACGTCAACCTGCGCCAGGTGATCACCACCTTCTCCGGCATCCGTGCCCACGAGGAGCATGGCGATTTCATCATCGGCAAGGTGGAGGGCGCGCCCGCGGGCGCCTACGAGGCTGTGGGCGTCGAATCCCCCGGTCTGTCCGCCGCGCCCGCCATCGGCCAGGAGCTGGGCGACGAAGTGGCCGCCTTCCTGGGCCTCAAGAAGGACGAAAACTGGAAGAAGCCCACGCCCCTGCCCAAGACCTTCCGCACCATGACGGATGAGGAACGGGCCGAGGCCTATGCCAAGGACCCCGAGTACGGCGTGCTGGTATGCCGCTGCGAGCAGGTTACCGAGGCCGAGATCCGCGCCGCCATCCGCCGTCCCGTGGGCGCGCGCTCCATCGACGGCGTCAAGCGCCGCACCCGCGCGGGCATGGGCCGCTGCCAGGGTGGCTTCTGCAGCCCCCGCGTGATGGAGATCCTCTGTGAAGAGCTGGGCGTCAGCCCGCTGGAAATCACCAAATGCGGCGGCGAAAGCAAGCTGCTGGTCGGTACGCTGCATCAGATCGCAAAGGAGGCGCGCCCCGATGAAGAATGAACTGCCCATCATCAATGTTGATATCCTGATCGTCGGCGCGGGCCCCGCGGGCCTGGCCGCCGCCATCAGTGCCAAAAAGGCGGGCGTGGACAGCCTGGTGGTGCTGGAGCGCGAGGAGAACGCCGGCGGCATCCTGCGCCAGTGCATCCATAACGGCTTTGGCCTCCATCGCTTCAAGGAGGAATTGACCGGCCCCGAATACGCCCAGCGCGACATCGATACCGCCGCGGAACTGGGCATCGACGTGCGCACCGGCGTCACCGTGCTCAGCGTCACCAAGGACAAGGTGGTCACCGCCATCAGCAAGAAGTACGGCCTGCAGATCTTCCAGGCCAAGGCTGTGGTGCTGGCCATGGGCTGCCGCGAGCGTCCCCGCGGCGCGCTGGCCATCCCCGGCACCCGCTGCGCCGGCATTTACAGCGCCGGCACCGCCCAGAAATTCGTCAACCTGGAGGGCTTCATGCCCGGCCGCAGGGTGGTCATTCTGGGCAGCGGCGACATCGGCCTCATCATGGCCCGCCGCATGACCCTGCAGGGCGCCAAGGTGCTGGCCTGCGTGGAGCTGATGCCCTTCTCCAGCGGCCTCAACCGTAACATCGTGCAGTGCCTGCATGACTACAACATCCCGCTGTATCTCAGCCACACCGTCACCGACATCCAGGGCAAGGAGCGCGTCACCGGCGTCACCGTGTCCAAGGTGGACGAGAACCGCCGTCCCATCCCCGGCACCGAGATCCAGTTTGACTGCGATACCCTGCTCCTTTCCGTAGGCCTGATCCCCGAAAACGAGCTGACCATCGGCGCGGGCGTGGAAATGAGCAATGTCACCAGCGGCGCCATCGTGGATGACAGCCTGCAGACCAGCATCCCCGGCATCTTCGCCTGCGGCAACGTGCTGCACGTGCATGACCTGGTGGACTTCGTGTCCGGCGAGTCCTTCAAGGCCGGTCAGGCCGCCGCGGACTTCGTACAGGGCAAGGAGCACGCCGGCCGTCTGGTGGCCGTCAAGGACGGCCCGGGCGCCCGCGGCGTGGTGCCCCAGCAGATCCGCCTGGAAAAGGGCGCGGAGCACGCGCCCATCGACCTCATGTTCCGTCCGGATCGCGTGTACCAGAACCCCTACGTGGTGGTCACCGCCGACGGCAAACCCATCTTCTCCCAGAAAAAGATGGTCATGGCCCCCGGCGAAATGGCCAACATCACCCTGAACGCCAAGCAGCTGGCCGCCTGCGAGGACGCCCAGTGCATCGAGGTGTCCATCTCCATGGAAAAGCCGGCGATGTAAGCCAGTCACAATAAAAAAGGATCGGGCGCAAGCCCGGTCCTTTTTAAGTGGGGAGGCTGATGTCTTTGAGAAATTCGCAAACAGAAATTGGCAAGGGGGGGACGTTAGGGCCTCCGCGGCCCTAAAACCCGCGTCAGGGCCCGCTTGGGCCCTGGACCCATCCCGGCGAACCAGCTTGAAAACAACTACAAGCAGTCTGCGCCTGTAACTTGAAAGTCGCTAAGGGGGCTTCC
>CACWUV010000021.1:0-20762 GCA_902764185.1 uncultured Eubacteriales bacterium
CGGAAAGGCTGCCTGTGGCAGGCTTTCAGCGGAAAGCGGGCCGGAAGGCCCCGGATCGCGGAGGCCTCGAACGTTCCCCCTTGCCAATTTCTGTTTTCAAGGCTTGTCTCGCCTATCTCTTTTTATACAACACCAGCTCGGGATTGGCACCATCCTTTTCGTAGGTGGCGACCAGGATAAAATCCATATTGGCCAGCACGCCGAAGCAGCGATCGCCGCCAAACAGCGACGGCAGCTGGTTGCCCAGATAGGTGGTTTGGTCATTGAGGAAACGGGCACGCGCGCCATTGGGCAGCGGGTATTCCAGATTGACATGCTTGCCCACCAGAGCGTTGAGCTTTTCCACCTTGGGCATGCCCTCGATCTGCAGAGCGTTGATCTCCTTCACCAGCTGCTGCTTGAAGGTCTCAAACTGCCCGCCGTCGCTGAGCTCCTCGTAGCGCTTCCAATAATCCAGCTTGGGCAGGGCTTCCCGGAGATAGGTCCGGGCCTGCTCCTCGGTAAAGTTCTCGTTGACCATGTTACCTACGCAGACGTCGATCAGATCGTCCATATTGCTGTACATGTACGTTCCGTCCGCGTAGCACCACTGGCAGTAATGCTCGTTGGGCGTGCCGTCCTGCTCATGGCTGAGGATGGCGTCCTCCAGAGGCATGCCGCAGCACTGGCAGATCAGCCGATGGGGCGAGCCCAGCAGGGTGTTGATGGAAACGTTGAACAGCCGGGAAAGGAGTTTGAGCGTCTCCGTATTGGGCACGGTGTCGCCGTTTTCCCAGCGGGAAACCGCCTGGCGGGTGACAAAGACCTTTTCTGCCAGCTCGTCCTGGGACAGCCCCCGGTTGGTTCTGAGCCTGTAAAACACGTTCTGGGTATCCATGCGGCCACCTCCTTATCGCTGCCCCTATTGTATAGCAGCGAGCTCCGCGACGCAAGCAACTGGCTGTTGCGGGCAAAAAAATATCCATCCACCGCTTTTGCGGCAAATGGACGGCGCCTGACGGGATCGGCTTACTTGGCGGCCAGCGCTTTCTCCAGCTCGTCAATGCCCTGCTCCACTTCTTCCACAAAGGTCTTGTTCTCCGCGGTGGTCAGGGGCTCCTCGCCCTCCAGCTTCGTCCAGATCTGATTCAAAGTCATATCGATGACCCTCCTTTACATGCCCGGGCTTTCTGCCTGAGCGTTGCGCATTGTAGCAGTATCCGGGGCGCTTGTCAACCGTTTTTTAAAAATTTTCACAGGAAAGTCATTTTGCATGGCAGAAACGGCGGAAAAGCGGCGGAAAGAGGCATCTTGCCAAACGGGGACGGGCGCGGTATGATATTTGCGCATTCTTGCAGGAGAGAAGGAAAGCGCATGCGGTATTGGAAGCAAAAAAACATGCCCCGCCGCGTCCTGGTGATGCTGCTGGGCATTGTGGTATTGGGCATTGGCGTGGGCATGTTCAAGCTGGCACTGCTGGGCAACGACCCCTCCACCGCCCTGGTGATCGCCATCGGGGATCGGATCGGCGTGGATTTTTCGCTGGTGCTCATTGGGATGAACCTCTTGTGGTTCCTGGTGGAGGTATTTTTTGACCGCGGGCTCATCGGCATCGGCACCTTTGTCAACTGGTTTTGCGTGGGGCCCATCGCCTCGTTTTTTGAAAGGACCATGCGCGGCATGCTGGGCGCGCCGGAAACGCTGCTGCAAAAGCTTGGCATCATGCTGCCCGGCATCCTGGTGCTGTCCTTCGCCTGCTCCCTGTACCAAACCGCCGACGTGGGCATCGCGCCCTACGACGCGCTGTCCATCGTGCTGAGCAAAAGGGTGAAGCCCGCCTATTTCTGGTGCAGGATCTTCACTGATTCGCTGTGCGTGGTCATCGCCTGGGCGCTGGGCGGATTGATCGGCCTGGGCACGCTGGTATGCGCCCTGGGCCTGGGACCCTTTATCGCCTTTTTCACCCGTCACGCGGCCCAAAGGCTGGTGGGCGTCACGCCCCGTGGGTCAAATCCTTGACCCATTTGTATTTTTTGAAGTGATACATCACCCAGGGGATCTTGCCCACCTCGTCCAGACAGGTGCAGGCATACACCGCCAGTACGGGCCAATGGAACACGAAGGCGCCCAGGATGGCCAAGGGAATGGCCAGGCCCCACATGCACACGGCCAGGCTGTACATATCGAACAGCGTATCGCCGCCCGCGCCAAACACGCCGTTGATGGTCACGGTGTTGACGGAACGCCCGATCATATAGACGGCCATGATGATCATCATGCCGGTCAGGTATTGACGGGCGGTGTCCGTCATGATCATGAAGCGCACCACCAGGGGCGTCACCAGCAGCACCACCACGGTGGAAAAAATGCCGATGACAAAGGACAGGTTTTTGAGCCGCTCGCCGTAGAGCTTGCCGCGCTCCAATTGGCCCGCGCCCAGCTCGTTGCCCACCATGATGCCGCCGGCGCTGCCGATGCCGTTGCACAGGCAGCAGATCAGATCGCGCACCACCGCCGCCACGGAGTTGGCTGCCGCCGCGTCGCCGCCCATATGGCCCACGATGGCCGTATAGGAGGTGAAGCCCACCCCCCAGAACAATCCGCCGCCCAGCAGCGGCAGGCAGCACTTGCGGAAATCCCGTCCCAGTTGACGGTTGCGGCGCAGCAGCCGGGACCAATCGGGCCGCAAATAGCCCGCCCCGTTGGACACGATGACGCACAGCGCCAGTTCGATGAACCGGGCGCACAGGGTGGCCAAAGCGGCGCCCCGGGCGTCCATGGCCGGGAAGCCCAGGAGGCCAAAGATGAACACAGCGTTCAGAAGCACGTTGAACACCACGGCGCTGGAGCTGATCCAGGCGCTGGCGGCGGCGTGATCGCTGACCTTCATCATGGTCAGATAGCACTGGGAAACGCCCGTGAGCAGATAGGACCAGCCGGCGATCTTGAGGTATCCCGCGCCGATCTCGATAAGAGCGGGCTCATGGGTGAAGGCCAGCATGAGATACTGGGGCACAAAAACGCAGGCCGCAAAAAAAATCAGGGACACCAGGCCGGACAGGCGCAGCATCATGCTGAAAATATCATGCATGGCCTTCTCGTCCCCCTTGCCCCAGTACTGCGCGCCCAGGATACCGCCCGCGCCGGTGATGGACATGAGGATCATATTCTGCACAAACTGCACCTGGGTGGCCAGGGACACGGCGGCCATGGAATTCTGGGCGATGCGGCCCAGCATGATGGCGTCCCCCGCCGCCACGGCGGCCAGCATCAGGCTTTGCAGGGAAATGGGCACGGTGAGATGGAGCAGCTTCTGATAAAAGACCGGGTCCTTCCAGCTTTTCGACTTCATGCGTACGTACATCCTTCCAGAATAATGCAGCAATAAGTATATCAAATATTCTCCCTTGTGAAAAGTGATTCTGGGGAATCTTTACTTTTTTTGGGGAAAAGTCTATAATAGATCGAATGGAAATTTTCCGGAGGCAACCGATGAACACTCTGCTATTACCGGCCAGCGACAAAAGCGTCGCTCAGGCTGCTCAACTGATAAAGGACGGACAGCTGGTGGGCTTTCCCACCGAGACGGTCTATGGGCTTGGGGCGGACGCGCTGAACGCCCAGGCCGTACTGGAGATTTTTGCGGCGAAGGGTCGGCCTGCCGATAACCCGCTGATCGTGCACATCGCCCGGTGGGAGGAGATGGAGCCGCTGTGCCATGTCAACGATATGGCCCGCAGGCTGGCGGAGGCATTTTGGCCCGGTCCCCTGACCATGATCCTGCCCAAGAAGGCGCTTGTCCCCGCCCAAGTGACGGCGGGCCTGGACAGCGTGGCCATCCGCATGCCCTCCCATCCCGTGGCCCACGCGCTGATCGAAAAAAGCGGCTGCCCCATCGCGGCCCCCAGCGGCAATCGGTCGGGACGTCCCAGCCCCACCCTGGCCGCGCACATGATGGAGGACATGGACGGGCGCATCCCCCTGATCCTGGACGGCGGTCCCTGCGACGTGGGCGTGGAGAGCACGGTGGTGGCATTGACGGGCGATACGGCCCTGGTGCTGCGTCCCGGCGGCGTGACGCCGGAGATGATCGCCGCCGTGCTGGGCGAAGTGCAGGTGGCGGACAGCGTGATGCGGCCGCTGAAGGAGGGCGAGGCTGCCCCTTCCCCCGGCATGAAGCACAAGCACTACGCGCCCAAGGCCCATATGACCCTCTACGAAGGTGCCGCGGAAGCGGTGGCCCGGCGGATTCAGGCGGAATATGACCGGCTGGAAGCCGCCGAAAAGGGGCTGATCCTGGCCGCCAGCGACCATCTGTCCCTGTACGGCGACCGGAATTGCGCCGATCTGGGTAAGGATGAATGGGCGGCCGCCCACAATATCTTTGCCCTGCTGCGCCAGGCGGACGCCGACGGCGTTACCCGGGTGTTCAGCGAAAGCTGGCCCGAAAACGGCGTGGGCTTGGCCGTGATGAACCGCATGGCGCGGGCGGCGGGGTTTGATATTGTGAATGTATAAAGCGGGCGGGAACGGATTATCGTAAATATACAATTATTCTTTATTCATTATTCATTGTTAATTTGATGATAAGTTTCTACTTTAAAATTGGCTCTCTTACCCCACCGGCATCCCCGCCACCACCGCCAGCAAACCCAGGCCGGGCAGGCCCAGGAGGCTGACGCAGGCCACGCTCACGGCGTTGACCCCGATGCCGATCCCCGGGATCAGGGAGCAGAAAATCAGCATCCACAGGGCGCAGACCGCCCGGGTCAAGCCCCGATGAAAGGGACTGCCCACCCGCATATGAATGCAAAAGAGGGCAAGGCAGGCAAAGAAAACCAGCGTCAGCAGCAGCAAAATCATGGACGCACCTCGCTTTCCTTCCATTATATGCAAAAAGCTGCACTCTTTTTCATTGTTTTTTGCCTGTTTTTCCATCCGTACCCGCTTGACATTTTTCGCGGTCCGTGATACAGTATGCGCAAGTTCACAAAAACCTTTGACTAAGAGAAGTAGTTCGGATGCGAACCCCAAAGAGAGCCGCCGGCGGTGAGAGTGCGGTGGGTATCAAACCGGATGAATGGACTTATGAGGGCGGCCGAAAGCGCGCAGGCGCAAGTAGCAGCCGACGGGTTCCGCACCCGTTATCAGAGCGGCGCATATGGATGTATGCGGGCAAAGCGCGTTCCGGGCAGCCGGACGAAGCTGAGTGGCACCACGGGAATACCGCCTCAGCGCACAGACAAGTGCGCCGGGGCGTTTTATTATTCCACATGAACGAAAAAAAAGATTTGAAAGGAAGGTATCCCCCATGAAAAAGCTGACTGCAATCATTTTGGCTCTGATCCTCACGGTGTCCCTTTTCTCCTTTGCCGCCGCTGAAGGCAAGACCAGCTATAAAATCGGCATCTGCAACTTTGTGGACGACGCTTCCCTGAACCAGATCATCGCCAACCTGACGGCGCAGCTTCGCGCCATCGAGGCCGAAAAGGGCGTGACCTTCGACATCCGCGAAGAGAACTGCAACATCGACTTTGATCTTCTCAACCAGATCGTGGCCAACTTCATTGCCGACGACGTGGATCTGATGGTGGGGGTGGCCACCCCCGTGGCCATGACCATGCAGGGCGCCACCGAGGAAAACGGCATTCCCGTGGTGTTCGCCGCGGTGTCCGACCCCGTGGGTGCGGGCATCGTGGAAAGCCTGGAGGCGCCCGGCGCCAACATCACCGGCACCTCCGACTATCTGGATACGGCCTCGGTGTTCAACCTGATCTTCGCCGCCGACCCCGATGCCGATCTGATCGGCCTGCTCTACAACAGCGCCGAGGACGCCTCCGCCACCCCCATTGCCGACGCCAAGAAGATCCTGGATGAAAAAGGCGTGGCCTACAAGGAATACGGCGGCAGCAACGTGAGCGAAGTCATGTCCGCCGTGGAAGCCCTGATCAGCGACGAGGTGGACGCCGTGTTCACCCCCACCGACAACACCATCATGACCGCCGAGCTCTCCATCTATGAAGCGCTGGCCGAGGCCAAGATTCCCCACTACACCGGCGCGGACAGCTTCGCCCTGAACGGCGCCTTCCTGGGATACGGCGTGGACTACGCCAACCTGGGCCGCGAAACCGCCAACATGGTGGCCGCCATCCTGCTGGACGGCGCCGATCCCGCCAGCCTGGCCGTGATGCGCTTCGATAACGGCACCGCCACCGTGAACACCGAAACCTGCGAGGCCATCGGCTTCAATTATGACGACATCGCCGCCGCCTTCGCTCCCTTCTGCACCACCGTGCAGCCCATCACCACCGCGGACAGCTTTGACGACCTGAACAAGTAACCCGAATCACCGGACGGAAGGGAAGTTTTTTCTCCTCCGCATCCCTTCCGCCCCTTATCAGACTATACTGGAGCGTATCAGAAAATGAGCTTGGACAAATTGCTTTCCCTGGGACAGACGGCGCTGGAATTGGGCCTGGTCAACGCCTTGACGGTGCTGGCCCTTTTTCTCAGCTATTCCATGCTGAACGTGTGCGACCTCTCCACCGACGGCTGCTTTACCCTGGGCGCGGCGGTGGGCGCCATGGTGGCCCTCAGCGGCCATCCCTGGCTGTCCATTCCCGCTGCCATGGCGGCGGGCAGCCTGAGCGGCTTTGTGACCGCCTTGCTGCAAACCCGCATGGGCGTACAGAGCCTGCTGGCGGGCATCGTGGTCAACACCGGGCTGTACTCGGTCAACATGGCCATCACCGGCAACAAGGCCCAGCTGAACATGAACAAGACCGCCACCGTGTTCAGCCTGACCAAGGACGCCCTGAAAAACAGCCCCCTGGGCGGGCAATACAAGCTGATCGTGCTGCTGGTGGCCGTGGCGCTGGTGATCCTGTTTTTGAGCTTTTTCCTGCGCACGCGGCTGGGCCTGGCCATCCGGGCCACGGGCAGCAACGCGGACATGGTGCGCTCCTCCTCCATCAACCCCGTGTTTACCACCACGGTGGGCCTGTGCATTTCCAACGCCTTCACCGGCCTGTCCGGATGCCTGATGGCCCAGCAGCAAAAGTCCTTTGACATCAATATGGGCAGCGGCATGGTCACCGTGGCCCTGGCCTCCCTGCTGATCGGCGGCGTATTCCTGGGCCGCAAAAGCATCCCCCTGCGAGCCATCGGCGCGGTGCTGGGCGCTTTCATTTTCCGATTGGTCTATGCCCTGGCCCTGCGGCTCAGCATGCCCGCCTTCATGCTCAAGGCCGTATCCTCCGTCATCGTGGTGCTGGCCATCAGCGGACCCTATCTGCGGGAGCAGGCCGTGCTGCTGATGCGGCGCTGCAAAGCCTCCAGAGAAAGGGGGCTGGCCTGATGCTGCGGCTGAATGACGTATCGAAAACCTTCCATCCCGGCACCGCGGACGCCAAGCTGGCCTTGGATCACCTGTCGCTCCATGTGCATCCCGGCGATTTTATCAGCATCATCGGGGCCAACGGCGCGGGCAAATCCACCCTGTTCAACGCCATCTGCGGCAGCTTCTTTACCGATACCGGCACAGTGTACCTGGACGGCAAAAACATCACCATGACGCCCGAGCACATGCGGGCCAAGCAGATCGGCCGGCTGTTCCAGGACCCCATGCGGGGCAGCGCGCCGGACATGAGCATTGAGGAAAACCTGGCGCTGGCCGCGGGCAACGGCGGCTGGCTAAGCCATATCTCCGCGGCGGACAAAAGGGCTTTCCGGGAGCGGCTGAGCCTTCTGGGCATGGGCCTGGAGGATCGCATGAAGCAGCCCGTGGGCCTGCTCTCCGGCGGCCAAAGGCAGGCGCTGACCCTGCTGATGGCCACCTATCACGTGCCCAAGGTGCTGCTGCTGGACGAGCACACCGCCGCCCTGGACCCCGGCACCGCCGAAAAGGTGCTGCATCTCACCCGCAGCATTGTGGAGGACAACCACATCACCTGCCTGATGATCACCCACAACATGCAAAGCGCCCTGGAGCTGGGCAACCGCACGCTGATGATGGACCGGGGGCGGATCATCTACGACGTGACCGGCGAGGAACGCAGCCACCTGACCATCCGCGATCTGACCGACAAATTCCGCCAGGCCAGCGGGCGTGCGCTGGACAACGACCGCATGCTGCTGGGGGTAGACGAGAAATATGCGGATAAGGAATACGCGCTTTCTGAAGAAAGCTGAGCAAAGACTTTTGGCGAGCGATGCTGCCTGATTTGTCGATCTTTGCTGCTTCCGCCCGTTGATTGGAGGGGGCCTGACTTGCAGCATGCTCCAGAAATACGCCGCAACGCAAAAGGTCCCAGTTTTGAGCAAGCTCAAGCTGGGACCTTTGCTTATGCGGCTATAACGCCTCGCGTTATTGACGGCTAAAGCCGTCATTTCTGGAGCGGCGGTTACGTCGAAGATTGGTAAATAGCGTATGTAAGTCTGGGGGCGGCATGCGCAGCAGGCCGAGGATTGCGGAGCAATCCCGAAAAAGCGGCTGACGCCAGATCAAGCTTGCTTGTATCTGGCGGCAGTTGACTTTTTCATTGCCCCAGATGGCTCTTTGCCATGTGCTAAACTGGCGGAAACTGCTGGAAAACAAACTCCAGCCTATTCGCCCGCCAAAAGTCTTTGCGCAGCTTTCTTTAGAAAGCGCGTCCCCCTCTCCTACTTAGCCAAGTCAAGGTATTCCTCCAAGCACAGGTTTTTCTCCCGCATCACCTGGCTGTGCTCCTTGCCCACATAGCGGATATGCCAGGCCTCGGCCAGAAAGCCGGTGATGTCCTCTTTGTCCTTCTGATAGCGGACCACAAAGCCGTAATCCCAGCAATGGGCGTGGAGCCAGGTGCACTGCTTCGTGCCCTGGAAGGCGCTGGTACCGGGGACGGTTATATCAAAGGCCAGGCCGGTGTGGTGCTCGCTGGTGCCGGGATCGGCCACGGTTTTGCGGGTGGCGCTGATGGCCTTCTCCCGGCTGAGGCCGTTTTTGTTCATATAGGATTTGACGTTGGAATCAAAGATGCTCTGCTGATCCTTCACGCTGCGGTAGGCGGCGCTGACCTGCCAATTGGTCACGCCGTCCTTTTTCGCCGCTTCCAGCATTTCGATCAGCGCGTCCACGGCCTCCCGCACCCCCTGGGTGCCTTTATACTTGATCTTTACCAGGGTGGAATCGCAGTGTTTGGACATATCCACCAGGTCCGCGGGCACAAAATCCGCGTCGATGGGATGGTCCTTGTTGACCAGCATCGGCAGATTGCCCGAGAGCACCTGAATGGCCTCCGGCGTGGGGGTGACCACGATCTGCTTGGCCGCGCTGGAATAGAGCAGGCGCAGGGTCTTTTCCCCCGCGATGCCGTCGGCGTCCAGGCCGTGCTGGCTTTGGAAAACCGTCACCGCCTGCTTGGTCCCCTTGCCGTAATCGCCGTCCACCTTGCCGGTATAGAACCCCAGCTCCGCCAGGCGCTGTTGCAGCTTTTTGACCTGATCGCCCTGGGAACCGCTGCCCAGCATGGCCGCCGTTTCCGGCGTGGCGGAGGGTGTGGGCGTGGGCACAAAGGTTTGTGCATTGGCGGAATAGAGCAGATTCAGCGTGCTTTCCCCCGCGATGCCGTCGGCGTCCAGGCCGTGCTGGCCCTGGAAGGCCTGCACCGCCGAGCGGGTGCCGCCGCCATACTGGCCGTCCACCTCGCCGCTGTAATAGCCCAGCTCCCGCAGCCGCTCTTGCAGCTCCTTGACCTCCAGGCCCACGCTGTTCATCTGCAAAAGCCTGGGCGTGGGCGTCAGGGTGGGCTGACCGGGCGCTTCGGTGATGCGCACGGTGCGCGGCGTGATGGAAGGTGTGGGCGTCACAGCCTTCTCCCGAATATAGGTCTGCCGATTGGCCGCGGCCGCCGCGCCGATGAGCAGGATGGCGCACACCAGCGCCAATATCAATATCAACGCAAAAGCGGAGATCCGCCCTTTTCTCCTCATGTTGTACCTCCCGGGCGCACAGCCCAAGGAAAGTATACATTTTTATGCGCTCTCTGTCAACTTTCCAGGGTTTCCAGCCAGCTTTCGATCTCCTCGGCGCTGGCGAAGCCCAGGCCCAGGTGCACCGTTTCCCGCAGGCTTTCGGGCAGATCGGCCAAGGGAATATCCAGCTGGGTGCGCAGGGCGTAGCCGTCGCCATACTTGTTTTCATATACGCCCAGCACCCCTGCCCCATCCGGCAGCACCACCAGATGATCGGGGCAATAAAGGGACAGGCTGCGGCTCATTTCGATCTGGGCGGGCGAAAAGGACGTGATCTCCCACTCGGCATAGGCCTGCTGCATCTGCTGGAGCGTGCAGCCCTTGTACTCCTTGTCCGCCTTCACCCGGCGCACCACCTCATGGCCGCAGCGGGCATAGCGCAGGGTTTGGATCAGCTCGCAATCCTCCTCCACCGTCTCCCGGGTGCGGCTCACGGCGCTGGACGCCCCGCCATAGGTCAATATCACCGCCAGCGCCGCCACGATCACCAGCCCGGCCAGCAGGCCCAGCCGCTGCTTGCCGGCGCGTTTGCTTTGATTCATCTCCATACAGACTTCACCTCCTGACACAGTATGCGCCGCCCCGCCTTGCTTCATACGACGGAATGTGATAAAATGCCAGGGAGAGGTGACGAAAGATGGCAAGCAAAAAGGCGGTTTTATTTGATCTGGACGGCACGCTGATCAATTCGCTGCCCGATATTTCCCACTGCATGAATGAGGCGCTGAAAACGCACGGTCTGCCCATCCATCCCATAGAGGCTTATTGCTATTTTACCGGCGACGGCGCCGCCAACCTGACCCGCCGCGCCCTGGGCCCGGCGCATCAGGATATGTATGACGCTGTTTATGCCGATTACCGGACGCTCTACGCCGCGCACTGCAACGATACATCCCATGTGTATGACGGCATCCCGGAGCTGCTGGACGCCCTGCACCGGGCCGGGCTGCGGCTGGCGGTGCTGTCCAACAAGGACGACGGCGACGTGGCCAGCGTGATCGCCCATTATCTGCCGGGCGCGCCCTTTGAGCTGCTGCGCGGACGCAGGCCCGGCGTGCCCATCAAACCCGATCCCGCGGCAGCCCTCTCCATTGCAAAGGAAATGGGATTGACGCCGGATGACTTTTGGTATCTGGGCGATACGCCCACGGACTGCCAAACCTGCCAGAACGCAGGCATGCACCTGATCGCCGCCGGCTGGGGATTCCGGCCGGAAAAGGAGCTGCGGGAAGCGGGCGCGGAGCGGGTCGCCGCCACGCCCTTGGACGCTCTGCAAATGATGTTGGAGGTAAGCATATGAAAACGGCCACCATTTTCTATCTGACCAGCTGCCCCTACTGTGTCAAGGGCCGCAAGGCACTGACCGAATTGCAGGCGGAAAACCCGGCCTACGCCGCCATTGGCATTCAGTGGATCGAGGAAAGCCAGAACGCCGCGCTGGCGGACACCTATGACTATTACAGCGTGCCCAGCATCTTTGACGGCAAACAAAAGCTGTTTGAATGCCAGGCCACCATGGGCTACGACGAAATCAAGGCAGGCTTCCGGCAGGCGCTGGACAAGCTGCTGGCATAAGCGTTTTCCGAGGGGCAAACAAAAGTTTGATCGTATTATGCTGAGATCCTTCGACTGCGCTGCGCTCCGCTCAGGATGACATCGTTAGGTAGTTTTGCTTTTGTTTATTGGCGATTTTGTTGCAATTTCAGTCAATAAACAAGGATAAAATCTCCTTCCAATGTCATCCTGAGCGGAGCGCAGCGCAGTCGAAGGATCTCGCATTAACTAACTTATACTGTTCCAATTAAAACAAGACACTAAAAGCAGAGATTGGCAAAAGGTGGACGATAAGTGCCTCCCCGTCCAATTTCTGTTTTTGCGTATCCTTTTAATCGGGCATCAGTATTACAGATTATTGTTTGTTTATTTTTTGTAAAAAAGAAGGATGCAAACGCATCCCTCTTTGTTTTTTATTGCGCCAGAGCGCGGAGCGCCTTCAGCGCGTCGTCCAGCTCGGGCAGCGGGTCTTCGTTCATCAGTTTTTCCGTTATAGGCTCCCGCATGGCGTAGGCGCCGCTGTAAAAACGCATGGGCAGGAAAACGCTGACGAAGCCTTTCTCCTGGAGAAAAACGGCGCTGCGCTCCGTATTCTGGCAAAAGACGTCCAGCGCGGCGGTCTGGCCTTCTGTCAGCGCTTCTTCGCTGGCGCTGAGCGCATGGAAGGCATGGCCGGGGGTTTCCAGCAGCCGCAGGGAGGCGAAGTCCTCCGCCCGCAGGCTGCCGCCGTAGGCTTTGCCGCACAGGATCATGCGCTCATCCTGGCAATCTGCCGCGGGCAGGCGCACCATGGCCCCCACCAGGTATTTGCGCTTGGTATCCCCTTCGTCATGGTAGGCCTGGGTCAACTCCGTCACTGTTGCCTGCTGGCCGCGCAAGGTGCCCTGAGCCGTGAAGAGGAACATGGGCGGATCGGCCACCCGGCCGCCGGGCACCAGCTTTTTCGCCGGGAAGCCCAGGGACGCGGCCTCCTTTTTATCATAGAACTTCGCGTCCGGCATGCCCAGGCCCGTCAGCACCCGGGCCTGACCGCAGGCATTCTGAAAGCGCCTCTTGGCCCAGGCGGCAGACACGATCCACAGGGCGATGCCCAGGCAGCACAGGATGATGCCCGGCGTGCGCTTGGTGCGCATGGCCAGCACCCCCGCCAGTTCAAAGATGAGCCCCAGCAGATACAGCATCAGGCAGAGCAGGCGCTTTTGTTCCAGCTTTTTTACGTCCATGTCTCTTTCTCCTTATCCTTTGAATTGCACCCGCAGGCGGGGATTCTGGCAGGCGGCGTCCTCAAAGACCTGCCGCAGCCGGGGCAAATACGCCCGCACGCCCTCTGCGGGATGGGCGGGAAAAGCCAGCGCGATGGTGGCTCCCCGATCCCATTGGGTCAGCATATCGTAGAGCGCGTCCAGGTTTTTTCCATAATAATCCGGGAACGCCAGCGCGGTTTTCAAAAAGTCCTGGGTCTCCGCCGGAGTGCGGACGGATTTCAGATCCAAGGTGATTTTCATGTCCTCTCCTCCTCAGTACAGCTGGGTAAAGCTCTTGAAGCCATCGTCGGTATAATAGATCAGCCCGTCGCTGGAAAAAACGATACGTTCCTTGCTGCGCCTGCCGTCGTCCCGGTTGACGTCGCATTCATACCAGGTGCGCAGGGGAGCATTCGGCAGCAGCCCTTCCCGGTTGCCGAATTCGTCGCCGCCGATGGTGAAGCCCGGCGCCACCTCTGCCAAATTGTCCTTCTTGTTGCTCCAGCCCAGCTCCCGGGCTTCGCCCTTGGTGATATAGTTGGCGGGCAGCCCCCAGAATTCATGCAGATACATCGCCACATGATCCCGGTCGGTATAGAGGCCGTCCTCCTCCACGATGACGGGCGCGGGGGTGGCGGCAACGGCGGGCGTGGGCGTGGCAAAATCCACCAGCACCCGAGTGAAGGTGTTATAGTGGTCGCCGGTGTAATAGATCAGCCAGTCGGAGGAAAAAACGATACGTTTACCATTATTCCGATAACCGCCTGAATAATCGATATCGCATTCCGTCCAGCTGCGCCCATTTTTATTAGGCAGTAAGCCTTCATAGTTTCCAAAGCGGTCGCCGCCGATGGATTTGCCCTTCGCCACCTTCCACAGATTGCCCGCGCTGCTGCTCCAGCCCAGGTTCATGGCCTGATTCTTGGTGATGTAGTTGCCCGGCAGCTTGTGATAGGAGGCGATATACACCGCCACCTCCTCCATGGAGCTGTACCAGCCGGACTTTTCCACCGGGTAATCCGACGCCATCAGGCGGATGACGTTCTCCGAAAGGCCGCCCACGGGCAGCAGAAGCAGGATCAAAAGGATCGCGAGCAATCGCCGGATACGGTTCATGGAAAGCCTCCTATGTATTGGTAATCTTTATCTCCGGAAGGTCTCGACGCCCCGCAGCACCTCGGGCTCGCGCACGTCCCGGGCGTCGGTGAACATCTGCCGGGTCAGGATGGCGCCGTTGCGGTAATAGAGGCACACCAGGGGGCAATCCTGCCAGAAAAGATTCTGGATTTCATAAAGGGTTTGGGCATACTCCGTTTCGTCCATGGTCTTGCGCAGCTTGTTCTGGATCAGGCTGTCCATCTCGCTGGAGCGATAGCGGGTGTAATTGGCGGTGTTGCCGGAGATGAGCATATAGCCGGGATCGGGGGTGAAATCGATGTTGAAGGCCGCCAGGCACAGATCGTAGGAGCCTGCCTTGAGCTTTTCGGCGGCTTCCTTATAGGTGATGGTTTGCACCGAGCACTCGATGCCCACCTCCAGCAGCGCGTCGCTGATGCGGTTGGCCACCTCCACGCGCACGGAGTTGTCCTGCTCCTCATAGACATAGAAGCGCAGGTGCAGGTTGGCCTGCTTGCCGTTGACCACCCGGGTGCGCACCTGGTTGCCCGCGGTGCTCTCGGTAAAATGATCCCAGCCCGCGGCGTCCAACAGCTCATTGGCCCGCTGGCGGTTGAATTCCTGGCGCAGATCGCTGTTCCAGTAGGTCCAGGTGCCGGGAATCAGCGGAGTATCCGTGCGGGTGACCATGCCGTAATAGACGTTGTTCACCAGGTCGTCCATATCGATCATGTAGCGGATGGCCTGGCGGACATTGACGTCGCTGAGCTCGGAGGCGTGGTTGTTCATCAGCAGCGTTTCCAGCTGGGTGGTGCGATAGTCGATGTTGTAGCTGCTCACACCGCTGCGGTACTGGGCCGCGGTAATGGCCCGGGTGAGCACGGCGTCCACGTTGCTGTACTCATAGGCGGAGATGAGCTCCCGGTTGGTGCTGAAAAAGTTGACCAGGATCTGCCGGTTTTCCGGGATGTTCTGCCACCAGCCCAGATAAGCGGACAGCAGCATATAAACCCCCGGCTCAAAGAAATCCAGATAGTAAGCGCCGGTGCCCACGGGATTGGCCGCTTGCACCTCGCTGGCCTTGAGAACGGGGAAATTCATGGCGAAGAGAAAGCCGTAATTGACGCGGCCCGTCTTGACCACCACGGTGCGGCTGTCGCTGGCCTCGATGGAGGTGATGAAGTATTTGAGGGACTGATAGCGCCCCTCGCCGTTTTCCGCCAGGCGCAATATCTCCTGGGCCGTGGCCACCACGTCGCCCGCCGTCAGCGGCGTGCCGTCATGGAAGGTGACGCCATCCCTGAGATAGAAAAACCAGGTCTGGCCGTTGGGGCTGGTGGCATAGCGCTCGCACAGGCAAGGCTGGGGACGATAGTTGTCATCCAGGTACATGAGGCCCTCGTACATGAGATCGGTCAGGGACATGAATTCCCGCTCCACCGGGGTCAGGGGGTTGACCTGGGTGGTGGACACGGAGATGATGCCCATGTGGATGCCCGTATCCGTGAGGAATTCCGCCAGCCCGGCGGCGGGCAGCAGCGTCACCGCCAACAGCAGCGCCAGCAGCCGCTTAGGCGGGGTCCGGATAATAATGCTGGAAATAAATCGCATAGGCGTCATAGACCTTTCCCGCGTAATACCGCGTGTCCTCCATGGGGATCTCCTCCAGCCGCAGGTTCTTTTGATCCGCGGCATAATTCATGATCCACAGTTTTACATTGTTGGGCCCGGCGTGATAGGCGCAGGCCATTTCGATGGGATCGCCGTCAAATATGCGGCTCAGATACCCCAGATACCAGCAGCCGTAGCGGATGTTGGTTTCCGCGTCGTACATTTTATCAAAAGTCAGATCTTCGTTCAGGTTCCGGCGGACAAAATTGAAGGTATCCTCCATCACCTGCATGAGTCCCCGGGCTCCCACGCTGCTGGTGGCATTGGGATCATAGCTGCTCTCCCGCAGGATGATGGCCGCGGCGTAAGCGGGCACGATGCCGTTTTCCAGGGCGTATTTTTCGATCCACTCCCGATAGCGCACGGTGTGCCGGGCCACCAGGCGGTCGTATTCCTGGGCGGCCTGCTCCCGCTGGGTGCGCAGGCGATCCAGGTTTGCCCGGGTCAGCATCAGGGCCAACACGGCCACGATCAGCAGCAGGAAAAGGGTCAGCACCACCCGGGTGGGAAACACGGCGGGCTGCCGTCGGCTGGCCTTCACATAGCTCTCCGACCGTTTGCGCCGAGGCGCGGGGGTATATCCGTTCACTTTTCCAGTCTCCTTTGCAGATCCTTCAGCAGCCCCCGCACGCGACGCCGGGTGGCCGCCCGCGCGCCCATGGTGCTGATACGGTGCTGGGCGCGGCTTTTCTTTTCCTCCATGGACATCTGGCTGTCGATGCGGGCCTGGGCGGCCTGCTGGCTCAGATGATCCCGGCGCATGACGCGCCTGAGCTGCTCGCCCGGGGTGATATACACGCACCAGACCTCATCGCACTGCTTATCCAGGCCGGTTTCAAAAAGCAACGGCACGTCCCAGGCCACGATGGGCGCGTCGGAGGTGGCAGTCTCCTCCTGCATGGCCCGCAGAATCAGCGGATGAAGGATACCCTCCAGCCGGGCGCGCTTTTCATCATCTAAAAAAACAAGCGCGCCCAGGGCTTTTCTGTTCAGGACCTCTCCGTCAAAAACACCGTCTCCAAAGGCCTCCCGAATGGCGGGCAAGGCCGCTCCGCCAGGCGCGGTGAGCCCATGGGACAGGGCGTCCGCGTCCATGACGGGCACGCCCAGGGCGCGCAGCTCCCGGGATACATGGCTCTTGCCGCAGGCGATGCCGCCGGTGAGCCCCAAAACATACGGCTTACTTGGTTTCATACCAGCTGTTCCCCATCTTGACCTCGGCCACCAGGGGCACGGACAGGTCGATGACGTGCTCCATGCAGTCCTTGAGCAGCGCCGCCACCGCGTCCTTTTCCGCCTCCGGGGCTTCGATGATCAGTTCGTCGTGTACCTGCAAAATCAATTTGCTTTGATAGCCGCCCTTTTTCAGGGCTTCGTGCACCCGCACCATGGCCAGCTTGATGATGTCCGCCGCCGTGCCCTGGACGGGGGTGTTCATGGCGGCGCGCTCGCCGAAGGAGCGCATGTTGAAATTGGAAGATTTGAGCTCGGGAAGCCGCCGCACCCGGCCAAAAAGGGTGCGTACCTCGCCGTTGGCGTAGCCCTCGGCCTTTTTTTCGTCCATGAATTTCTGCACCCCGGGATAGGCGGCGAAATAGCGGGCGATGAAGGCGGCGGCCTCCTTGCGGGTCATGCCGGTGTTGCGTGCCAGGCCGAAATCGCTGATGCCATACACCAGACCGAAATTAACGGCCTTGGCGTGGGAACGCATCTGGGGCGTGACCTCGTCGATGTGGATGCCCGCCACCTCCGCCGCGGTGCGAGCGTGGATGTCCTGACCCTGGCGGAAGGCGTCCACCATGGCGGCATCGGCGCTGAAATGGGCCAGGATGCGCAGCTCGATCTGGCTGTAATCGGCGTCCACCAGCACATGGCCCGGCGCCGCCACAAAGGCCCGGCGGATCTCCCGGCCCAGCTCGGTGCGCACGGGAATATTCTGCAAATTGGGCTCGGCGCTGGAGATGCGTCCCGTGGCCGTGCCCGTCTGATCAAAGAAGGTGTGGATGCGGCCGTCGGGCCCCACCTTGCGGATCAGGGCGTCGATGTAGGTGCCGTGGAGCTTGCTCACCTGCCTATATTCCAGGATGGGCCCGATGACGGGATGCTCCTCCCGCAGTCCCTCCAGGGTGTCCGCGTCGGTGGAATAGCCCTTCGAGGTTTTGCGGCCGGTTTTGAGGCCCAGTTTACCAAAGAGCACGTCCGCCAATTGCTTGGGGCTGTTGATGTTGAATTCGCCCACCCCGCACAGGCGGTAAATCTCCTCCCGCAGCGCCGTTTCCTGGGCGGAAAGCCGGTCGCCGATGTCCCGAAGCACGTCCGTATCCACCCGGAAGCCTTCACGCTCCATGTCAAAAAGCACGTTCAAAAGCGGCAATTCGATCTCGTGATAGAGGTTTTCCACGCCCAGCTGGCGCATCTGCTCCTGCTGCCGTGTCATCAGCGCCCACACGCCGGAGGCGTCCGCATCTCCAAAGGCGGACAAATGATAGGTCTTTTCCTGGGGATTGAGCGCGTAGGCCGCCAGCATGGTGTCATAAGCGATGGTGGGCAGGGGCTTGCCCTGGTCGTTCAGGGTGTGCAGCAGGCGCTTGCCGTCGTGGGTGATCACCGGGCGCTGCCAAACGGGCGCGCAATCCCCCATGGGATCGCCGGCGGTATCCATGGAAAACAGATCCATCTGGCCGCCCAGCTGGGCCTTCAAGCGATCCTGGCCGTCGCAGAGGGTGATTTCCTCCTCTCCCAGATAAACGGCCACCTTTTCCTTTTGGCTGAGCGCCGCGGCGCTGGCGGCGGTGAGCTCCTGCCAGTCGGAAAATTTCAGGGCGACGGGCGCGGCCTCGGGAGCTTCCCCCTCCTCCTGGGCGATGCGGTTGGCGATGGTCATCAGGCCGTATTTGCGCAGCGCAGGCAGGCCGTCCCGCAGGTGATGGGCCTCGCAGGCGTCATAGCGCACAGTCAGCGGAATATCCCGCTTGATGGTGGCCAGCCATTTGGAGAACCGGGCCTGATCGGCGTTGGCCCGCACCTTTTCCCCCAGTTTGCCCTTGATTTCATCGCCATGGGCCAGCACGTTTTCCAGGGTTTCATACTGATCCAGCAGCTTGACGGCGGTCTTTTCGCCCACGCCGGGCACGCCGGGAATATTGTCGCTGCTGTCGCCCATGAGCCCCTTGAGGTCGGTGATCTGGGCCGGGGTGACGCCAAAGAGCTCTTTGACCCGGGCGGGGGTGCATTCCTCCACCTCGCTGATGCCTTTTCGGGTGAGGAGCAGGGTGATTTCGTCGTCCACCAGTTGCAATGCGTCCCGGTCGCCGGTGAGGAGCAGCGCGTCCGCGCCCTTTTCCCGCACCTGCAAAGAGAGGGTGCCCAGGATGTCGTCCGCCTCGTAGCCCGTCAGGCTCAGCACCCCCAGACCCATGGCGGAAAGAATCTCCTTGATGGAATCGAATTGGGGCCGCAGCTCCTCCGGCGTGCTGGCGCGGCCCGCCTTGTACTCGGCATACTCCGTATGGCGGAAGGTGGGCGCGTGCTCGTCAAAGGCCACGGCGCACCAGCGGGGCTTGCGCTCCCGCATGCACCGCAGCAGCATATTCAAAAAGCCGTGCAGGGCGTTGGTATAGTGGCCCTCATAATCCATCAGGGGCAGGGCGTGAAAGGCGCGGTGCAGCAGGCTGTTGCCGTCCACGATCAAAAAAAGATCCCGCATGCGTGTGTCCTCCGTTTCTGGCTTCAAGGGTTATTGTATCACATTCCAGACGAATATACAAAGTAAACCTGTGCCATAATGGGGCTGGAGGTGTAAAAATTATGCGCCGGATGATGAAAAAATGGGGCGAAAGCCTGCTGGCGGCCCTGTGCGTGCTGGCCATCGTGTTCGCCGCCCTATATACAAGGCAGGACGATCTGAAACGCATGGCGGCCCGGGACGCGGCGGCCAGCCAGGATGAAACCCTGGAGCATGCGGCGCCGCCCTGGTCGCGGCCCACCGAGGGCGCGGTGCTAAAGCCCTTTTCCGGCGCGGTCCGGCAAAAGGGCATCTGGCGATTTTCACCCTATGTGCGATACAGCGCGGCTTATGGGGAAGCCGTTCGGGCCCTGCACGGGGGCACGGTGGCCCGGGCGGAGCTCGACGGCGTCCTATTGCGGAATGACGACGGCACGGAAAGCGAATACCGGGGGCTTGCCTCCCTGCGCGCAAAAGAAAAGGATCGCCTGCAGGCCGGGGACATCCTGGGCAACGCGGGCAGCGACGGATGGATCGAAGTCAGCCTGTGGCGGGACGGACGTTACGCCGATCCTGAAACAATCCGCACTTTTCCGTAATATTCTATGGTCATTTTGCGAACTAATTTGATCCTTTGTGTGAAAAATCCGTGAAAAGATCGGCTTTTCTCATTTTTTCGACAAAACCTTCCATTGCGGGCTGCGGACGGGCGTAATAAACTGTAACCATCCTGAAACGAAAGCGAGGCGGAACCATGAAACAGCTGAACTTTGACCCCTATTGCAGCCTGCGCACGCTGCTGGAAGCCCTCTATCTCGAAGGACTGACCGGGGAAGCCCTGCAAATCTCTCGCCGCATCGACGAGGCGCAGCTGGAAGCCTGGCAGGAGCCCATACAAAAAAAGGCCTGATACTTATGCTTCATATGAAATAAGACAACCAGAAATCGGCAAAAAAGGACGAGATCCTGCTGGCCTTCGGCCAGCAGGATCTCTTGTAGATTATAAAAATCTCCCCGTCAAATTATCCGAGAATCAGGTCTTTTTTAAATCCCGCCGCACCCGGGCAAAGAAGCTGATGCGGGGCAGGGCGTCCTCCTCCCCCGCCAGGCAGTCCGCCCGGCCCAGGAGAATGAACAGGGGATAATACAAGGGATCGGTGTGATAGATTTCCACCGTGCCCATGAACAGGAACACCATGAGCAGGATGGCCGCCGTCTTGACCGCGGGGCTGCGGCGATGGCGCAGGGCTTCATGGCTGGCCCAGGCCGTCATGCCGATGAAGGGGATCAGGGCCAGCAGGCCGCCATGGAACAAAAGCTCCAGCACCTGGTTGTGGGTATGGTTGAGGGGCGTTTCCGGCGTGGAATGGAACAGCTCCCGCATGTAGGAAAGGGGCAGATAGCCCACGCCGGTGACGGGATAGCGGCGAATCACATCCACCGCCTCCACCCATACATCGGAA
>CACWUV010000021.1:20779-24081 GCA_902764185.1 uncultured Eubacteriales bacterium
CGCTGGATCAGCACGCTGAAAAGCTCCTGAATATGGAAGAAATGAACGCCCACAAACAGCAGCACAGAGAAGCCCAGCATGGTGATGGGCAGGGCGTAGCGCGGCAGCGCCCGGCGGCTAAAGAAAGCCAGCATGCACAGCAGCAGCCCATAGCCCAGCAGCGCCGTGCCGCCCTGCTGCAGCGCCACGGTGGCCGTGACCACGGCGAACACCAGCAGGGTGCGCAGCGTGCAGCGGCCCTCCTCCCGCTGGGCGCGGATCATCTCAAACCCCAGCGCCGGGAAAGCCAGGCGATAATAGAACACCCGGTTGCCGATGACCCATTCGGGCACGAACAGCGGATTGCTGTCCGGACCGTTGAGCCCCCAGGGGACCAGCAGGCGCACCGGCAGATTGGCCAGCAGCCAGGTGAGCAGCGCCAGGGAGAACGCCTCCAGGGTGGCTTGCCGCTCCCGTTGCAGACCCATATCCAGCAGCAGACACGAGGCCAGGCCTGCCGCCCAATTGAGCCAATAGCCCGTGGCCCCGTGATAAACCAGGGTCATGGCGATCAGCGCGGCGTGCATGGCCAGCAGGCACCACAGCGCCGGGGATTTTTGCCGCAGACGGCCCCGGGCCAGACGCCAGATATAAATGAAGGCCACCACGGCGCACAAGGCCCACAGCAGCACCCGCAGACCGCAAAAGCTTTGCCAGCCCGCCGCCTTCGCGATGGCCTCGTCGGCCTTTTTGAGGTCGTTGGCCCGCACGGCCAGGAACACGAAGAACAGGGAAAACATGGGCAGGGACAGCAGCTTGTCCGTGGCCCGATCCATCCGACTCATGGGATTCTCCTTTACTTGCCCACGCAGAATTGGGAAAATACGCTGTCCAGCAGCTTTTCATCCACCCTTTCGCCCGTGATGCCGCCCAGCAGTTCCAGAGCGGCTTGCAGGTCGATGGCGGCCAGATCCAAAGGCATGCCATCCTCCAGCGCCTCCGCCGCCTCGGTCAGCTTGTCCGCCGCCTGTCGGGCCAAATGCATATGCCGGGCGCTGGTCAGGGGCAATTCCCCCGCCAGATGGGCTTTATCGGCGATAAGGGTGCGCAGGGCGTCCATGCCCTCGCCGGTTTTGGCCGATACGCGCAGGGCGTCCGGCAGGTGGATGGCCTGGCCCTGATCGCATTTGTTGAGCAGGATGGCCCGGGGCAGATCCCCGGTATCCCGCAGCAGCCCTTCGTCCTCGGCAGTCAAGGGCGCAGAGCCGTCCAGCACCAGCAGCGTCAGATCGGCGCCGCGCATGGCCTGACGGGCACGCGCCACGCCAATGGCCTCCACGGTCTCGGCCTGATCGCGGATGCCTGCGGTGTCGCTCAGGTTGATTTTTGCCCCGCCCAGGGTGACGCTGCCCCGCACCACATCCCGGGTGGTGCCGGGAATATCGGTGACGATGGCCCGCTCCTCGCAGAGCAGGGCGTTCAGAAGGGAGCTTTTGCCCACGTTGGGCCGACCGCAAAGCACCACGTCAAAGCCCGTTTCCAGCACCCGGGCGGCCCGCTCGTCGCAGGCGGCGTTCAATTCATCGGCCAAAGCCCGGGCTTGCCGGGCGGTGTCCCCCGCCGCCTCCTCCTCGCTGATCTCCTCGGGATAATCCAGCGCCGCGGCCACCCCGGCGGCCAGCGCGGTGACCCGGGATTGCATGTCATGCACAAAGGCGCTGACGCCGCCGGTGAGCTGGCGCAGAGCCGCCCGGGCGGATTGCTCCCCCTGGGCGGAGATCAGCCGCATGACAGCCTCCGCCCGGCTGAGATCCACGCGGCCGTTGAGGAAGGCCCGGCGGGTGAATTCCCCCGGCTCCGCGGGGCGCGCGCCCAGGGCGTATAGGGCGTTCAAGGCCTGCCGGGCCACCTGCTCGCCGCCGTGGATGTGGAACTCCGCCACATCCTCCCGGGTGTAGGACCGGGGGGCCAGCATGAGCACCGCCATGCACTCGTCGATGAGGCCATGGTTTTCATCGTAGAGATGGCCGTAGAGCAGGCGATGGGATTCCACAGTCTGCCTGCCCGCGGGTTCAAAGAGCGTATCAAAACAAGTGCGCGCCGCCTCGCCGCTGACGCGCACAATGGCGATGCCACCCTGGCCAGGCGGGGTGGCAAGCGCCGCAATGGTATCGTTTTCGTAGATCGACAGCATATTACAGCAATCCCTGATAGGCTTTCTCGGCGTCGGGCCGGGCGGCCTTCGGCGCTTCCGGCGCGGGCTGCTCCCCGGCGTAATGGGGATGATAGACCCGGCGGTCCAGCGACCAGATCTTTTCGCTGAAGGCCCCGGCGGGGGTGCGGCGCAGGACGCCGTTCATCTCGTTCATCCGGGCGTCCACCAGGTCGATCCAGTGCAGCATTTCGGCCTCCGGGAACATGGGCGGCCGCGGGCTGCCGAATTCCGCCTCGCCATGATGGCTGATGACCATGTGCTCAAGCAAGAGCACATATTCCTCGTCCTCGGGGAGATTTGCCAGCCGGGCGGCCTCCCGCACCTGGGTGACGCCCCGCACCAGATGGCCCAGGAGCAGGCCTTCGGTGGTATAGTCGTTGACGTTGCCTGCCTCGTCGGACTTCATCTCGCGGATCTTGCTGAGATCGTGGACGATGACCCCGGCGTAGAGAAGCTCGGCGTCCAGCCAGGGATAGACGGGCAGGACGGACTTGGCCAGGCGCAGCATGCTGCTGGTGTGATGGAGCAGGCCGCTGCGCTCGGCGTGATGGAGCCGCTGGGCGGCGGGATAATACATCAGTTTGTCCCCAGCCAGGTTCAGCATGCCCCGCACCAGCTTTTGCAGCACGGTGTTGCGCATGGCGTCCACGGTGTCGGTGATCTCTCTTAGCATATCCTCCGCGGGATAGGGCGCGCAGGGCACCAGGAAGCTGAGGTCGTACTCTCCCGCTTCCGCTTCCCGCACCTTGTTGACCCGAAGCTGCAGACGGCCGTTGTATTCCGTCACCTGGGCGCGCACCTTGATCACGCCGCCGACCTTGGGCGGGGTGACGGTGCCGTCCCACATCTTGGCGTTCATTTCCCCCGTGCGGTCGCACAGGGTCATATCCAGATATTTGCTGCCGTTGGAGGAAGAGCGCTGCTCGCTGGTGCGCACCAGCAGGAAGCCCTCGAATTTCAGGTCCTTTTCAAAGGCCGCTACGGCGATTTGATCCATGTTTTATCTCCCATTCCGGAAGGATCACGCCCCCGTGTCCTCCACATACATATCTTCAAACAGCGTATATTCGCTGAGCCAGTTGAGCTTGATGGTGTCCAGCGGACCGTT
>CACWUV010000022.1 GCA_902764185.1 uncultured Eubacteriales bacterium
CGCGGAAGCCTGCGGCGTATCCCTGGCAACGGTAAGCAAGGCATTGAATGACGCCTCCGATCTGAGCAAAGCCACCAAGGAACGCATTCAAAAGGCCGCCAAGGAAATGGGCTATCTGCCCAACGTGGCCGCCAAAGCCCTGCGCACCAGCCGTTCCTTCAGCTTCGGCATCATCTATGAAGAGGCCGCCAAATATGGCCTGACCCATGAGTTCTTTTCCCGCATCCTCAACAGCTTCATGCGCCAGGCCCAAACCCTGGGTTATGACGTATTCTTCGTAGGCGACCAGCTGGGCGGAAAGCATATCAGCTACGCCGAGCACGCCCGTTACCGCAACAGCGACGGCATCCTGATCATCGCCGGTACGGATCGGGTGGCTGATGTGGTCAGCGACGTCCGTCAGTACGAGTGCCCCGTCACCTGCATCGATTTCGAGTTTGACGGCATCAGCAGCGTGGTGTCCGATAACACCCGCGGGATGCATGACCTGGTGGATTACATTCACAGCCAGGGTCACCGCAAAATCGCCTTTATCTATGGCGATGACACCCATGTGACCAGGGCCAGGGTCCGCGCCTTTAAAGCCGCCTGTCAAGGCCATGGCATCGAAGTGCCTCCGGATTATCTGATCAGCGCGTTTTATCACGATCCGGAAGCCACGCAGAAAGCCACGAGAAGGCTTCTTCAATTGCCCGATCCCCCCACCTGCGTCTTATTGCCGGACGACATTTCCTACCTGGGCGCGCTCAATGAATTTCGCGCTCATCACTTCGGGATTCCCCAGGACATCAGCGTAGCCGGATATGACGGCATCAGCGTGGTGCAGTACGTGCATCCGCAGCTCACCACCCTGCGCCAAGACGCGGAGGAAATGGGCAGTCAGGCGGCGGAGATGCTGGCCCGGCAGGCGGAAGCCGGACACCCCTATACGCCGGAGCACATTTCCGTGGCCGGTCATCTAATCCCGGGCGAAACGGTTCGCCCCATCTGATTTTTGTATGTTATGGCCCAAGGGCCTTAACAAAAATAAAAGGAGGAAGAACTTATGTCCAAGAAGATCCTTGCCCTGTTGGTGGCAGTGGTCATGCTGCTCGGCGCTGTCAGCGCGTTTGCCGAAGTGGCCGATCTGCCCCGCGAAGAGACCCTGTACTTTGGCGGCCAGCAGTGGGACCCCGTTGTGGGTTATAACCCCCTGGGCGACAACATGAACAACGGCCTGGCCCTGTCCCAGGCTCCCCGTGGCAGCCGCACCTGCATGTTCGAGACCCTGTATATGTACAACGGCCTGGACGGCCAGCTGTATCCCCTGCTGGCTGACGGTGATTACACCTGGAACGACAGCCTGACCGAGCTGACCCTCAAGATCAAGCCCGCTGCCAAGTGGTCTGACGGCACCCCCGTGACCGCTGACGACGTGGTTGCCACCTGGAATGTGAGCACCCAGCTGCAGAACGGCACCTACACCGGCTACGCTCCCTACATCGAGAGCATCGAGAATGTGGACGGCGCTGTTGTGATCAAGGCCAAGCTGAACGAGGAAGGCCAGCCCGCCAACCCCTTGCAGTTGCTGAACTTCCTGACCGGCGTTTACATTGTGCAGAAGGATTGGGCTGAGGGCCTGATGGCGAAGCACAACAACGATGCGACCGCTGTCCGCACCGATCCCACCCCCGACGCCGTGTACTCCGGCCCCTATGGCCCCTATTTCGCCAATGACCAGCTGGTTGCCTTCGTGCGCAACGATGCTTACTGGGGCCAGGATGCCTCCATGTGGGGCAAGCTGCCCGCTCCCAAGTACATCGCTCACACCATCTACAAGGACAACGACGCCACCCTGGTTGCCTTCCAGGCCGGCCAGATCGACGTGAACCAGCAGTTCATCGCCAACGTGCAGAAGCTGTGGGAAGAGCAGGGTCTGCCTGTTGCTACCTATTCTGACGAAGCGCCCTACGGCATCTGCGCCACCATGCCCACCGCTTGGTACAACATGGATGTGCCCGTGATGCAGGTGAAGGAACTGCGCAAGGCCATCGCCATGGCTGTTGACTATGACAACATCATCGAGAACGCCATGACCAACCAGAGCCCCTCCTTCGTGGATGTGCCCCGTTCCGTCATGAACCCCACCGATGGTGAGCAGGCTCTGTATGATCATGAGGCTGTGAAGGATCTGCAGTGGGCCGGCAAGGACATCGAAGGCGCCAAGGCTCTGCTGGATTCCGCTGGTATCGTGGACTCCGACGGCGACGGCTGGCGTGAGTACAACGGCGAAAAGATCAGCCTGAAGGCTTGCTGCCCCGATGGTTGGACCGACTGGCAGGCTGCCATGAACATGGTTGCCGAGGCTGGCAAGGCCATCGGCGTGGAAATCATCGCCACCTTCCCCACTTGGGATCAGTATCAGACTGTGTTCACCAAGGGCTCTCAGACCGAGTATGAAATCTTCATGTGGAGCCCCGCCGGCGCCGAGCCCGCTGCTCCCTGGAGCCGCGTCCGCGCTTTCATGAGCTCTGAGTTCGTTGGTGTTGACAACAACTGGAGCGGCAACTTCGGCCACTACAAGAATGATCGCATTGACGAGATCATCAAGAAGATCCCGCTGACCACTGACGAAGCTGAGCTGAAGGCTCTCTACACCGAGGCCACCCAGATTTATCTGGACGAAGTGCCTTCCTTCTCCCTGATGTATCGTCCCGAAGTGTTCCATGCTGTGAACGAGACCGTTTGGACCGGCTATCCCGAAAAGGACGACGGCAACAACATCCCGCCCATGGACTGCACCGACGGCTACGGCATCGCTGCTCTGTACAATCTGGAACTGGTAAAGTAATCCAGAATTAACCCGGCGGCCATGATCCTGCTCAGGCGAGTCATGGCCGCCCTTTTTTCAGGGGGGAGGGAAAACTGATGACTAAGGGCATGCTGAAATACTTCAAAAAGAAGATTTTCTGGTTTGTCATTACCTTTATCGCAGCAGTGATCCTGAACTTTATCCTGCCACGGCTGATGCCCGGCGATCCCGTAAACGCCATCGTGGGTAAAAATATCAGCCCCGGGGCCACGCAGGAACAGGTTCAGGAACAAATGGCTTATTACTCTCACCAGTTCGGCCTGGACAAAAGTCTCCTGGGTCAGTTCTGGGATTTCGTAAAAAATGCCGCCAATGGAACCTTTGGCGTCAGCTACAGCCAGTATCCGCGTCTGGTATCCGATATCATCGGTTCCAGTATCTGGTGGACCGTGGCGCTGCAGCTGCCTGCCATCCTGGTGGGCTGGCTGCTGGGCAACCTGCTGGGTGCCGTAGCCGCTTACAAGCGTGGCATCTGGGATAAGGGCCTGATGCCGCTTACCCTGTTCTTCAGCGCCATTCCCGCATTCGGCGCCGCCGTTATCCTGCTGGTGATCTTCGCGGTCGGTCTGGGCTGGGCTCCTGTCAACGGCGCCTATGATCCCGGCATGATTCCCAGCTTCAGCTGGAAATTCATTTCCTCCGTTATCGCCCACTATCAGCTGCCCTTCTGGTCCATCGTGCTGATCTCCATCGGCGGCCAGGCAGTGGGTATGCGCTCCATGTCCATTTATGAACTGAACGCGGACTACGTCAAGTACTCCCGTTTTCTGGGCATCAAGGACAAGAAGATCGTGCGTTACGTGTTCCGCAATGCCATGCTGCCCCAGGTCACCGGCCTGGCCATGAGCATCGGCTCCATGGTGGGCGGCGCTCTGGTTGCCGAAACGATTTTCAGCTATCCCGGCTTGGGCATGTCCATGTACGCGGCGATCAACTCTTCGGACTATCCGGTCATTTCCGCCTGTACTTTGATCATCACCATCATGGTGCTGATCGCCAGCTTCCTGTTGGATATTATCTATGCGTTCATTGACCCGCGGGTCAAGGCCGCGCAGTTTGATTAAGGGGGTGGATGAGCAATGAAACATACTCTGAAAAACATATTCCATTCTCCCCGCTTCCTGGTAGGCTTTATCATCTTCATGTCCATTCTGCTGACCGTGCTGATCTATCCCTATTTCGTCACACGGGATCCGCTGCAGGGTCTGGGCAAAGGCTTCCTGTCTCCCGGCACGTATGTTTCCGTGTATGACGCGAACAACACGGGCACCTACCGCGTGGAACTGCCGGAAGCGGACGACAACCGTCTGGAATCTTCTCTGCCTGTGAAGGATCGTCAGACCATGCTGGACTATCTGAAAGCCATGGGCGCAGATGTCACTGGTCTTGATACCACCAACGAGAATTTCCACAAGCTAATTGATGCCTGGAAAGCCAATTACAGCGATGCCGACGCCAAGGCGAAGAAATATGAAGGCTTCTCCACCCAGGCCAAGCGCAATGAGCTGAGAAGATTGAACAATCGCCTCTCCACCGATGTGACCGTTCCCATGAGCGTGACCAAGGGTGAAGGCGACAGCGCAACGGTCTCCACCGTATCCACCAGCGATTACGTCAAAGTGACTGAGGTGGCCAACACCATTACCCTGCCGCTGGGCACGGATAACTTTGGCCGCGACACCCTGACCGAGCTGGTGAAGGCCACCGGCATCTCTCTGCTGGTGGGCTTGCTGGCCGGTTCCATCGCCACCTGCCTTGGCCTGCTCATCGGTCTGCTGGCTGGCTATATCGGCGGCGTGGTGGACGATATTCTGATGTTCATCTGCAATATCTTCACCGTCATCCCCGGCTTCGTGCTGCTGATCCTGATCTACTCCGCGCTGGGCACCAATTCCCGCAGCATCAGCACCTGCGCTATCATCATTGGTATCACCAGCTGGGTCTGGACCGCCCGTTCCGTGCGCTCCCAGGTCATCAGTCTGCGCAACCGTGACCACGTGAATCTGAGCAAGCTCTCCGGCCACAGCCTGGGACGCATCGTGCTGACCGACATCCTGCCCTATATCGCCAGCTATGTGGTGATGGCCTTCATCCTGCAGGTGTCCAGCGGCATCCTGGCGGAAGCTCAGCTGTCCATGCTGGGTCTGGGCCCGAACCCCAACGAGCTGCCCACCCTGGGCCTGATGATGAACTGGTCCAAGCTGTTTGGCGCATATACCTCCAGTAACGCCTGGTGGGCCTACTTCCCGGTGATCCTGGTCATCGCGCTTATTTCTTTCTCTCTGAACCTGATGAATACCGGCCTCGACCAGGTGTTCAACCCGACCCTGCGTGATTAAGGAGGTGTGACAGATGGCAAAGAAAATGCTTGAGGTCAATCAGCTGACCACCAAATATATCACCCGTCAGGGCGAGGATGTCTACTCCGTCGATCACGTGACCCTTGACATTGAGGAAGGCAAGAGCCTGGGCATCGCCGGTGAATCCGGCTGCGGCAAATCCACCCTGGCTCTGAGCCTGATGGGCTACTACTTCCCGCCGCTGCATTACACCAGCGGCACCATCGTGGTGGATGGCAAGGATATTACCGGTCTTGACCCCGACACCGTGCGCAAAACCGTGCTGGGCTCCGACGTGGCCTATATCCCCCAGGCTGCCATGAACGCCCTGAACCCCACCCGCAAGGTTGGCAAGTTCATTGAAGACGTGATCCGCGCCCATGAGCTGCCCATGGATAAAAAGCAGATCCGCGAAATGGCGGAGCAGCGCTTTGCCAAACTGGGCCTGCCTGTGGACGCCCTGGACAAGCACAGCGTGGAGCTCTCCGGCGGCATGCGCCAGCGCGTGGTCATCGCCGTATCCACCATCCTGAATCCCAAGGTCCTGATCGCTGACGAGCCCTCTTCCGCCCTGGACGTGACCAGCCAGAAGATGGTTATCAAGATGATGAAGGACATGATGGCCCAGGGCATGGTGAAGAGCATGATCTTCATCACCCACGAGCTGCCGCTGCTGTACAACGTGACCGACGACATCATGGTCATGTACGCCGGTCAGATCGTGGAGCGCGGCTCTGCCAAGGAAATGGTGTTCGATCCCATTCATCCCTATTCCCGCGGCCTGATGCGCTCCATCCTGGTGCCCGAGGAAGGCACCCGCGACGTGAAGCTGACCGCCATCCCCGGCACGCCGCCCAACCTGAAGCATCCGCCCGTCGGCTGCCGCTTCGCCGATCGCTGCCGCTATGCCACCGCGGCCTGCAAGGTCAACCAGCAGCCGCTGTTGGACATTGGCGACGGGCGCAGCTATCGCTGTGCCTTCTCCGAGAAAGAACTGAGGGAGGTGTATGAGCGTGAAGACGGATGAAAAGATCAACGTTCAGCCGGAAGATACCCGTGAAAGCGTAACCTTCGGTTCTAACCGCAACAAGGACTTTTCCAAGGAGCCTCTTTGTCTGAGCGGCAAAGGCGTCACCCGTGTGTTCCATACCGGCAAAACCACCACCGTAGCCGTGGATCACGTGGACTTTGAGTTCCACAAGGGCGAGCTGATCTCCATCGTGGGCGAGTCCGGCTCCGGTAAAACCACCCTGTCCAAGATGCTTTTGGGCCTGCTGGAACCCACTGGGGGCGAAATTTTCTTCAAGGGTAAGCCCCGTGACATCTCCACCGGCGCCAAGAAAAAGGAATACTGGAAAGGCATCCAGGCCATTTTCCAGGATCCCTTCTCCAGCTACAACGTGTTCCATAAGATCGACACCGTTCTGCTGGACTGCATCAACATGCGCGGCGGCAAGAACCTGCCCAAGGAAAAGAAAATCGAAATGATGACCGAAGCATGCAGCTTCGTCAATCTGAAATTCGCAGAGCTCACCAACAAATATCCCTTCGAGCTTTCCGGCGGCCAGATGCAGCGTCTGATGATCGCCCGCATCTTCCTGCTCAAGCCCGATATCCTGCTGGCCGACGAGCCCACCTCCATGATCGACGCCTGCTCCCGCGCCACCATCCTGGATATGCTGCTGAACCTGCGCAACGAAACCGGCATGACCGTCATCTTCATCACCCACGATATCGGCCTGGCCTATTACATCTCCGACTCCGTATATATCATGGAGCACGGCAAATTTGTGGAATCCGGCCGTCCGGATGAAGTCATGCTGACCCCCAAGGCGCCCTACACCAAGCGTCTGATCTCCGACGTGCCCAAGATCCATGAGCCCTGGGATCTGTCCACCGTGGAGATAAAATAATCGCTTTGACGAATGAAAGGAGATCGATCCCCATGGACATCAAAGCTCTGATCGCCCAAATGACATTGGAAGAAAAGGCCGGCCTGTGCTCCGGCGCAGACTTCTGGCACACCAAGGCCATCGAGCGTCTTGGCATCCCCGCCTCCATGGTCAGCGACGGCCCTCACGGCCTGCGTAAACAGGATGAAAAGGCGGATCATCTGGGCGTAAACGACAGCATCAAGGCCGTTTGCTTCCCGGCGGGCTGCGCCACCTCCGCCTCCTTCGATAAGGAGCTGATCGTCAAGATTGGTCAGGCCATCGGTGACAGCTGTCAGCATGAAAAGCTCAGCGTGGTGCTGGGCCCCGCCGTCAACATCAAGCGCTCTCCCCTGTGCGGACGCAACTTTGAGTATCTCAGCGAAGATCCCTACCTGGCCGGCAAGATGGCCGCCGCCTACATCAACGGCGTGCAGAGCCGCAACGTGGGCACCAGCATCAAGCATTTTGCCCTGAACAACCAGGAGCATCGCCGCATGAGTTCCTCCTCCGATGCGGACGAGCGCACCATCCGTGAAATATACTTTCCCGCTTTCGAAACTGCCGTCAAGGAAGCCCAGCCCTGGACCGTCATGTGCTCCTACAACGTGATCAACGGCGTATATGCCAATGAGAACAAGTGGCTGCTCAACGACGTGCTGCGGGACGAATGGGGCTTCAAGGGGTACGTGATGTCCGACTGGGGCGCCGTCTCCGACCGCGTCAAGGGCATCATCGCCGGCATGGATCTGGAAATGCCTTCCTCCAACGGCATCAACGACGAAAAGATCGTGGCTGCCGTCAAGGCTGGCAAGCTGGATGAAAAGCTGGTGGATCAGGCCTGCGAGCGCATCCTGAACATCGTTTACCGTTATGTGGAAAACGCCAAGCCCGATACGCCCTGGGACATGGAAGCCCAGCATCAGCTGGCTGCCCAGTGCGCCGCGGAATGCATGGTGCTGCTGAAAAATGAAGACGGCATCCTGCCTTTGAACAAGAAGGACGCCATCGCCTTCATCGGCGAATTCGCCAAGACCCCACGTTACCAGGGCGGCGGCAGCAGCCACATCAACTGCTTCAAGACCACCAGCGCGCTGGAGGCTGCCGAGGGGCTCAACATCTGCTTCGCCCAGGGCTACAGCGTAGCCGCGGATTGCGCCACCGATGAACAGATCGCGGAAGCCGTAAAGGCTGCCAAGGCTGCCAAGGTGGCCGTGGTGTTCGCCGGTTTGCCGGATTCCTATGAATCCGAGGGCTATGACCGCACCCACATGCGTCTGCCCGTCTACATGGACAAGCTGATCGAAGCCGTGGCCGAAGCCAATCCCAGCACCGTCGTGGTGCTCTACAATGGATCTCCCGTGGAAATGCCCTGGGTGGGCAAGGTCAAGGGTATCCTGGAAGGCTATCTGGGCGGCCAGGCTGTGGGCATCGCCACCGTCAACGTGCTCTTTGGCGATGTGAACCCCAGCGGCCATCTGGCGGAGACCTTCCCCATCAAGCTCAGCGACAACCCCTCCTATCTGTACTTCGGCGGCGAAGGCAACCGCACCGAATACCGTGAGGGTGTGTTCGTGGGTTATCGCTACTATGACAAGAAGGAAATGGACGTGCTGTTCCCCTTCGGTCATGGTCTCAGCTATACCACCTTCCAATACAGCGACCTCAAGCTCAGCGCCAGCGAGATCAAGGATACCGACACGGTGACCGCCACCGTCAAAGTGACCAACACTGGCAAGCGCGTCGGCAAGGCTGTGGCGCAGCTGTATGTGGGCGACGTGGAAAGCACCGCCATCCGTCCTGTGCGCGAGCTGAAAGGCTTTGAAAAGGTGGAGCTCCAGCCCGGTGAAACCAAAGAAATCACCTTTACCCTGGACAAGCGTTCCTTCGCCACCTGGAACGAGCAGATCCACGACTGGTACGTGGAGACCGGCGACTTTACCGTCGAGGTCGGCTCCTCCTCCCGCGATCTGCCCTGCAAGGCGTGCCTGAAGGTCAATTCCACCGTGGAACTGCCCCGTCATTTTGACATGAACAGCATCTTCCTGGACATCATGGCTGATCCCAAGGCTGCTGCGGCCTTCAAGCCCATGATCGACCAGATCATGCACGCCTTCGGCGGCGGTTCCGACAAGGAGAAGAGCGAGGCTGCCAATGAAGCCATCTCCAATGAGATGGGCATGGCCATGATGAAGTACATGCCTCTGCGCGGCACTCTGAGCTTCGGCGGTTCCAAGGAAGCTGCCCAGCATGTGGAAGCGCTGCTCAAATCCCTGAACAACTGATATCCCTTTCCCCTGGCCCGGTGAAGCTTGCTTTGCCGGGCCTTTTATTGACAAAACGACATATTTTTATATAAAATATTAAGGAATATAAAGGATTTTGCATTCTGCCATGTTCAAAAGATACACAAAATCTGGCGTTCAAAGAATTCTGCGCCGCTGCGCGCCGGATATCGAAAGCGCTGCCCGCGCCTATGGCGTTCCCCAGGCTTGCATTCGGGCAATTCTGTATCAGGAGCTGACCGCCATGGATTGGCTGGATTCCATTGCTGATCTGGCGGTGGGCTGTTATTGGCGTTTCCACTCCTTATGGGATCGGCTGTCCTTGCCTGCCAAGCGGGACAGCTCCACCGGCTATGGCCAGATCTTTGCGGCCACGGCCATTCAAGCCATCGATTTCGCCTATGCGCAGGGAATCCGCGATTTGCCTCTCCCGGCTCCCGTGGATAAATCGCGATCTTTGGGCGCTGTTTGGCGCAGGCTGCATCGGGATGTGCATTTCAACATCCGCTGTGTCGCCCTTTGTCTGTTGCACGCCGCCGCTGAGATGACGGGAAGCACCGACTTTGGCGCGCTTTCCCCCGAAGAACTCCAGCTTGTGTTCACCCGGTACAACGCCAACAGCAAAAGCATCACCCGGTACGGAAAAGAAACCTATGCCCATTATCAAACCTTTCAAGGAGACAGTCTATGACATTGCAGCAAATGGTGGATGAATCCAGCCGCATCGTGTTTTTCGGCGGCGCGGGCGTCAGCACGGAAAGCGGTATCCCGGACTTTCGCTCCACGGATGGTCTATACCATCAAAAATATGATTGGCCGCCGGAAACGATCCTCAGCCGCACCTTCTTCGATCGGATGCCAGAGGAATTCTATCGCTTTTACCGGGACAAGATGCTGCCGCTGGAGGCGGAGCCCAACGCCGCCCATTGGAAGCTGGCCGAGCTGGAGCAGGCGGGCAAGCTGATCGCCGTGGTCACCCAGAACATCGACGGCCTGCATACCAAGGCTGGCAGCAAACAGGTCTATGAGCTTCACGGCAGCATATGGCGCAACCACTGCATGCGCTGCGGCAAATCCTATGATCCTGCCTATATCCGGGACAGCAAAGGCATTCCGCTGTGCGCCTGCGGCGGCAAAATCAAGCCCGACGTGGTGCTCTATGAGGAAGGGCTGGACGACGAAGTGGTATCCGGCGCGGTTCACGCCATCCGCAGCGCCGATATGCTCATCGTGGCAGGCACCAGCCTGACGGTCTATCCCGCCGCCGGGCTGCTGCGTTATTTCCGCGGCAGGCATCTGGCGCTGATCAACCGGGACGCCACACCCTATGACGATATGGCGGAGCTGGTGATCCATGAGAAAGTAGGCGAGGTGCTTTCCGCATTGCAGGTCCATCCGACAAAAGACAGCTGAAAATGTCGGGACAAGACAAGGTGTTCCATGATAAGATGACGCTTGTAAGGAGGTGCGCGTCATGGAATGGACGGAAGCGATTACCCGGGCCATCGGCTATATGGAGGATCATCTCACAGAGGAGCTCACTGTGGCGCAGATCGCAGAGCAGGTGCACCTGTCCCCCTTTTACTTTCAAAAGGGCTTCGCCATCCTGTGCGGCTTCACCCTCAGCGAATACATCCGCAACCGCAGGCTGACCGAAGCCGCCCGGGAATTGACGGAGGACGGCGGAAAGGTGATCGACATCGCGCTCAAATATGGCTATGAATCCCCGGACAGCTTCGCCAAGGCCTTCGTTCGCTTCCACGGCTGCACACCCGCAGAAGCGCGCGGCGGCAGCAAAAAGCCCCGCAGCTTTGCGCCGCTGCGCATCCACATTCAGCTGAAAGGTGGTTTTATGATGGATTACAGAATCGAGGAAAAGCCCGCATTCCGTGTAATCGGATGCAGCAAACAGATTCCCTACAACGAAGGCATGCGCCTGTGTCCCGCCTTCTGGGGCGAGCATATGGCCAGCGGCCGCAGTAAGGTGGTCATGGGTGAATACGCCATCTGCTTTGACGAGGACAGGGAAGGCAAATCCTTCAAATACATGATCGCCGATGCCTACGCGCCCGAAAAGGATCAGCCCGGATTTGAAGCCGTCACCCTGCCGGCTTCTGCCTGGGCGGTGTTTCCCTGTGTCGGCCCCATGCCTCAGGTTTTGCAGGAGACCACAGGCCGCATCTTCTCCGAATGGCTGCCAGAAAACAAGGATTATGAAATTGCCGCCGGAATCAGCGTGGAATATTACACCGACCCCATGGATTATCCCAAAGGCACAAAGGATGAAAAATATTACTGCGAGGTGTGGATTCCCGTCAAGCGCAAATAAGCAAAGGCCGCCGGTCTCCCGGCGGTCCTTTTTGATGCCTTTCTCTTATTCGATGGCTTCGTAGATCAGATTGCGCAGATTGGGATGGATCACGTCATAGGCATACGGGAAGCCCCGCACGTGCATGGCAAAGAAGGCGGACAGATGCAGATGGGGATCGATCATCACCCAGGAATCCGCCGCGCCGTCCCAGCCAAATTCACCAATGGAGCCGCGGCCACCCTCCTGGAGCGTCACGCGGGTGCGTACACCCAGCGCATAGGAATAACCCCGGCGGTTCCATACGTCAAAGGTCTTGCGGCTGACGGGCCCCAGCTGATTGGCGCTCCAGAGCTGGATCATGGCAGGCGACAGCACAGAATACCCCTCCTTGCTCTTGCCATCGCAGGCAATGGCGTCGGCAAAGGTGCTGTAATCCCGCAGATCGCTGATAAGCCCCGCGCCGCCGCTCTCGTAATTGGGCGTATAGCGGTAGGGCAGCGTTTCGCTCTCAATGGGATCAAAGGTTTTCTTTTCGCCGTTGTACATGTATTGGGCGCACTGGCGCGCGTGGTCCTTTTCCTTGAGAGAAAAGCCGATGGTGGTCAGCCCCAGCGGGGCAAAGATGTTCTTCTGCAGATATTCGGAGAATTTCATGCCGGAGGCCACCTCGATCACGGCGGCCAGCACGTCATGGCTCAGGCTGTACAAAAAGTTTTCGCCGGGCTCAAATTCTAAGGGATCATGGGCTTTCGCATCCGCCAGCTGCCGCGTGGTGGCCTGGCCCTTGGTTTCTTCGATCACCCTTTGGACCGCAGGCGTGGCCGCATCATAGCTTAAACCGCTCTGCATGCTCATCAGGTGCCGCACCAGCATGGGCCGCCGGGCAGGATGTGCGCCATGCGTATCCTTTACGGTCAGATTGGCGTATGCGGGCAGATACAGGCTCACCGGATCGTCCAGATGCAGCTTGCCCTGCTCGATCAGCCGCATGGCGGCGCAGCTGGTAAACAACTTGGTACAGGAATAGAGGCAATAGGTCTCGTCGCCGGCCAGCGGCACCTTCTTTTCGGCATCCTTCCAGCCTGCCATATGCCGGTAAAGCGGCTCATGATCCCGATATACAATCATATCCACGCTGGGAATGCCCATTTCGATCAGGGAATCAAGATAGGCCGTCAATTTGGTAAAATCCATAGCTCCTCCACATGCAAAAAGCCCGCGCAGGCGGGCTGTTTTTTTGTTAGGGCTGCTTGCCGATATAGGCCAGGATGCCGCCGTCCACATACAGGATGTGTCCGTTGACAAAGTTGCTGGCGTCGCTGGCCAGGAACACGGCAGGACCCTGCAGATCCTCCGGCGTACCCCAGCGGGCAGCGGGGGTCTTGGCGATGATGAACTGATCGAAGGGATGACGGCTGCCGTCGGGCTGAATCTCCCGCAGCGGCGCGGTCTGAGGCGTGGCGATATAGCCGGGGCCAATGCCGTTGCACTGGATGTTGTGCTCACCGTATTCGGAGCAGATATTGCGGGTCAGCATTTTGAGGCCACCCTTGGCCGCCGCATAGGCGCTGACGGTCTCGCGGCCCAGCTCGCTCATCATGGAGCAGATGTTGATGATCTTGCCGTGACCCTTCTTGATCATGGTGGGGATCACCGCCTTGGCGCAGATGAAGGGCGCATTCAGGTCCACATCCACCACCTGGCGGAACTCGGCAGCGGACATTTCGCACATGGGAATGCGCTTGATGATGCCAGCGTTGTTCACCAGGATGTCGATGGTGCCCACTTCTTCTTCGATCTTCCTGACCGTGGCCTGCACAGCTTCCTCATCCGTCACGTCGCAGACATAGCCATAGGCCTTGATGCCCGCTTTTTTGTAGTTTTCCATACCCTTTTCCAGCTGCTCCTGGCCACGGTCGTTGAAAACGATGGTGGCGCCAGCGGCGGCATAGGCCTCGGCAATGGCAAAGCCGATGCCGTAGGAAGCGCCGGTGATCCAGGCGATCTTGCCTTTGAGGCTGAAAGCGTTCATATCCATGATTTTTCCTCCTTAACGCAGTTCGGTGGTGGGAATGGTGTCCATATCGTCAAAGGCCTGGTTTTCGCCGCCCATGGCCCAGATGAAGGTGTAATTGCTGGTACCCGCGCCAGCATGGATGCTCCAGGACGGAGAGATGACCGCCTGCTCGTTCTGCATCACGATATGGCGGGTTTCCTGGCCTTCGCCCATCATGTGGAACACCACGTTATCCTGGGGTACTTCAAAGTAGAAATACACTTCCATACGGCGCTCATGGGTATGGGCGGGCATGGTGTTCCACACGGAGCCGGGCTCCAGCACCGTCATGCCCATGGAGAGCTGGCAGGTTTTGAGGACCGACGGATGGATGAACTGATTGATGGTGCGCTTGTTGCTGGTTTCCAGCGCGCCCAGGGGCTTCTTGGCCGCGTCGGCAATCTTGATCAGCTTGTTTTCATAGCTGCAATGGGCGGGCGCGGAGACGATATAGTATTTGGCGGGCTTATCGGCGTCGTCGCTTTCAAAATAGACTTCCTTCGCGCCCTTGGTGATGTACAGGCAATCCTTATAGCCCAGCTCGTACACGGTGCCGTCCACGGTCACGCGACCCGTGCCGCCTACGTTGAACATGCCGCATTCCCGGCGCTCAAGGAAGAAATCCGTGCCAAAATTATGCCAGATGTCGATACCCTTGTCAATACTCACCTTTTCCTTCACCGGCATGACGCCCAGGGTGACCATGCGGTCCACATGGCTGTACACGGCGATGACCTCATCGGCCACAAACAGCTTTTCGATCAAAAATTCCTTCCGGGTCTCCTCGGTGGTATAGCGCTTGAAATCGCGCTGGTTGCAGCTGTAACGAATATCCATGGTTTTCCTCCTCATTTTTCTTCTATATGTTCCACTGAAACCGCTTCCAGCGGTTGACCATCAATGGCTTCCATGCGCACGTTCTCCAGAATCAATCGGTTCACAAACCGCGCCATCAATCCGCGCCGGGCACAGGGGTCCACCCCCTCCGCCATGGCGGGCGCCATGGGCTGCGCCGTTTCGCTGAATGAAAAATCACAGTCACGCAGGGTCAACTGCTCCAGGGGTTTTTCCGGCAATCCCAGCACATAGCCCACGCAGGCCTGGCAATCCCGGGCACGCACCCGTTCAAAGCAGATACTGCCCAAGGTCGGCGTGGTATCGTCCACCGGCTGCTTTTGCCGCGACTGCACATAGGGCGTATGCCCGTCGGGATCGCAGTAATACATGGCATTGACCACCAGCGGCGCCTTGACGCCCTCCATGCGGACATCCTCAAAGCGGATGTCGTCCACCACGGCATATCGGCCGCGGCCGCGCCGGGTCTTGATCCGCAGTCCGCGGTCGTTGCCCCGCATCAGGCAGTGATGCACCCGCACATGGCGCACGCCGCCCGCCATCTCGCTGCCCACCGTCACGCCGCCGTGACCGTCCAGCATGGCGCACCAGGCAATTTCGATGTTTTCACAGGGCGTATGATATTTTTGCCCCATATAAATCTTGCCGGACTTAATGGCGATGCAATCGTCGCCCACGGAAAACACCGTACCCAGCATGCGGATGTCCCGGCAGCTTTCAGGATCAAAGCCGTCGGTATTGGGGCTGTTGGAAGGCGCTTCCACCCGAACGTTCAGGAAATTCAGCTTCCGGCTGAAGCAGGGATGCAGATTCCAGGAAGGGCTGTTGCGGAAGGTGATGCCCTGCACCGTCACATTTTCGCAATCCCGCAGATAAAAGAGCCTGCCGCGGAAAGCGCCCTTGATCACCTTATGATTGGGCCACCAATCCCCCAGCTGCGCGCAGCCATCCACCACGCCCTGGCCGATGACGCGCACATCCTCCACGCCGATGCCGGTCAGCGCCCCCGCAAAGCAGTCCAGCGGGTTTCCTTCCCAGGTGCCCAGCAGGTATTCGCTCTGCTCGTCGGTGGAGCGGATCATGCCGGGCAGGATGGGGAATTTTGCCCTGTCCGTCATGAGCGCCAAGGTGGCATTCTTTTGAATCTCCAGCGTCATGTGGCTTTTGAGGAACAGCGGTCCGGTGCGATAGGTGCCCGCAGGCACCAGCACGCGCCCTCCGGCAGGACAGCACAGGATGGCCGCCTGCAACGCGGGTGTATCGTCCTGTTCGCCGTCGCCTTTGGCCCCGAAACGCCGCACGTTCAGGGTGCATGTTTCCGGGTCCGTGTGGAAAAAAAGCTCAGTTTCCTTTTTCCCGCCCAGGTAGCTGGTCAGCGTATAATCGGTATCCGGCCACAGATCAAAAAGGGAGCATACAGCGCGCTTTTCCTCGCCCAAGTCGTTGCCGTTCAGCTCCAGCCGTCGGACATCCCGGGCCTCGTAATCCCCCTGGGGATCAAGCAGCACGGTGCAGCTGCGGGCGGATGTATAAAAGCATTTCATGCGTTGATCCTCCCATATTCAGCCAGCGCCAGCGGATAAAAATGATCCCATGCCAGCGTGGAGCAGCTTTTCAGCGCCGGTGGCAGATATTTTTCGGGGTCCAGCAGGCCCAGCCGCACGCCCTTCATCAGCAGACAGCAGTCCGCGGCGTTCAGGGCAGGCTGACGCAGTCTTGCCTGAGCCGCGCGCAGGATGAGATCCGCCAGCACCCGATAATGCTCATACAGCTGGATGTCCATCTGCTCTATGCAGTCCACCAGCGCCAGATAATACCAGGGATCAGACAACGCGTCCTGCATGGTCTGGAACGCCGCCGCGATCCGCCGGGCGTCCTTTCGTCCGCCAAAGCGCACGTCATAGGCCGCATGGAAAGGCGCAAATTGATAAAGTGCCTCGGGATCTGCAGCCGCAGGCAAATCCGCCATCAGTGCGTCCATGGCCTGGCGATAGGCCGGACCACCCGTTTGCTCCCAGGCAAACAGCAGGGACATACCGCTGCTTTTGTCCATATGCGCAAGCGCATATTCCCGAAAAGCCGCCTCCCCTGTGCTCTGATACAGCGCGATGCAGCTTCTCAGCTTTACTTCGCCGTTTTCTACTGCGTTCAGATAGGCTGTCAGCCTTGCCTTTTCCATCTGCATGCCGCCAGCTCCTCCACGACAATTTTTACCGGTTCCATCATACTGTTCCGCGTGATTCCTGTCAAGGTTTTCCGCCAAAGTGTGCGGCTTTTTCAATGATGCAAGTCCGTTTTCTCCATGTGCTTGAGCACATCATCCTCTTTGTCGATCAAAGCGCCCAGCGTCCGCGTGTTTTCCGTTTGTTCGGCTCTGCTTTCAGGCGTAAGATCTCCGTTCAGCAGATCCACAAACAGCCCGGCAAACAGCGCTGCTCCCCGCTCGCACAGATGGCTGTTATCGGCGCTGCCATCCGGATAATTGGGATGCCCCTTGGGCACATGGCAAAACAGCTTTCGGCTGTCCTGTTCACCCAAAGCCTCTACCGCCTGCATGGTGGCATTTTCCAGGTCCACGCAGCGCAGGCCGCGCCGGCGAGACAAATTCATGATCGCGGCGGGATACGCTCCATGGGTTGCCATCAGCCTGCCCTGGCCGTCAAAGAGCCGACGGGCGATGGGTGTGACCAGGATCGGCTCGGCTCCCTTCTCCAGCGCCAGATCGATATAGCGGTTCAGATACTCCGGGAAGGTCGTTTCAGGATCGGTATGGCGCAGCGCATCGGCTTTTTCATCGTTATGGCTAAAAGAAATCACCAGCTTGTCTCCGGGACGAAGACAGGGGGCAATCGCAGCCAAGCGGCCCTCGTCGATGAAGCTCTTGCTGGAGCGGCCGCATACCGCCAGATTTTCCACAAAGGTGTTATCAGGCAGCAGCGGCTGCAACTTCTGCCCCCAGCCCATCATGGGCGCGCGCTCCAAGGGATAATCAGCCATGGTGGAATCCCCGCACAGATACCAGGTGACGGCAGGCCGATCCGGCTGCCAGCCGTCATAGCCGCCCAGCACCTCCCGCATCGTCAGGCAGCGGGCTTCTTCGTCGGAAAAGCGCTTCTGCGCAGGATGACGGGCCGTTCCCGCGCCGTCGCCCGTGGACTGCCATTCGCCGCAGCGCTCCGTAATCACCCGTTTTTCGTCCCAATCAGTGAACCCGCAGTCCGCCACGCAGGCATCCATCCGGCAATTCAGGAAAACCGTCCGCGCAAACCTGCGCCACGGACGGCCCAGATAGGCCTTGCCAGGCGCGCAGTCGCCCGTCAGGTGGCAATCATGAAACACCATGCCGTAAGGCTGCGTCTCCGGCGTATTGGCGGCGGTAAACCAGCCGCCCCGGGCGTTCATGCGCAGTTCGCACCCCTCAAACCAGCAGCGATAGGGGCCAAAGATAAAATCCACGTCTCCCTGGACCAGGCAGTTTTCAAAATACTGCCGGCTGTGGGTCAGCGGGCAATCCCCCACGCTGTCCACACACTCGGCGCCCGCCAGAGAATGGGGCGCGATCTCCGCGCCGATCTTGCGCATCACCGGGCCGCAGAACAGCGTATCCTGATGGGCGATCAGGCGACAATTACGCCATATGCCCCGATCTCCCGCAGCATAGACCGCCACGGCCTGACCGGCAATCCGGCCGTCTCCGGCGTCATTGCGGATGGTCAGGTTTTCCACCGTCACGTTGCGTCCCGTCACCAGGAAGGTGAAGGACAAAAAGGTGCCCTTTTCCTTGCCTTCGGCGTCCTGATCATGGGCGCAGGCGCTCCAGGTGATCACCGTATCCGCGCTGTTTTCACCGATGATGCGCAGGTTGTCCCGGTCCACCACCACGCGCTCGCTATATTCTCCGCTGCGGATCAGGATGATCTGCGGCGCGCGATCCGTGGAAATCGCGGCATCCACCGCCGCCTGTACTGTGGTAAAATCTCCTGTACCGTCCTTGGCAACGATCAGCATGCGCATTCCTCCTTACAAAGCCGCCGCCAGCTTTTCCAGATACTCCCGGGTGGCCTGGGCGTTGTCCGGCTTGGTGTTTTCCAAGGTCATGGGCAGATTTCTTTCCTTGGCAAACCGCAGCAGCGCGTCGTAGCGCATATGGCCAGTGCCGCAGGCGATGGCACGGGGACGCTTTTCGCCGGGCGCGGGCTCGTAATCCTTCATATGCAGCACCGTCACCTTGTCTCCCAGGCGGCGAATGGCGTCCGTCACGATGGCGTCAGCCCGATCCAGATGCTCCATGGAAAAGAGATTGACGGCGTCCAGGATGATCTGCAAGTGATCGGATTTCAGCGCGTCCAGCACGCGCTCAGCCCGTTCCGGCGTATGAACGATATGGCTGATGACGGGCTCCACGGCGATGACGGCGTCCTCTTCCTCCGCCCAGCGCACCACGGGCCGCAGGCAGTCAATGAACAGCTTCAACGCCTCCTCCCCATGACAGAAATCCTCATCCCAATGATTGGCGGCGCTGGCCGGGGTCTCCGTGCCCACCACCCGCGCGCCGATCATGCGGCCAAAGCGCAGGTGGGCACGGTAAATCTGCTGGGTCTTTTGCCTCTCTTCTTCATCCAGGGCGGCGAGCTTCAAATAGCATCCCAGCACGGCGCACTCCATGTGATGGGCGTCAAACTGGCTCTTGACCTCCCGGGCCATCCCCTCTGTCAGCAGGGTAGGCGCATCGTCCATCTTAAAGCCCGCCGCCACCTTGCTCATGGCCAGGTGGGCGCAGGTGAACCCCTGCTTTTCCGCAACGGTCAGCCGCTCGCTCAGGGTGCCGGGCAGTGTATCATGCAGCCGAAGGCCGATATTCATATCCGTTTCCTCCATATTCAGTGCGGTCTTCTCCGCACGTTTTATTCAGCATATCAGAAAATATGGATAAAGTAAAGTAAATATATGATTTTTCGGGCTTTTTTGTTGACGAACAGCGCAAAAAGTTGTATGCTGAAGGCACATACAACGCCACTTGAGGAGGGTGATCGATATGGCTCAGTTAAATTATGAAGTACTGAAACAGTCCGGTTACGCCGGATATGTGTTGAAGGACGCGCCCGAAAAGGTGATGCAGTTTGGCGAAGGCAATTTTCTGCGCGCCTTTGTGGACGATTTTATTGATATTGCCAATGAAAAAGCCGACTATAACGGCAAGGTGGTGCTGGTGCAGCCCATCGGCCAAGGCTTGACCGATCTGATTAACGCCCAGCAGGGCCTGTACACCCTGTATCTGCGCGGCAGCGAAAAAGGCCGCAAGGTAGATGACAAGCGCGTCATTTCCGCCGTAAGCCGCTGCCTGAATCCTTACCGCGACTGGAGTGACGTACTGGCGCTGGCCAAGAGCCCCGATCTGGAGCTGGTGGTCTCCAACACCACCGAAGCGGGCATCGTGCACGAAAGCGAAAGCAAATTTGACCAGGTGCCGCCCATCAGCTTCCCCGCCAAGCTGACCCGCGTGCTCTATGAGCGCTATACTGCCGGTCTGCCCGGCCTGATCATCCTCTCCTGCGAGCTGATTGACAACAACGGCAAAGAGCTGCTGAAATGCGTCAATCAGTATATCGACGACTGGGGCCTGGACGCGGCCTTCCGCGCCTGGGTCAACGAAAAGAACCTGTTCTGCTCCACCCTGGTGGACCGTATCGTGCCCGGCCGCATCCGGGACGCCGAGGAAGTCAAGGCGCTGGCTGCCGCCAACGGCTATGACGATCCCCTGACCGACGTGGGCGAGGTGTTTGGCTTCTGGGCCATC
>CACWUV010000023.1 GCA_902764185.1 uncultured Eubacteriales bacterium
CATCGCGCGGGGCGTGATCGCGGGCGACGCCATGCTGAAAGCCGCGGAGGTGACGCTGATCAAGGCCGGCGCGGTGTGCCCCGGCAAATACACGGTGGTCATCTACGGCGAGGTGGCGGCGGTGGCGGCGGCCATGGACGCGGGCAAGCGCTACGCGGGCGAATATCTGGTGGACGATCTGACCATCGCCAGCCTGGACCCGCAGATGGTGCAGGCCATCGGCGGCGGCAACCCGCCGGGGGAACTGAACGCCATGGGCGTGATGGAGTTTTATACCATCGCGGCGGCGGTGGTGGCGGGCGATCTGGCCGCCAAAGCGGCGGACGTGCGGCTGATGGAGGTGCGGCTGGGCCTGGGCATCGGCGGCAAAAGCTATGTGACCCTCAGCGGCGAGGTGGCGGCGGTGCAGGCCGCCATCGACGCGGGCACCGTGCCTTCCCGCAAGGACGGCACCCTGGTGTCCACCTGCGTCATCCCCTCCCCCCGGCATGAAATTTTTGAAGCGATGCTTTAATTTTTATAAAGGAGGTCTTTATCCATGAGTCAGTACATTTTCGGTCATCGCGGCGCTTCCGGCTACGCGCCGGAAAATACCCTGGAAGCCTTTGAACTGGCGGCCAAGATGGGCGCCCACGGCGTGGAATTGGACGTGCATATCTGCAAGAGCGGTGAGCTGGTGGTGGCCCACGACGAGACCATCGACCGCGTGGCCGACGGCACGGGCTTCATCAAGGATATGACGCTGAGCGAGCTCAAATCCCACAAATTCAACAAAACACATCCGGAATACAAGGACGCCACCATCCCCACCCTGCAGGAGGTTTTCCAGCTGCTCAAGCCCTACGGCATGAAGATCAACACGGAGCTGAAAAACAGCTGTCTGGATTACCCGGGCTTGGAGCAGAAGGTGATCGATCTGGCTGCCAAGGAAGGCATGCTGGACAAGATCATCTTTTCCTCCTTCAGCCATCTGAGCATGCTGCGGGTGAAGGCCATCGACAAGAGCCTGTACTGCGGTCTGCTGTATGAAGCCACCCTGTATAAGCCCTGGGCCTATGCCGTGGCGCTGGGCATGGACGCCATCCATCCCCATTTTACCGAGGTGCTGCTGCCCGGCGGCGAATGTGCGGCCGCTCACAAGGCAGGCATCCAGGTGAACCCCTGGACCGTAAACCGCAAGGAGGATCTGGAAGCCGTGCTCAAGGAGGGCGCGGACGTGCTGATCACCAATTACCCCGACGTGGGCCTGGCATGCCTCAAGGCGCACCAGGGCAAATAAGCAAACAAGATCATGCCGGGGATGGGCTGCCTATCCCCGGTTTATTTATGGAGGCAAAGCCATGCTGCGACTGCGGCCCTATAAGCCCTGCGATGCCGAAACTGTCATCGGCTGGTGCCGGGATCAAAAGACCTATCAGCTGTGGGGCGGAGAATTGATCGGCCCCTATCCCCTGACCGCGGATAAGCTGAACGAAGTCTATTTTGCCCGCAACGGCCTGTGCGCAGAGCCGGACAACTTTTATCCTATGATGGCCTGCGACGAAAACGGCCCCGCGGGGCATTTTATCATCCGGTATCCGACGGGGGATCCCCGGGTGCTGCGGCTGGGCTGGGTGATCGTAGATGCTGCCCGACGGGGCCAGGGCATCGGACGGCAAATGCTGGGCCTGGGGCTCCAGATGGCCTTTGAGATCATGGGGGCCGAAAAAGTGACCATCGGCGTGTATGCCCAGAATGAGCCCGGGTATCGCTGCTATCACGCCCTGGGCTTCCGGCCTGTCAGCACCCGGGATACCGCCGTGGGCGGCGAAACCTGGCAGGTGGTGGAGATGGAAATGGGCAGGGACGAATATGGCAATAATTGATACCATTCTTCATTCAATTTTAAACATGTAAACAGGAATTGGATAGCGTTTGTTTTAGATCCTTCGACTGCGCTGCGCTCCGCTCAGGATGACAATGTGAGGATGATTAATCCTTGTTTGTTGGGTATTTTTGCTGCAAACAGCCAATAAATAAAGGAAAAGCCTCCCGTCGATGTCATCCTGAGCGAAGCGTAGCGCAGTCGAAGGATCTAAAAACCGGCAACGGGAACTGCAATTGTATTTAATTTAGATATTGCCACAACATACACATTCATTGTATAATAAGTGCATGAGGTGATATAAATGAAGGGTCATGCGCGGTTTTTCTTTTTGATTCTTATATGCATCCTCACGGTGTTTTCTGTCGAAATCGCTGCCGCGGAAGCGGACGGAACGAAGCCCTTTTCCACCAATTACGAGGCAATCAACGAAGCCGCACAATCCATGTTTCTGGTGGAAGTCTATGATCGCAATGATACGCTGATAAAAACCGGCAGCGGGTTCATCGCCTTTGATGAACACTATTTCGTAACCAATCATCATGTGATCGAGGATGCCAAATACCTGATCGTCGTTGACGATAACGGAAAAGAATATAGAGTGACCGATTTGCTGGTGGCCGATGAGGAAAAGGACATCGCCATTCTTTCTTTTGATGAGGCGGCCAATTATCGGCCTTTGCCCCTCTGCACGGATGAAAACTTGCTGCGCGGCCAGCCCATCGTAGCCATCGGCAGCCCCAAAGGTGTGCGGAATACTGTAACCACTGGCAATATCAGCAATTTGATTGATGATAACGGAACGCATATTATTCAGTTTACCGCAGCGGCTTCTCCCGGCAGCAGCGGCGGAGCGATCTTTAATGATCGTGGGGAAGTCATTGGACTTATGTTTAGCAAGCACACTGATGCTGAAAACATGAATTATGCAGTCGATATTGCAGAAGTCGTCAAACAAAAAACCACTTTTAAGTCATCAATTAAATTTATAACCCTATCCGAATTTAATCATGTTTATGATATTTTTCTAATAATACCTTCTAATAGTAAGGTCATAGGAGGAAATAGAGTAAATGGGGGAACCTCTGCATTTCGTATCGAAATAGAAAACATTAACAAAGAAAACCGAATAGATAGTTATAAACTGCGCATAAAATGGCATGCATCTCAAGGAACGAGCACATTTATTAAATCGTTTGAGCATTTTATTGTACCCGCAGGAAGGCGAATTTACACGGGATATATAGATCCAATTAATACGACTGATGTATATGTAGGTGTCAAAGAAGTAACTCTCGAAAATGGGAAAACAATAACATATGATGAAGCCGACATAGAATATCATCGTTTTAAAATAACTAGGTAATGAAAGAGTAATGATTGAATATGATAATAAAAAATGTAGTAAGATGGAAAATAAATGAACTGAATAAAATCCTCTTTCAGTTCATAGATTGTCTCAGCAATTCAACAACAAGTATGGATAAAGAGAATAATCAATTACAATTGACAATATTACATATAACTAAAAAAGCTTTTATTACAATGCAAGAAATCATTTTTCTTTGTAAACATGGCTTTGCTGACGGTGCTCTTTCACTTTCAAGAAACGTATATGAACAGCTTGTGCTTATTTGCTTTTTTAGATTACACCGAAATGATATAAATTTGAAAGAAATAATTGAAGATTATAACTTAAATTCAGAATATCTAAGATGGAAATTACGTTATGCAGAGTATAAAAATCTTAAAGATAGTCCGGGAAAAAAAGAAGCGCTCAAAAAACTAGAACAAGAAAAAAATGAAGTCTTCAATAAAGCTCATAATAAACCCCAGAAAAATGATTCTAACAAGATAAGTAACTATTGGTGGTCAAGAGAAAAAGGCGGAATGACAGGAATAATAAATGCAATAATCGGCACTTTCTCTGATGATCCAATAGATAAAAATATAATAGATGCAGTTAAAATTCTTCGGCCGTATCATGATTTCGCAAGCAGCATATTACATGCAAATTCTTTGGGGAATATTACACGAATTGGATATTCAGATGGCGATAATATAATCAACGTTATGCCTACTGAATCAGGGCAAAGTATTCCCCTGTACTTTTCCACAATGTCAATGATCGGTATTCTGGGATATGTAAATGAGGTGTTTAAATTAGAATGTACAGCAAGCATTGTAGAATTAAATCATCTCGCAAAATACTATTTAGCTCAAATAGAACCACTATAAAGTAAAATATCTGTCGCAGATTTTTTTCTTTACAAATCCCCAACTTTTTTATATAATAGTCAAGTCATACGGCCATGAAGGAGAACGCCTGCTTTTTCCTGTTCAGAGAGCCGCGCGGGTGGTGGAAGCGCGGAGAGGGAGAGCGGGCCGCTCGCTCCGGAGCCAGGGGTGCTGAAAAGGGGAGGGGAAGCCTGAACCTTGCGTAAGCCCTCCGGGAGCGCCCGATACAGCGCGCGCGAGAGGCGGCGAAAGCCGCAAGCAAAGTGGTACCGCGAAACAGCCGTTTCGTCTTTGTGAAAAGACGGGCGGGTATTTTTATTTAGGAGGCAAATATGCGCGAGATTCCCATGTACGAGCCGGCGAAAATCGAAAAAAAGTGGCAGAAGATCTGGGCTGACAACAAGGCCTTTGCCGCCACCACCGATTACAGCAAGCCCAAGTATTACACCCTGATCGAGTTCCCCTATCCCTCCGGACAGGGACTGCACGTGGGCCATCCCCGACCCTACACGGCGCTGGACATCGTGGCCCGCAAAAAGCGCATGCAAGGCTACAACGTGCTGCATCCCATCGGCTGGGACGCCTTTGGCCTGCCCACGGAAAACTACGCCATCAAGAACCACGTGCATCCCGCCGAGGTGACGAAAAAGAACATCGACCACTTCCGGGCGCAGCTGCAGATGCTGGGCTTCAGCTTTGACTACGACCGGGAAGTGGACACCACCGACCCCGCCTATTATAAGTGGACCCAGTGGATCTTTTTGCAGATGTTCAAAAAGGGTCTGGCCTACAAGAGCAACATGCCCGTCAACTGGTGCACGGGCTGCAAGTGCGTGCTGGCCAACGAAGAAGTGGTGGACGGCGTGTGCGAGCGCTGCGGCAGCCCCGTGGTGCACCGCCAGCAGAGCCAGTGGATGCTGAAAATCACCGCCTATGCCCAGAAGTTGCTGGACGGCCTGGACGACGTGGACTTCATCGACCGGGTGAAGATCAGCCAGCGCAACTGGATTGGCCGCAGTGAAGGCAGCGAGGTGGACTTCCTGCTGGAAGGCACGCAGGACAAGCTGCGCGTGTTCACCACCCGCGTGGATACGCTGTTTGGCGCCACCTACATGGTGCTTTCCCCCGAGCATCCCTACATTGAAAAATACAAGGATCAAATCAAGAACTACGGCGAACTGATGGAATACCGCGCCGCCGCCCAGCGCAAGAGCGACTTTGAGCGCACCGAGATCAACAAGGACAAGACCGGCGTGGAGATCGACGGTCTGCGCGCCATCAACCCCATGACGGGCAAGAGCATCCCCATCTGGATCAGCGACTATGTGCTGATGACCTACGGCACCGGCGCCATCATGGCCGTGCCCGCCCACGACGAGCGCGACTGGGACTTTGCCAAGAAGTTTGGCCTGCCCATTGTTGAAGTGGTTGCAGGCGGCAAGAACGTGCAGGAGGAATGCTATCCCGACGTGTCCACCGGCACCATGGTGAACAGCGGCTTCATGAACGGCATGACCGTGGCGGAGGCCAAAAAGGCGGCCATTGAATATGCCATCCAGCACGGCTTTGGCGAGCGCAAGATCAACTATAAGCTGCGCGACTGGGTGTTTGCCCGCCAGCGCTATTGGGGCGAGCCCATTCCCATCGTGCATTGCCCCCAGTGCGGCATGGTGCCCCTGGACGAAAAGGACCTGCCCCTGCTGCTGCCCGACATCAAAAACTACGAGCCCACCGAGACCGGCGAAAGCCCGCTTTCCAAGATCACCGATTGGGTGAACTGCAAGTGCCCGAAGTGCGGCGGCGACGCCAAGCGCGAAACCGACACCATGCCCCAGTGGGCCGGCAGCAGCTGGTACTTCCTGCGCTACTGCGATCCCAAGAACGATATGGCGCTGGCTGCCAAGGAAGCCCTGCAATACTGGATGCCCGTGGATTGGTACAACGGCGGCATGGAGCACACCACCCTGCACCTGCTGTACAGCCGGTTCTGGAACCAGTTCCTCTATGACATCGGCGTGAGCCCCGTCAGCGAGCCCTACAAGAAGCGCACCAGCCACGGCATGGTGCTGGGCACCGACGGCCAGAAGATGAGCAAATCCCGCGGCAACGTGATCAACCCCGACGAGATGGTGGATCTGCTGGGCGCGGACGCCTTCCGCATGTACGAGATGTTCATGGGCGCCTTCGATCAGGCCATTCCGTGGAGCACCACCGGCGCGGTGGGCTGCCGCAAGTTCATCGAGCGCGTGTGGCGTTTGCAGGGCATTTTGACCGACGACGAAGGCCTGAGCGACGACATGAAGGCCAGCGTGCACGCCACCATCAAAAAGGTGAGCGAGGACTTTGACGGCATGAAGTTCAACACCGCCATCGCCCAGATGATGACGCTGGTGAACGAGCTGGTGAAAAAAGGCAGCGTGACCCGCGACGAGTACAAGGCGCTGCTGCTGCTGCTGAACCCCGTAGCTCCCCACGTAACCGAGGAGATCTGGGAGATGAACGGCTTTGGCGCGCCCATCTACACCCAGCCCTGGCCCGAATATGACGAGGCCGCCATGGTGAAGGACGAGATTGAGATCGCCATCCAGATCAACGGCAAGATCCGCGGCCGCATCATGGTGCCCGCGAACCTGACCCGCGAGCAGGCCGACACCCTGCGGGACCATCCCGAGGTGGTCAAGGCCGTGGGCGATAAGCAGATCATGAAGTTCATCTTTGTGCCCGGACGGCTGCTGAATATCGTGGTGAAATAATACTGTTTATATAGATCCTTCGACTTCGCTGCGCTTCGCTCAGGATGACATAAATGAGCAGTTTTTCCCTTGTTTGGTATTGATTTTATTGCTGAACATAAGAAAACTGTCCTCCTCCGTCATCCTGGGCGGAACAAAGCGGAGCCGAAGGATCTTTCGCTTTTTTGGCTGTACTTTTCCGCCTTTTTCATGTATACTGTATAATAGGTGTGTATGGCACCAATTTATTGAAGGAGAATCTTTGCTGAAATGATGCAAAATCTGTTTTTCGTATTGGCCGGCGTGCTGTTCGGCCTGGCCAACGTGATCCCCGGCGTGTCCGGCGGCACCATGGCGGTGGTGTTCGGCGTGTATGAACGGCTGATCGGCATTCTGTCTGACCCCATCAAGGGCATCAAAAAGGAATGGAAGTTCATCCTGGTGTTCGGCGTGGGCGCGGTGATCGGCATTTTGGCCTTCGGCAAGCTGATGAACTGGCTGCTGGAGCGCTATCCTTCCCAGAGCGCCATGTTCTTCGTGGGCGTCATCCTGGGCAGCCTGCCCATGCTGTTCAAGAGCTCCTTTATGCAGGGCGGCAAGGTGCACCTCACCGCAGGCACGCTGATCGCCTTCCTGGCAGGCTTCGCTATCATGATCCCCATGATCGCCGCAGGCAACACCGACGAGGCCAAGGCTGCCGCCAAGGCCGGCGCGGCCCTGGGCAGCGTCAACGTGGGCCAGGCGCTGCTGATGCTGTTGTACGGCGTCATCGCCTCCTCCACCATGATCATCCCCGGCATCAGCGGCTCCTTTGTGATGCTGCTGCTGGGCGTGTACGGCAAGATCATCGCCGCCGTGGCCGCCCTGACCAGCAGCGAGATCATGAGCGCCGTGATCCTGCTGCTGCCCTTTGGCATCGGCGTGGTGCTGGGGCTGGTGTTCTGCTCCAAGCTCATCAAATTCCTGCTGAACAAATACCCCGCCATCACCTATGCGGCCATCTTCGGCTTTGTGGTGGGCAGCATCGGCTGCGTGTTCCCCGGCTTCAAAAATGTTGATCTCATCGGCGTCATCGCCCTGATCGCGGGCATCGTGGTGCTGTGGGCCTGCGACCGGCTGGCCCCCGAGAACGCAAAGGAGTAAACCCATGGCATTATTTGTAGATCATGCGCCCTTTACGGCCAAGGCCGGCAACGGCGGCAACGGCTGCGTGTCCTTCCATCGGGAAAAGTTCGTATTGAACGGCGGTCCGGATGGCGGCGACGGCGGTCACGGCGGCAGCATCGTGCTGCTGGCGGACGGCAACATGCACACGCTGCTGGACTTCCGCATGAAGGCCAAATACTGGGCGCAAAACGGCGAGGACGGCCGCGGTGGGCGCTGCAGCGGGCGCAACGGCGAGGACCTGGTGATCAAGGTGCCCGTGGGCACCGTGGTGCGCGGCGAAAACGGCCAGATCGTGGCCGATATGTTTGAGGACGGCCAGCGGCGCGTGCTGCTGCACGGCGGCCGGGGCGGCTGGGGCAACGCCCATTTTGCCACCCCCACCCGGCAGGCTCCCAACTTTGCCAAGCCCGGCGTGGTGACCCAGCCCTTCAAGTTCACCCTGGAGCTCAAGACCATTGCCGACGTGGGCCTGGTGGGCTTCCCCAACGTGGGCAAGAGCACCATCCTCAGCGTGGTTACCCGGGCCCAGCCCAAGATCGCCAACTATCACTTTACCACCCTCACCCCCAACCTGGGCATCGTGCGCCGCCATGGACAGGATTTCGTCATGGCGGATATTCCCGGGCTGGTGGAGGGCGCCAGCGACGGCGCGGGCCTGGGCCATGATTTTCTGCGGCATGTGGAGCGCACCAGGCTCCTGATTCACGTCATCGACATGGCGGGCAGTGAAGGCCGCGATCCCATTGCGGATTTTGAGGCCATCAATCTGGAGCTGGAGCGCTATGGCGATCTGAAAAACCGCCCCCAGATCGTGGCGGCCAACAAGATGGATCTGCCCGACGGCCCGGAATATCTGGCAATGTTCAAAGAAAAATATCCCGACGTGCCGGTGTTTGCCGTGTCCGCCGCCACCCGCCAGGGCTTTGACGAGCTGCTGGACGCCGTGGCCCGCAAGCTCTCCGAATTGCCCCCCGTGACCCCCTACGAGCAGGAGGAATTTCTGGACGATCTGCCCGACCTGAGCGGCTACACCGTGCGCAGGGAAGGCGGCGTCTATCTGGTGGAGGGCGCGGCCATGGAGCGGCTGATCAACAGCGTGAACTTTGACGACACCGACAGCATGAAGTGGTTCCACCTGACCCTGCGCCGCACCGGCGTCATCGACGCATTGCGCAAAGCGGGCGCGGGCGAGGGCGACACCGTGCAGATCGAGGATATGCAGTTTGACTTTATTGACTGACAGGAGGCGCAAGCCATGCGTCACGAGTACATTTCCCTGCCGAAAACCGGCGTGGTGCTGGAAACCTATCTGACGGACAACCGGGCGGTGGAGAACAGCCGCCGCCGTCCCCTGGCGCTGATCTTTCCCGGCGGGGCGTATGCCTACCGCAGCGATCGGGAAGCCGAGCCCGTGGCGCTTCGGCTGCTGGGGCTGGGCGTGCAGGCGGTGATCGTGCGCTATTCCGTAGCGCCGTCGGTCTACCCCCAGGCGCTGAACGAGGCGGCCGAGGCGGTGGCCTATGCGCGGGCGCACGCCGAAGAATGGCTGTGCGACAGCCGTAAAATCGCCGTCATGGGGTTCTCCGCCGGCGGACACGCCGCCTGTCATATCGGCGTCAAGTGGCCGCAGTTTGGGGAGGAAAGCCGACCGGACGCCATGATCTTATGTTATCCCGTCATCACCTCAGGCGAACACGCCCATCGCGGGTCCATCGACAACCTGCTGGGCGAAAAGCAGGACGGTCTGCTGGAGACCGTCTCTTTGGAGAAGCAAGTGACCGCCCAAACCCCGCCCACCTTCCTGTGGCACACCTGGGAGGACGCGGCGGTGCCCGTGGAAAACAGCCTGCTCTTTGCCTCCGCTCTGCGGCGGCACGGCGTGCCCTGCGAAATGCACATCTACCAAAAGGGCGGCCACGGCATGTCCCTGGGCAGCGAGGAAGTGTATCCCCGGGGCGGAGACAACCTCCACCCGGAATGCGAAAACTGGATCGATATGGCCGCACGTTGGCTCAAAATGCTTTGACAGGAGGAAAAACACATGAAGACGCTCATCAAAAACGCCCGCATCCACGACAGCATCCACCGCGAGCCCTTTGACGCGGACATCCTGATCGAAGACGGCAAGATCAGCCGCATCGCCTCCGGCATCGATTATCCCGGCGCGGAGGTGCTGGACGCGCAGGGCATGGACGCCTATGCCGGCTTCATCGACGCCCATTCTCATCTGGGTCTGGCGGGCTACGGCATTGGCTATGAAGGCACCGACTACAACGAGATGAACGACATCGTGACCCCTCACCTGCGGGGGATCGACGGCTTCAAGCCCATGCAGCCCTCCCTGGAGCATGCCTCTCGCGCCGGCGTCACCACCGTATGCGTGGGGCCCGGCAGCGCCAACGTGCTGGGCGGCACCTTCTTTGCCGTCAAGACCGTGGGCCGCTGCGTGGACGACATGATCGTCAAAGATCCCATCGCCATGAAGTGCGCCTTTGGCGAAAATCCCAAGCGCTGCTACCGCGACAAGTGCGACAGCAGCCGCATGACCACCGCCGCCAAGCTGCGGGAAATGCTGTTCAAGGCCCGGGAATACGAGCACAAGATCGTGGCCGCAGGCGATGATGAAAGCAAAAAGCCCGCCTTTGATATGAAGCTGGAGGCCCTGCGCCCGGTGATCCGGGGCGAGCTGCCCTTGAAGGCCCACGCCCACGCCACCGAGGACATCTTTACCGCCATCCGCATCGCCAAGGAATTCGGCGTCAAATTGACATTGGAGCACGTGACCGAAGGCCACCTGATCGTGGAGGAGCTGGCAAAGGCCGGCTATCCCTGCGCCGTGGGTCCCAGCCTGGGCGACGCCAGCAAATGGGAGCTGCGCAACATGAGTTTTACCACCCCCGGCATTCTGGCCCGGGCGGGCATTCAGGTGAGCATCATCACCGACGCGGACGTCATTCCCCAGGAATATCTGCCCCTGTGCGCCGGCTTGGCCGTCAAGAGCGGCATGGACCCCTTTGACGCTTTGCAGGCCATCACCATCAATCCCGCCAAACACGCGGGCATTGCCGACCGGGTGGGTTCCCTGGAGGTGGGCAAGGACGCCGACATCGTCATCGCCAATGGCAGCCCCTTCGAGGTGTCCACCAACGTCTGCGCCGTGTTTGTCAACGGCTGCAATATTCTGAAATAACGGAGACAGCAAAATGGATACCTTCGATCGCATTCCCATTAAGGAGGAGGCCAAAAACGTACTTTACCGCAACCGCAGCGCCTGCATCTGCATGACGCTGCTGATCGTGGCGGCGGAGCTGGTGCTGACCTCCATTTCCCTGGGCTTTTTGACCATGGTGCTCACCGGCGTCATTCTGGTGACTGGGTCCTTCTTCTTTCTGAATTGCTGGCGGGATACCCCCGTGGCCGTCAGCGCCGCCGTGTCCGAAACATTTGACAACGGCTTTCTGCGCAAGATGGGCGGCATGCTGTGGATGCAGCTGCAGGTCTTTCTGTGGAGCCTGCTGTTCATCATTCCCGGCATCATCAAAAATTACAGCTTCGCCCTGACCCCCTATATCCTGGCGGACTGCCCCAACGTGCCCGCCATGGAGGCCAGCCGCCTCAGCGAGCGCATGATGCGCGGCCACCGGCTTAATTACTTTGTCCTGGAGCTCAGCTTTCTGGGCTGGATTCTGCTGTCCACCTTCACCTTCGGCATCGTGTACGTGATGTACGCGGGGCCCTATATGGAACTGACCAAAGCCGGGGTGTATAACGAGCTGAAGCAACTGGCGCTGGATACCGGCGCGGTGAGCCAGGCCGAGCTGGATGGGGAAATTCTGGTGTAATTAGCGTCAATTGAGCAGATCCTTCGACTTCGCTGCGCTTCGCTCAGGATGACATCATTGGTTGTTTTTTCCATGATTGTTGATCTTCATGCTGCAAATGCAGCCAACAATCAAGGGGAAAAAACCTTTCAATGTCATCCTGAGCGGAACGAAGTGAAGCCGAAGGATCTATTTGTTTGCCATTAATCCGTCATTTTTATGTGTTCATCCGTCTATACAGGTGAAAGGAGGAAAGCGCATGGAAGATTCCGCTTTTGAAGAACTCGTTTCGCAAAACCAGGATAAGCTGCTACGCACCTGCTACCTGTATCTGCGGGACAGGCAGCTGGCCGAGGATGCCGTGCAGGAGACCTTTCTCAAGGCCTACCGCAGCCTGCCGGACTTTCGGGGCGACAGCAGCCAAAAAACCTGGCTGACGCGCATCGCCATCAATACCTGCCGGGATCTGTACCGATCCGAATGGTTTCGGCATTTGGACCGGCGGGTGACTCCGGAGGATCTGCCCGAGCGCGGCGCGTCCTTCTCCAGCCGGGAGGAAAGCCTGATCGTGGAGGTGATGCGGCTGCCCCGCAAGCTGCGGGAGGTGACGCTGCTGTACTACTATCACGGCATGGACGAAAGGGAGATCGCCGAAGCCCTGGACATTGCCCGCTCGTCCGTATCGGATCGGCTGAGCCGGGCGCGGAAAAAGCTTAAAGGCATGATCGAAGGGAGGGACGAAGCATGAGGGAAGAAGCGGAGCGCAAGGCCTTTCAGCAGGCGGTGGATCGCCGCCTGAGCACGCTGACGGGGGATCCCCGTCTGGCGCTAAAAATCAGGGTGCAAGCCCTGCAAGAAGGAGAACCCAAAATGAAAAAGAAGATTTCCTTTGCCCTGGTGTCCGCGCTGGCCCTGGTGCTGATCTCTGCCGTGGCCCTGGCCGCGGCCAACTGGGCCTCCATCCGGGAGTTCCTGGGCCAGGAGGGCACTGTGGCCCGTATGAACATTGTGGAAGAGGCCATCGTGAAGCCCGAAATCACCGTCTATGACGGGAAGGTGCTGGACATTCAGGCCAACGAGGCTTATTGGAGTGAAGAAGGCCTGAGCCTCACCTTCCATGTAGCAGCCAAGGAGGCCGACAAAATGGTGGTCTACTATGGCGGCGAGATCGAGCCCGACGAAAACGGCATGCTGTGGTTCGACGGGGAATCCATTTCCCTGGAGGATTGGCGGCAAGGCCGCGAGATGCTGCAATATGACATCTGGGTGGAACCCACCCTGGAGGGCTGGGCCTACTTCCAGCGGGACGAGACAGGCGAAAGCTACATCATGACCCTGTTCGGCTGCGATGAAAAGCTGCTTGCAAAGGGTTGCGAAATGCAGCTGCGCGTCCGGGTGGAAAACATGCAGACCGGCGACGTGGAGGGCAGCGGCATGACCATCAAGCTGCCGCCCATGACAAAGCAGGAAGGAAGAAAGTAATCTAAAAAAAGATCCTTCGACTTCGCTGCGCTTCGCTCAGGATGACATCATTGGTTGTTTTTTCTATGATTGTTGATCTTCATGCTGCAAATGCAGCCAACAATCAAGGGGAAAAAACCTTTCAATGTCATCCTGAGCGAAGCGAAAGCAAAGCCGAAGGATCTTTTCTTTTATGGTGCTTCCTTTTACTGGTCCATGATCTCCGCCTGCATTTTGAGGTAGTCCTCCCGGGTGATCAGGGTGCGGCGGGGTTTGGGACCTTCGTCCTGACTGACGATGCCCATCTGGGCCATGGTGTCGATGAGCTTGCCCGCCCGGCTGTGGCCCAGACCCAGGCGGCGGCGCAGCATGCTGATGGACATCTGGCCGCTTTCCACGGCCATGGCGATGGCCTTTTGCAGCAGCTCGTTTTCGGTATCGGCCTGATATTCGTAATCGGGGTCCTTGCCGCCCGCGGCCTGCTGCTCCTCCTCCTGGGTGGCCTTTTCCATGTGCTCGTCCACCCGGGCATCGTAGAGGGCGTCGTTATGCTCCTTCACATAGTCCGCGATCTCCTGCACCTCGCCATCGGACACAAAGCAGCCCTGCACGCGGATGGGCCGGAATTCGCTGCGGGGGAAGTAGAGCATGTCGCCCTTGCCCAGCAGCTTTTCCGCGCCCACGGAATCGATGATGGTGCGGCTGTCCACGTTATTGGCCACGGCGAAGGCGATGCGGCTGGGGATATTGGCCTTGATGACGCCGGTGATGACGTCCACGGAAGGCCGCTGGGTGGCCACGATCAGATAGATGCCGGCGGCGCGGGCCAGAGCGGCCAGGCGCTGGATGCTCTCCTCCACCTGCTTGCGGCACTGCACCATCAGGTCGCTGAATTCGTCGATGATGGCCACGATGTCGGGCATGCGATCCGCTTCGTTGGTCATTTTTTTGTTATATCCCTGGATGTTGCGCACGCCGATCTGCTGGAAGCGGCGATAGCGGTCACCCATCTCCTGCACCAGCCAGTCCAGCGCGGCGGCGGCCTTCTTGGGATCGGACACCACCTCGGTGAGCAGATGCGGAATGCCGTTGTAGGGCTGGAGTTCCACCAGCTTGGGGTCGATCATCAGCATGCGCACCTGCTGGGGCGTGGCGCGGTAGAGGATGCTTTGAATGATAGAGTTGATGCACACGGATTTACCGCTGCCGGTGGCGCCGGCGATCAGCATATGGGGCATGTCGCTGAGCTCGCACATGATGGGCTGGCCGGTGATGTCCTTGCCGATGGCCACCGCCGTGGGCGACGGGTTGGCCCGCATGACGTCGCTGTCCAGCACCTCCTTCAGCGTGACCATGGACACCTTTTCATTGGGCACCTCGATGCCCACCAGGCTGGTGCCGGGAATGGGGATCTCGATGCGCAGGCCCACGGCCTTCATGCTCATGGCCAGGTTGTTGCTGATGGTGTTGAGGCGGTTGACGTTGACGCCGTCCGCCAGCCGCAGCGCAAAACGGGTGATGGCCGGGCCATGCACCACATATTCCACGGTGGCGGTGATGTTGAAGCTGCTCAGGGTGTGCTCCAGCATCTGGGCCCGGGCGTTATCCTCCTGGGAGGTATCCAGGCGCTGATGCTTGGGCTCGCGCAAAAGGCCCATGGGCGGGAAGGCGTACACGCCCTCGGGCTTCTTCATGGGCTCCGCCGTGTGCTTGGCCTCGAAGGGATCGATGCGCGGCCGGTCGTTGTTCTGGCCGGTGATGGAGATGCGCTCGCCGGTGAGGGGCACGGCGGGATCGGTGAACACCTGCTTGGCTTCGCCGGCCACGATGGGCTTGGGCGGCTGCACAGGCGCGGGTTTGACAGGCGCGGGCTTCTCCTCCACGATGGGCGGAATGGCCTCGTTATCCCCATACCAGGGCAAATCCTCCGGCTCCTGCTTGGGCTGAACAGCCGCCGCAGGCTGAGGCCGAACGGGCTGCGCGGGAGCCGCGGGCTGGGGCCGGACGGGCTGGGCCACGGGCTTTTCCGCAGGCTTCTCCTCCCGGAGATGCTCCGCATCGCTGCGGCGACGGCGGGCCGGACGCTCGGGGGCGGTGTCCATCACGGGAATGTGCTCCTCATAGAGCACCCCCGACTGCACCGGCACAAAGCCGGCGGGGGTCTCAGGCGCAGCGGGCGCGGGCGGCGTCAGATCGCGCTCGCCCACCAGATAGCTCTCCGCCACGTCGCTCTGCACGCTGGTGCCGGTATAATTGACGGTCTGGGGAGGGATCAAAGGCTCCATGGGATAGGACACGGCGCCCGGCTGCCAGGCGGGCTGCACCTCTTCCTCGGCGGGAGGTGCGGGCTGCTGCTCCCAGCGCTGGGCTTCCTCCTCCCGGCGATAGCGGCAGTCGCTGACGGCGCTGATGATGTCCGCCGGATTTACCCGGATCAGGATCAGGAACAGCACCACCATGGCCAAAGCCAGCAGCGTCACGCCGCCCGGCGCGCCGAACACGGCATAGAGCGGATAGGCCAGCAGCATGCCCAGCAATCCCCCGCCCGCCAGCTGGCCGCCATTGAAGGCCCGCAGGTTATAGGCCCCCCGCAAATAAGCGGTGAAGGAGGTGTTGTTGACGATGCCCAGGGAGGTCTTGTTGCTATTGCCGATGTAGAGCATGAGGGAATTGGTTCTGTTGCCCACAGAGGTGGTCAATGTCAGGATGGACAGCAGGCACAGATACATGCCCAGGGCGCACAGGTAGATGCGGTAGGACACCCGGCGGCGGCTGGACGCATACATGAGCCCGCCGCCCCACAGCGCATAGACCGGCAGCAGCATGCACAGCGCGCCGCCCAGGCCGTTGGCCGTATCCCGGAAAAAGCGCAGGGTGGACCAGGCGCTGGAGGTATTCATAAAAAGGCCAAAAAACCAGCCCAGGCCCACGGCGATGAGCACGCAGCCGATGATCAGCCGCGCCATGCCGCCGCGATCCGTGGTTTTGATCTTCACCTGGGCTTTTTTTGTTTGCGCCATACAGAAATTTTACTCCTTCTCCAGGCAGCGCTCCAGCAAATAGAGCGCGCCCTCCTCATCATAATACAATTGGGTGTCGCCATACCCGGCGCGCTCGCCGGGCTGCACCCACAGATAGACCGCCGTATCGGCGTCCAGATTCACCGTAACATCAGCGCTGGCCAGCAGGGCTTCCACCTTTTCCCGGTCCATGCCGGGGGTGATCCCCCGCCATTCAAAGCGGGCATACCGCACGGCGGTCACCGTGCCGGTATCGTCGGCAATGGCCTGCACGCCCCGCAGCGCCGGGGCTTCGAATTCATAGAGCTCCCCGCCCGTCACCAGATCGGGGTCGGTGAGGCTGCCATATTTTTCCAATAGCTCGTCGATGCTTCCGCCCGGCTCCAGAGGCAGCGGCGCGCCCATTTCGCTGAGGGTCATATAATCCCGCAGCTCATACCATTGCAGCTGCACCGCGCCCGCATGGCCGCTGAAAAACTGGAACCGGCTGCTGGGATAATGGAAGGTGACGCCCTGATCGTCAAAGCTCACCGCATCCAGGGGGACGGGCAGGAGATCGGAGGCGTCCAGATAGGTGTTGAGTTCCTCCAGCACGTTTTCCTCCACATAGGCGTCCAGGAATGCCTGGAGCGCATCCGGATCGGGGAAAACGGCCGTCAAGGCGATCTCCTCGCCGGTTTCGGCATCCAGCAGCGCCGTGCGCACGATCTGGTCATAGCGGCCAAAGCGCAGGTTCCCCTCCGCCGTCAGCCGCAGGCTCAGCGCCTGCCGCCCGTCCGGCAAGGCGAGCGCAAACGCCTGCCTGTCCACCTGGGCCTCCACGCCCGCGGGCACCACCTGGGCCTCCTGATCCGCAAACCAGGCTTCCTCGGCGTATGCCGGACAAATCAGCAAGCAGAGCAACAACAGGACTAACAGCAGCTTTTTCATACGCTCACCTCCGTTTCATGGGGTTATATTGTACCGCAGGAAGGTGCAAAAATCAATTTTCCGCCAAAGCTTTTACAAAGTCCGTGAGATGGCGGGCCAGATATTCGATGTTCCCTTCATCCGCCACGGTGTCCCGGCGGGTGTGGACGCTGGGGGTGTAATAGCCCACGATGGGCCGCCGCTTGCAGCATACGCAGCCCACACCCCGGCGAAAGGCCCGCTGGTCGGAATTCATGGTGGTGCCGGTGCTGGGGTAAAAATGGGGCGTAATGCCCGCCTCCGGGGTCAGGCACTGCTGGAGCAGCGCGTAATCCGGCAGCGGACGGGCGTAATTTTTGCCGATGATCAGCAGGTGTTCCCCCACGCCCACGCAGTCCATGTTGAAGACCAGCGTGCTCTTTTTGACCTCGGGATGGCGGACGACAAAGGCCTTGCTGCCCTGGCGTCCCTTTTCCTCATCGTCAAAGAGCACGAAGGCCGCCTGGTCCCGCACCTCCTCCGGCAGTCTTTCCATGAGCCGGAGCACCGCGGCCACGCCGGAGGTGTTGTCGTTGACGTTGTGCCTGTTGGCCGGGCCCATGATTAGCACCAGCAGCAGCGCGTAATAGGCGATCAGAAAGGTGATCAGCGCCGCGGGGCCGCTTTGGGTCAGGGCGAAGATGCCGAAGCTCAGCGCCGCGCACAGGAGAAACAGCAGGGCGACGATGGCCAGCTGGTAGCCGAAATACAGGGGCAGGTTGCGCGGGATGATGAGATTGGGCAGCACCATGTTGGCCGGGGTGTCATAATGGGCCGTGAAGAGCACGGCGGCCCTGTCCGGATCTCCCGCCACGAAATTGCGGTGCCGGGCGTCCTCCGATATGGCCGCCTTGTATCCCATGCGCCGGGCTTGGGCCTGGGCGTATCTGAGAAAGGCATCCTTCTGCTCCCGGCTCTTGCGGATGGGAAAGCGCTCGGTCAGCTCCTGGAGAAAGGTCATGGCGGGCCTCCTTTGTATTCTTTGAAAAAATTACCAGCTTTGGCCGCAGTGATCCGCGCCGTAGGCCGCCTGCTCCTCGGAAAAGCCCACCGCTATCAGCTGCTCCAGCAGCGCTTCCCGGGTGTAATCGCCCTGGGCGACATATTGCCGCGCCTTGCGCGCGGCCTGCTCCATCCAGTCGATGCCGCTCTGGGTAAGGCCGTAGAGGATGTCCACGGAGCTGAAACCCTCGCTGCGCAGCATCCGGGTGAGCACTGCGTAGGAATGGGGCTCCTGCTCCAACAGCTCCAGCGCGCGCCGGGCCACCGGGCTGCTGGCGCGCAGGTTGGGCATCGTGGGCACGGCGATTTGGATGGGCGCATAGGTGGGCTGCGCGCCATGGAAAACGGCGGGTTCTGTGGCGGTGGCCGTCCGGGTGGCTTCCAGCCAGGCTTTCTTTGCGCTGTTGGCGGAGAGGCCCAGGAAGAAGATCACCGCCGCCACGATTATGATCGCCGCCATCATGGACAGGACCACCATTTTCCGGAGGCCCTTGCCCTTCTTCTCTTCCCCGATGGGATGGCCGCAATAGGGACAAATATCGGCATATTCGGAAACGGTATTGCCGCACTTGGGACAGGAAATCAGCGCCATCTTTCTTCCTCCTTATCGTTTGCCCTCCGACGCGATGGTGGCGGTCAAAATTCCCACCTCCCGCGCTCCGGCGGACAGCAGTGCTTCCGCGCAGGCGCGGGCGGTGGCGCCGGTGGTGCGCACATCGTCCACCAGCAGCAGCCGCAGGCCCTGCACATTCATGGTGGCGGCAAAAGCCCTGCGCACGTTTCTTTGCCGCTCCGCCGGGTTCAGGCGGATCTGCGTGCGGGTGTTGCGCACCCGCTGGAGCGCATCCAGCACCGGCAGGCCCGCCCGGGGCCCCACTCGGTCACAAAGCAGCGCCGCCTGATTGGCTCCGCGTCCGCGCTGGCGGGTGCGGTGCAGCGGCACAGGCACCAGGGCGTCGTATTCCGCCGCCGGAAAGCATTGGGCCATCACCGCGGCCAGCGCATCCGCCGCCTCGTCCTCAAAGCCGTATTTCAGCCGCTCCACCAGGGCTTTGGCCTCGGCGGCATAGCGAAAAGCCCCATAGCCTGCCCGCATGGGTTTCAGGCTCTCCGACCGGCAAAAGCGGCATTGCCCTTTGCCGTCCAGCGGCCCCATGCACCGCGGGCACACGTTTTCCCGCAGGCGCAGGGAAAGAAGCCTCTCCCGGCAGCGCGGGCACAGGCAATACTTGCCCTCCGCCTGCCGGGGATCGCCGCAGATCAGGCAATCCGCCGCCCGGGGGAACAGCAGCTCCTTCCAGTCCGGCTTCATTCGTACTCCCTCGGCAGCTCGCTCAGGCGCTCCGCCAAGGCGGTATAGCGCCGGGCGATGTGGTTGTTGTTCACCATGGCGGCCACCGCCTCCTCCCGCCCCACCAGCACCACCAATTGCCGGGCGCGGGTGAGCGCGGTATAGAAGAGGTTGCGGGTCAGCAGCATGGGCGGTCCGCCCACGGCGGGCATGACCACACAGGTGAAT
>CACWUV010000024.1 GCA_902764185.1 uncultured Eubacteriales bacterium
GTCTTGCGGTAGGAGGACAATACCAATCCACAGCATCCCCAGCAGTGTAGCACAGCTCTTGGTGAGGAGCTATAAACTACGACACTATAATACGAGGAGAAAAAGTATGCGTGGAACAAAAGAAAAAGAGTACTCTCATTTATCGGCAAGAAGAAGGAGAGCCATAAATAAACACCGCGTAAAAATACAAACAGAAAATACCGGAGAGAATGGCACTCAAACAATAGTTATTCAGAAAACATCAAACATTTCGAGTGGCGAGAAGAAATTAAAATGGAGCATGGACTTAAGCCATCAAAAAATGCATGCTCTCCACCATCCTGGTTTTCAATTTAAAAATTCCCGAATTGAAAACTCAGGAACAACAAAAACTTTTCGATCTGTTAATCATAAACAGCTTAGAGAAAGGGAAATGGATCCCCATGGCAAAGGCGACGGGACAACGCCACCTCATAAAGATTACAAATAAACAGAATCAAGGAGGACGAAAATGGTAGTCGATGATCTTCTTATTAACATGCCTCGTATCTTGGAATACTTTGTCCCTGGATATATGGCTATATTTACTTATCGAAGATTGAAAAATAGCGATAATGATTCAATACCAGAAGCAATACATATAGGAGCATGTGTTGTAATAAGTTACTTGCTAAAAGGTTTTCTCAAGATAATATGGAACTGTGATTTTATTTCAGCTCTTTTTTCCTTTGCACAGTCCGATTTATATCTTCGTTGTATATCATTATCTATATTTGGTATTGTCTTTGCTATTTTTATTTTAAAACTGCGACGTATTCCCGTTATCCGAAAGCTATTTAACTCCATATATAACACCAGTTTATCAGAAAGTATATTTGAACTGTGCAATATGGAAGACACCCCAGATATAACTGTTTATGGAGAAAGACAAGCCATAAGTGGCAGGTTGCTTTCATATGATCTAAAGAGTGAAGATGCATGGATGGTACTTGATTATTGCAAGATTTTTGAAGAAGGAAAGGAAAAAGATAATTGGAAAAAGCACAATAAATATGAACGTTATCTTATTCCTCTTTCTGAAGTCAAATGTATAGTGGTACATTACAAAGAAAAAGATTCAATATATCCTATTGATTATGAAAAAGCAAGAAAAGAAGAATAATACTATCTATAATATCAGGTAAATGGACATATTTACAAAACAAGTTTCCAATCAAGAATTCGCACCTCATTTATATAGCGCTCAGTATCAACATCTGAGCGCTATTTTAATTAGTATACTTATATTTGTTTTTCGGAAAGAGAAATAACCCAGTTTTCAAACGATTCCTTATGAACTCTAATGCAGCGCTTCCCAATATACAAGACTTTAAAATCTGATGTATTTGAACAAAAGTCGTAAGCCTTTCGTGTGCTAATTCCAAGGATCTGCGCGATTTCCTCTACGGTATATGTGCGCTGTACTTGCTTTTCCATGCAGTTATTCCCCATAAAAACACTCCTTGCAATATCACCACATTCCCTGCTATCATATGGATGTAGCTTTTTTTTGTAGCTAACGCCCAGCTAACAAACAAGATGTGTGAGGAGCCGAAATAGTCCCGTTTTTCAACGGTAAGTGCGTAAACGGTTCTCACTAATAGCACATACTGCAATTGTCGCGTTTCGTGCAACTAATGGACTGATGGGTTATCCGTTGGTAAGGATGAGGTCGGCGGTTCAAATCCGCCCATCAGCTCCACAGAACTCCACCATCTGGTGGAGTTTTTTCACGTTTAATACATCATTTCGAGCAGTTTTGCCACTTTCCTTGCTAACCGCAAATTTCCAGCTAACAAGTCCAGCTAACAACTGGATTTTTTATGTGAAGCGCCTGCCGGTTGTTTAAGGAAGCTCTGATTAAATGAGTTCCCTTTGTCCGCGCTTATTCCTCCACCCCGAAGCACTTGTCCGGCAATGCAGTAAAGGTCATCCGCTCGCCGGTGGCGGGGTGGGTGAAGGCCAGGGAATAGGCGTGCAGCATCAGCCGGGGGGCGTGGGGCATATTTTTGTGGCCGTAGATGGGGTCGCCCAGCACGGGGTGGTGGATGCTGCTCATGTGCACGCGGATCTGGTGGGTGCGGCCGGTGATCAGGTGGATATCCAGCAGGGTGCGGTCGCTCCAGCGGCGCGCCACCCGCCATTCGGTGCGGGAGGGACGGCCGTCGGGCACGATGGCCATCTTTTTGCGGTCGGTGTGGCTGCGGCCGATGGGCGCGTCGATGACGCCGCTGTCCTCCTTCATCACCCCCGCCACCACGGCGTAATAGTGCTTTTCCATCCGCCGCTGGCTCAGGGCTTCGGACAGCGCCGCGTGGGTCTGGTCGTCCTTGGCCACCAGCAGCAGGCCGCTGGTATCCTTATCCAGCCGGTGCACGATGCCGGGGCGCATCTCGCCGCCGATGCCGCTGAGGCTGTCCAGGTGATAGAGCAGGGCGTTGACCAGGGTGCCGTCGGCGTTGCCCGCCGCGGGATGCACCACCATGCCTTGGGGCTTGACCACCACCGCCAGATGCTGGTCCTGATAGAGCACGGTCAGCGGGATGTCCTGGGCCTCCACGCTGGCAGGCCGCAGCTCCGGCATTTCCAATTGCACCGCCGCCCCATTCTCCGGCTTGCAGGCGGGCTTGGTCTCCACTTTGCCGTTGACGGTCACCGCTCCCTGGCGGATCAGCTCCGCCGCCCGGGATCGGCTGAGGTTCCCGTCCTGGGACAAGAGCACATCCAGCCGGGAGCCGTCGCCGGTGTAGGTCGTCATTTGTCTTTTTCTTCCTTTCCAAAAATCAGGTGGATCATCAGCAGCGCCGCGCCCAGGCAGATGCCCGCGTCGGCCAGATTGAAAACGAACCAGTGCAGGAACACCGGGTCGATGAAATCGATGACATAGCCCAGGAAAACCCGGTCCGCCAGGTTGCCCAGGGCGCCGCCCAGCAGCAGCCCCGCGCCGTACTGGCACAGCCGGTTCAGCCGATGGCGACGCAGATACAGCAGCACCCCGGCCACCACCGCCAGCGTCAGCGGGATCAGCAGTCCTTGCCGTCCGGCCAGCAGGCCAAAGGCCATGCCGGTGTTCCGGGTGCCGCGCAGGGCCAATATGCCCGGGATCAGCGATACCCGGGCGTCATGCCACAGGGCCTTCGTCAGCCGGTCCAGCGCCAGCACAAGCCCGGCGGCCAGGAATAAACGGGTGTGTTTCATTGCAGCCTCAATTTGACCATGGTGACCACCTGGGCCAGAAAATCGCTGATCAGCGGCAGATTGGCCCGGGCGATGGATTGCAGCAGCCAGAGCAGCGCCGTGCCCAGCACCGCAAAGCCGATCATGGCGCCGATGCCGCGCAGCACGCCGGACAGAAAGGCGCTGAGCAGCCGTTCCCGACGGTCGTTCATTTGCTCCAGCAGGACCAGGATCCTGCGCAGGGTTTCTTCCATGGAAAAACCTCCCGCCCATAGCGTGCCCGGCCCGCCTGTTTATTATAAGAAAAACCGGGCAAAATGTAAAGGAGGTGAGAGCATGCGGGTATGCAAGGCAGGGGGCGCGCCGCTGGCGGACGGAGCGTCCATCCGAAAAATGGGACAGCTGCTGGCCCGGGAGCCGGAGCGGCGGGTGCTGGTGCCCAGCGCGCCGGGCAAGCGGGAGGCACGGGACGAGAAGATCACCGATCTTTTGTACGCCTGCCAGGCCGCGGCCGCGGCGGGCAGGAGCTTCGGCCATCTCTTTGATCGGGTGGCGGAGCGCTACCGGGAGATCGCGGCGGCGCTGGGCTTGCCCGCGCCGGACGATGGTCTGCGGGCGGTCTACACGGGTCTCAAGGAGGGAGCCGACGCCGCCTGGGCGGCCAGCCGGGGAGAATGGCTGTGCGGCAGGCTGCTGGCAAGCTATCTGGATTGGCCCTTTGTGGACGCGGCGGAGGTGATCCGCTTTGACGCCGCGGGAAGGCTGAAAACGGCGGAAACCCTGGGCCTTTTGCGGCGGCGATTGGCGGATGGCGGCGTGCTGCCGGGGTTTTACGGGGCCGACGATGCCGGCGCGATCCACACCTTTGCCCGGGGCGGCAGCGACGTCACCGGGGCGCTGGCCGCCGCGGCGCTGAACGCCGACGTGTATGAAAATTTTAAGGACGTGGCGGGGGTGTATGCCGCCGATCCCGCCATCGTGCCCGGCGCGCGGTGCGTGGGAGATATGACCTATCGGGAACTGCGGGCCCTGTCCCGCCTGGGGGCGCAGGTGATCAGCGAGGCCGCCGTGGCCCCGGTGCGGGCGGCGGGCATTCCGCTGAACATCCGCCCGGCGGCGGACCCGGCCCATCCGGGCACCTGGATTCATGCCGCCTTCGGCGGCGAAACGCCCCGGGTCACCGGCATCACAGGCCGCAGAGGCCTGACGCTGTGGCGGCTGGAGGCCATAGAAAAGGGGGCGGACATGGCCCGGGCCGCTCTGGACGCAGGTCTGCCGCTGGAGCGCCTGGCCCTGGACGCCGATACCCTGTGCCTGACCCTGGGGGGAAAAGGTGATTTGCCGGAGACGTTGACCGCCCTGGCCCATCAGGCCCGGCATCAGGAGCGCTTGGCCTCCCTTTCCCTGGTGGGAGAAGCGCTGCCCCGCCTGGACGCCCCCGCCCGCTTTTCCGCCGCCCTCACCGCCGCCGGCATCCGGCCCCTGTCCCTCCACCTGCCCCCAGTCGGACAGGCGCTCACCGCCGTGGTACCCGAAGCGGATTATGAGGCGGGGATCAGGGCGGTGTACGACGCCTTTTTCCGGGAATGATCCTGCGCCATTTGCCCATTGACAGACCGCCCTTCATGGGCTACAATCAGGATAGATCGCAGCCTGCTTGGGCGCGGTCCCCAGTGAAACGGAGGAAAACGAAAATGAGCACCATCACCAAGGAAATGACCATTAAGCAAGTGTTGGATATCGACCGCACCACCGCCCCCATCATGATGGAGTATGGCATGCACTGCATGGGCTGCCCCTTCAGCCAGATGGAAAGCCTGCAGGACGGCTGCGCCGCCCATGGCACCGACGTGGACGAGCTGGTGGAAAAGCTGAACGCCTATCTGGCCCAGAAGGCCTGAGCCCGGCGGAACTATGCCCCCCCTGTTTTCATTTGAAAGCAGGGGGCTTTTGCATTGCGAATGGAAGTTTGGGGAAAAAATAATGCTATTCTTCATAAACAGAAATTGGCAAGTTAGTTTATATGAGATCCTGCTGGCCGAGGGCCAGCAGGATCTAAGCGTAACTATCTTTATTCCCCGTCAAATTTCTGTTTTTCTCTCCGACATTACGCCCCCTCTCCCCCTTCCACACGCGGAACAGCACCGATTTCACCCCTTGCCAACGAGGGGCAAATATTGTAAAATTTGTTTATTCCATAGCAAAAAGAGGTGCTTTGTATGTCTTTTGAGCAACACAGAAAGCGGCTTTACGACACCCTGCCCGACGGCAGCCTGGTGGTGAGCTTTGCCGGGGTGCCGGTGCACACCAACGAGGATGATTATTATAACTTTGAGGCCAACAGCCAGTTCTTTTATCTCACCGGCCTGGAGCGGGAAAACATGGCCTTTCTGGCTGCCAAGGTGGGCGGCACGGTGAACGAAACCCTGTTCATCGAGGAGGCCGATCCCCTGCACGAGCGCTGGACGGGCAAAATGCCCACCAAGGAGGACGCCACCCAGGTGAGCGGCATCCAGGACGTGCGCTATATCGACAGCCTCAGCGCCGCCATTGGCCGGTACATGGGCCGCTTCAACATTGAAAACGCCTATTTTGACCTGTACCGCTGCGGCATGAACGACCCGGACGATTACAACACCGTGAAAGCCCGGGAGTTCGCCCATCTCTACCCCGCCGTCACCCTGCGGGACCTGCATCGCGCCTGCGTGCCGCTGCGGGAGTGCAAGGACGCGGAGGAGATCGGCCGGGTGCGCAGCGCCATCAACATCACCCGCCAGGGTCTGGAGCGGGTGATGGAAACCCTCAAGCCCGGCATGACGGAATATCAGGCCCAGGCCAACTTTGAATTCATCTGCAAGGCGCTGGGCGCCACGCGCTTTGCCTTCAACACCATTTCCGCCGCCGGCAAAAACGGCTGCATGATGCACTACAACACCAACCGGGAGACCATTCAGCCCGGCTCCCTGCTGCTGATGGACCTGGGCGCAAAGTACGGCAACTATTGCAGCGACATCACCCGCACCTTCCCCGCCAGCGGCACATACACCCCCCGGCAGAAGGAGATCTACAGCCTGGTGCTCCAGGCCAACCGTGCCGTGGCCGAGGCCGCCCGCCCCGGCATCACCCTGAAGGATCTGAACGACATCGCCAAGTCCGTGCTGGGCGAAGGCCTGGTGGCCCTGGGGCTCATCGCGGATGTCAGCGAGGTGGGCAAATATTACATGCACTCCGTCAGCCATTCCATCGGCATCGACTGCCATGACGCCACCTTTGCCGGAGACGTGCTGCAGCCCGGCTGGATCATCAGCGACGAGCCCGGATTGTATATCGATGAAGAGGAGATCGGCATCCGCATCGAGGACGACCTGCTGATCACCCAGGACGGCTGCGAGGTGCTCAGCCGCGACATCATCAAGGACCCCGACGAGATCGAGCGCTTCATGCGCGGCGAGGAATGAGAAGCAAGACGCCATGAAAACGACCGTCATCACGGGCTCGGCCCGGGCTTTGGACTGTGCCAGGCCCGGAAATTCAGAAGCCTGGGCTGCAACGTCGTGCTGTCCGACGTGAACGAGGACAGCCTGAAAAAAGCCGCGGCGGAGCTGGAGGCCATGCCGGCGGGAGACGCCCGGATCATGTGGCTCTCCAACCGCCGCGCCTTTGGCCGGTTCTTGACAGCGGGGTTTAAGAAACGGGACTTCTTTTCGTGATACGCTGCCTTGATTAAGGTGAGGCTGCGAAAAACAGAAATTTGACGGGGAGACGTTCGAGGGCTTTGCCCTCGAGCTCCTACCAGGGAGGTAGTACCTCCCTGGACCCGCCAGCGGCGGATGTTGCATAGCCCCAATAGCAAGCAACTTCCCGCAGTTGCTTAGATAACGCAGACCACCGCTTCCGGGCAGCCAGCTTCGCTGGCGTACTGTGCGCAAAGCGCACAGCGAAAACTGGCGTCAGGCCGGAGAAAATGAGTAAACTCATTTTTCCGGACTGCCGCCGGTTTTCTTCTGCCCGGAAGCTCTCTTTGCAACACTCAAGTTACAGGCGCAAGCTGTTTGTTATTGCATTTAAGCCAATTCGCCCGGCGGGATGCAAGGGATGAAATCCCTTGCCGCAGGATCATAAGGGCCGCGGAGGCCCTTATCGTTCCCCCTTACCATTTTCTGTTTTTATATCCTTCCAGTCAAACGCCATCGCCCCCTCATTTTCCCATGGCCCACGCATAGCAATAGGCCTGGGTGCGGGCGGCGAAGGGCTCAGTGCGCAGGAGCTGGCGCATTTCCTCCCGGGTGTACCAGCCGGGGGTGATCTCCTCCACCTCGGAGGTGCTTTTGTGGAATTCCCCGGCAGCGGCGCCGAACACGCACACGTTGCGCTCGTTGGCGAAGCCCACGGCGCTGTAGCTGTTGTCCAGCACGTCGTCGATGCGGGTGAGGGTGAGCCCGGTTTCCTCCCGCAGCTCCCGCCGGGCGCTCTCCTCCGGGGTTTCGCCGGGGTCGATGAGCCCGGCGGGGAAATTGTAGATCCACTGGGCCATGGCCATGCGGTATTCCCGGTTCACCAGGATGCGCTGGCCGCTCTCGTCCGTCAGGATCATGACCACGGCGTTGGCCTGGCGGTTTTGCAGCTGCTCCAGGCTCTGGATGTCCTTGTTCCGGCTGATGATCTCATAGGTTTTGGGATGCCCCTCCGCCGTCACATAATCCACGTCGTAGCGGGTGATGAATTTACCCTCCTGGATCTTCCGGATGCCCTGATATTTCATGGTTTTTTCTCCTTTTGGCTTGTGTTTTTCGTCCCTGTGATATATACTTTGCAGGCTGGCCGCATGCCGGCTGAAAGGAATCCTGTCAATGAAAAAAGTGCTGCGCTTTCTCAAAAAGGAACTGATGCTCACCCTGTCGCTGCTGGCGGCGCTGGCCGCGCTGATCATCACGCCGCCCACCAAGCGGCTGCTGGCGGATATTGACTGGCGCACCCTGGGCACGCTGCTGATGATGCTGTGCGTGCTGGAAGGCTTTAAAAAGGAAAACGTGCTGCGGCCCGTGGCGCGGCTGGCCTCCCGGCTGCACCGGGTCGCCGCCCTGACCCTCTTTCTGGTGTTCGGGGTCTTTTTCACGTCCATGTTCGTCACCAACGACGTGTCGCTGATCATCTTTGTGCCCCTGACCATCCTGCTGTTCCGGGATGGGCAGAAGGAGCGGTATATCCTGCCCGTGATCACGCTGGAGAACATCGCCGCCATCCGCGGCTCCATGCTGATGCCCTTTGGCAGCCCGCAAAATCTGTTCCTCTACGGCCAGGCGCAGGTGACCGCGTGGCACTTTATGCTGCATATGCTGCCGCTGTGCGCCCTGTCCGCCCTGCTGCTGGTGGGGTTCATTTTCTTCCTGTATCGCCGGAATCCCAAGGAGGAGATCCGGGCGGAGAGCCGGGACGAGCCCTGGCAGGCGGAGGGACGGACGCGGCGCGCGGTCTATCTGCTGCTGTTCGCCCTGATCATCGCCGTCATCGTCACCCGCACCGCCCTGTGGCCCTATGCGGTGGCGCTGGTGCTGGCGGTCATCGCCGTGATGGACCGCAGGCTGCTGCTGCGGGTGGATTACGTGCTCATCGTCACCTTTTTCTGCTTCTTTGTCTTTTCTTCCTCCATCGCCGCCAACGAGGCCATCGCCTCCGTGCTCAAAAAAGCGGTGGCCGGCAGCGAATATTGGTGGAGCATCGGCCTGAGCCAGATCATCTCCAACGTGCCGTCCACCATTGTGCTTTATCCCTTCACGGAAAACTTTGCCGCGCTGATCTACGGCGCGGACACCGCCGGGCTGTGCTCCCTCATCGGCTCCCTGGCCTCGGTGATCAACTACCGCATCTATGTGCGGGAATACCCGCAAAACGGCGGCCGCTTCATCCGGGTGTTCACTCTGATCAGCTGGGCCTTTTTCCTGATCGTGGTGGTGCCGGGATACCTGCTGAGCCGCTGGCGGTTCTTCTGACGCCCTCTTCCGCCTCCTTTTCCATGCGGCGGCAATGGAAGCAGGCGTTGTATTGGGCCTGGGCCCATTGCTGCTGACAGGGCGTCATGCTTCCTTCTGTCAGCGGATCACCGCACAAAGGGCGCGGTGTATTCCGCGTTGATTTCCCGAATTTCTTTTATCCCGCCGATGTAGGGCTGACAGATGCTTTCGATGCGCAGCCGCAGGCTCCAGGCCAACCAAAATGCGCATGGCTGCTCGCGCTCCCCAAGGTGGGCGACAGGAAAACCGGAAGCTCCCGCTTCCGGTTTTTTGTATGCCCATATTCCGTTATTTCATGCCGCGGTAGGCAAAGCCCTCGATGATCTTCTTGCTGGCGAAGATGAAGACGATCAGGATGGGCACCACAAGCAATGTGTTTGCGGCCATCAGGGAGTTCCAGCGGATGCCCATTTCCACGTCGCGCAGCTTTTCCACGGCCATGGTCAGGGGGCGCACGCTTTCGTTGCGGGTCATGACCAGGGGCCAGAAGTAGGCGTTCCAGGTGCCGATGAAGGAGAACATGGCGATGGTCACCATGGCACTCTTGCACATGGGCAGCATGATGCGCAGCATGATCTGGATTTCGCCGGCGCTGTCCAGCTTGGCGCTCTCGATGATTTCATCGGGGATCTGCTTGAAGGACTGGCGCAGCATGAAGATGCCGAAGGCGTCCGCGCCCATGGGCAAAATCTGGGGCCACAGGGTATTGACCAGGTTCATGCTCTGCATGCTCAGATACACCGGGATGTAGGTCAATTGCAGCGGGATCATGAAGGCCACCAGCACGATGCCAAACCAGAAGCCCTTGAGGGGGAACTCCCGCTTTGCGAAGGCGTAGGCGGCGGGCACCATGATGAGCAGCTGCAGCGTGATGACGCTGGCGGTGACGATGACGGTGTTCTTGGCGTAGTTCAGGATGTCCAGGCCGCTGTTGAAGGTGCTGCGGTAACCCTCCAGCGTCCATACGGAGGGGATCAGGGTGGGCGGCACGGCCATGGACTCGGTATAGCTCTTGAAGGCGGTGACGATCATCCAGTAAAACGGGAAGATGAAGGCGAGCATCAGCAGGATCTTCACAATATCGCTGAAAAGCTGCAGTCCCCATTTAGGCTGGACAAAATAATTTTTGATGGCTTTAATCATTTTGCTCCCTCCTTACTGGTAATGGACCTTTTTTTCAACGAAGCCGAAGTCGAACACTGTGACCGCCACCATCAGCAGCATCATCAGGATGCCCGCGGCGCAGGCATAGCCCAACGTGTTGTTGCGTTCAAAGGCGTAATCGTAAATATACATGCTCAGCACGCGGGTGGCGTCGCCGGGCCCGCCGTTGGTCATGATGCGCACGGAGTCGAACACCTTAAAACTGCCCGTGGTAATGGTGATCAAGAGGAAGAACAGCTGCGGGCTGATCATGGGAATGGTGATCTTAAAGAAGGTCTTGATGGAGGAGGAGCCGTCCAGCCGGGCGGATTCGTAGATCTCCGTGGGGATGCTCTTCATGGCGCTCATGATGATCAGGCAGTAGTAGCCCACGTTTTTCCAGGTGTTCATGAGCACGATGGAGAACATGGCGGTGCTGGAGTCATCCAGCCAGCGCACGGTGGAGAAGCCCAGGGCGTTGAACACGGTGTTGAACAGGCCGTAGGGCTGGCTGCTCATCAGCCAGCTCCAGATGAAGCCTGCGCTGACGCCTGCCACCAGATGGGGCGTGAAGAACACGGTCTGGGCCACGTTGTTCAGCTTGCGGCTCTTGTACATCCACTGGGCAAACAGGATGGACAGCACCATCACCAGCACCAGGGCCATGCCGGTGTAGGCGGCTGTATTCCGCAGGGCCACCCAGAAGTCCGGACGCACGTTGTAATTCGCCAGGCCCTTGAACTTCTTGTAGGGGTTCATGGCGTTGCCGTAATACAGGCTCATGATGAACATGCTGACGGTGGGATAGATGACGAAGGCCAGCAGGAACAGGATGGCCGGCAGGATCATGGCGTAGCTCATGAGCCAGCTGCGGCGCTTGATGCGTTTCAGCTCCCGCACCTGCTCCGTCGTGAAGGAGGACAGGGAAGTCATTCGTTCATCCCTCCCAGCTTGGCCAGCAGGCTGTCCGGCCCGCCGTGTCCGATGTGCTTGCCGTCCTTATCAAAGAAGTGGATGCGGCTGGCGCGGGCCATGATCCACACGTCGCTGTCCTCCTGCAGGTCGCTGCGGTCGTTCTCCTCGCTGCGCACCATGATGGTGGTGCCGTCGGACAGGCGCACCTTATACTGCATTTCCGCGCCCAGCATTTCACGGGTGATGATGTGACCCTTGCGATACAGCGCCATGCCGTCCACGCGCTGGTGCTCCATATCGATGGATTCGGGGCGCACGCCAAAGCGGATGCCGTCCTCCATGGGCAGCACGTTCATGGGCGGCGTGCCGATGAACTGGGCGCTGAAGATGTTGGCGGGCTCGTGGTAGATCTCCTCCGGGCTGCCGATCTGCTGGATCTCGCCCTTTTCCATCAGCACGATGGTGTCCGCCATGGACATGGCCTCGATCTGGTCATGGGTGACGTACACGAAGGTGGTGCCCAGCCGCCGCTGCAGCTCGATCAGCTCCACGCGCATGGCGGCGCGCAGCTTGGCGTCCAGGTTGGACAGCGGCTCGTCCATCAGGAACACGCTGGGCTTTTTGACCATGGCGCGGGCCAGGGCGATGCGCTGGCGCTGGCCGCCGGAAAGGTCCGAGGGCTTGCGGTCCAGATAGGGCGTCATGCCCACGATCTCGGCATATTCCGCGATGCGGCGGTCCCGCTCCTCCTTGGGCACCTTTTTGTTTTTCAGGCCAAACTCAATGTTTTCGCGCACGCTCATGGTGGGATAGATGGCGTAATTCTGGAACACCATGGCGATATCGCGTTTTTCGGGAGGCTGGTGGGTGATGTCCTTGCCGTCCATCAAAATGCGGCCGGAGGTGGCGGGACCGATGCCGGCGATCATGCGCAGCAGCGTGGTCTTGCCGCAGCCGGAGGAGCCCACCAGCACGGTAAACTTGCCGTCTTCAATGGTCAGATCCAGGTTTTCGATCACCTTGGTGCTGCCAAAGGATTTGCCAACTTTTTCAAATACGATCTCAGCCATGCTGCATAACCCCTTTTTGATTCAAATATGTCTCACCGGCATAAGCCGGTGAGACATTTTGTCTGGTATCAATCAGACGGTTTTATCGCGGGTGATTACTCTTCCCAATCGATGTAGCTCTCTTCCAGCTTCAGCTCTTCCACGCCCTGCTCGGGGGTACTTTCCTTGGACTGGATGACCTTGCCGGCAACCACTTCGCAGGCCTTGGTGAAGTCCTGAGCGCGAGCCAGCGCGGGGATCTCCTGGCCGCGGCCAGCGGTCATCAGCTGGTTGAAGGGCACCTTGAAGGTGGGGTTCTCTTCCCAGAACTTCTGCATGTCGGCGTTCTCAGCCACAGACAGGGTGCAGGGGCAATAGCCGGTGTTGATGGCGTTGAAGTACTGCGCCTCGTCGCTCATCAGATACTTGACGAATTCCCAGGCAGCCTTCACGGTGGCGTCGTCCTTCTTCACGATGGCCACGTTGGCGCCGCCGATCTCGGCCACATGGTTGTTGACGTCATAGGTGGGGAACATGGCCACGCCCAGGGTGATGCCGGATTCCTGAGCCGCCTTGACGATACCGGCCATGGCGGAGCAGCTGTTGATGTAGGAAGCCAGACGGCCCGCGGTGAATTCGCTCAGGGCGCCGGCGGCCTTCTGACCGTCAAAGGGACGGCACCAGCCCTCGTCGATCCACCTGCGCCAGTCGGTCAGCACCTTCAGCATGGTGCCATCCTCCAGGGCGGGGGAACCGCCTTCGGCGGCCAGGTATTCAGAGCCCAGCTGATAGATCCAGGCGGCATTGTAGTAGCCGAAGTCCTGCAGCAGCTCGAAGCCATAGCGGGTGGCAACGCCGTTTTCGTCATACTGCGCGGCGGCAGCGCCGAACTTCTCCAGATCTTCGATGGTCAGCTGCTCGGGGATCTCGATGCCCAGCTCATCCGCGATGTCCTTGTTGTAGTACAGCACGGGGGTGGAGCGGATGTAGGGGAAGGAATGCAGCTCGCCGTCCTTGTTGCCGGCGATGTCCAGCACCCAGCTCATCAGGTTGGCGCGCAGCTCGTCAGCGCCTTCCATGCCGGAGACGTCCACCAGGGCGTCCTCATCCAGCGCATAGGGGATGTAGGTGTTGCCCAGGGCCACGACGTCGGGGGCGACAGTGCCGGCGGCGGTGGAGAAGGCAGCCCAGATTTCGGGATAGCCCGCCTGGGCCTCGTGGGTAACATGGATGCCCAGTTCCTTGCCGATGGTTTCATTGAAGGTGTCCACTTCGTGGTTGACCACGGTGGCCTGCGCGCCGGAAGCGCGGGTGGTCCAGAACAGGATCTCGATGGGTTCGTCGGCCATCGCCACGCTGCACAGGGACAGCGTCAGGATAGCGACCAACAGGATGCTAAGAAGCTTTTTCATGTGAAACGTCCTCCTTTTTTATTACACCGGGGCCTTATCCCCGAAATGTATCAATGAATAAACTGCCGGAGTGAAAATCCTCACGTTCACGCTTTTTTGTTCGTTTTAATCATTATAGCATCATGTTATTATCTTGTCAACCGGTTATTTGTCCACTTTGACCGGTTTTTTTCCGTTTTATTGGGGTGAGCTGGCGGTGCGGGGGCAGCCGTCTTTGGTCGTTTCGATCACTCGTTATCGAAATCCGCATTCTGCGCGTTCTTTTTTTGGTTTGTATTCCTTTAGATATATATGCTATACTATAAAGGAACGGAGGATTTGCCCATGCTGAAAAAAGCCCTTTGCCTCATTTTCTGCCTGTTTGTTTTGATCACCGCCGCCCAGGCGGACAGCCTGCCCATCTATCACCGGAAAAGCGATAAAACCCAGGCGCCCTACGAAACCGTGGAATACCTGGAGGAGATGCCCTTTGCCCAGGATGCGGAGCTCATGTATGTGGACGTGCTGGGCATCCGCCAGGGGGACTGCATCGTCATCACCTGCGGCGGCCAGCGCATGCTGGTGGACGGCGGCGAAAACCAGGTCGTGCGCACCCGGGTGGTGGACGCCTATCTGGCGAAAAACGGCATCGATCACTTTGATTATTTCTTTCTGACCCACGCCCACGACGACCACCTGGAAATGCAGCAGCGGCTGATCAAGAAGGGCATTACCCCGGATGTTTTCCTTTCCCCCTACGATGAAAACGACAGCTATACCCTGTGGAACAACTACAAGCGCCAGCTGATCAAGGCGGAGATCCCCATGCAAAAGGTGGTCACCGGCGACGTGGTGGAGCTGGGCGGGGCCACCCTGACCTTCTACCGCTGGAGCGACAAGGGCCTGACCATGAACAACCATTCCGCCACCGCCATGCTGCAATTCGGCCAGGCGCGCATGTTCCTGGCGGCGGACATCGGCGGCGAAACCCAGCACTGGCTGCTGGACACCTTTGGCGCCGAGCCCTTCAAGTGCGACGTCTACAAAACCGCCCACCACAACCGCACCGCCACGGTGCCGGAATTTCTGGACGCCCTGGACCCCGGCCTGGCCGTCAACACCAACACCCGTTCCTCCACCAAGGTGGGCGATAACCAGCAGGACCGCCGGGACATTCCCCGCTATTACATCTCCACCGGCACCATCCATCTGGTGACCGACGGCACCCAATGGTATGTGTGGCAGGAAGAGGTGCAATAAGGAAGCGCAGCCCAACATCGTAAAATAAAAATTGGCAAGGCCCTCACCCGACCAAAATGAAGCCGGATGAGGGCCTATTAAAATTCTGTTTTCCTTTAGGAAACAGGATCATCCCCCGTCAATACACGCAGATCTCCGCCGCCTGCGCGCCGCCGGTGCGGGAGGAGGTGTTCAGGGTGAAGACGACCTTGACAAAGGCGGCTTGGGTGGGGGTGAAATCGATGCGGACGCGGTTGCCGGTGGCGGCGTCAAACTGGTATTTGTCCGGGGCGGAAACCTGGGTGAAGGTTTCGCCGTCCGCGCTCACCTCCACGGCAATCTCCTGGATGCGGGGTTCCCAGATGGAGGAGGGGTTGAGGCACACCGCCACGGTGGAGACGGTGCAGGAGCCTTGCAGATCAAAGGTGATCTCCGCCGGGAAGCCCTTGCTCTCCCAATAGGTGTCGGTCTTGCCGTCGTTGACGTTTTTATCCACGTACACGTCGGTGTGCGCGCCGGAGCGCACCGGCTTGTTCAGGGCGTAATTTTCGGTATCGGGCAGGGGAATATAGTCGTCCGCCGGATCGGGGAAGCAGGGCGGGCGCTGGGCGGCGGGCTGCTCCGGGGCGGCGATGGCGGTGACGAGAACTTCAGCCTCTTCCAAGGACGCGCCGCCGGCGGGCGCCGCGGCAGCCTTCGGCGCGGCTTTCCCGCTTTGCTCAATCACGATCCCCTCGCAATAATCGTCGATGGAGAGCTTCATTTCCTTGAGGGTCGTGATGGGTTTGCCCAGGATGTTCACATCCCGAAGCGTCACATTGGTGATGCGGTTGTCCTCGCTCTGGCCGGACAGACGGGAGCGGGGCATTTTTCCATCCACTGTATTGATCACGGTGAGGCCGTCGATGAGCACGTCGTCGATGGAACCAAATTCATCCCGCACGGTGCTCCAGGCGGAGTTTTGCAGCGTCATTTCGATCAGCTCTTTGTTGCTGCCGTTGTCGCCCTGCATCAGCGCGTTTTCCACCAGGATGTTGCGGTAGGTGATGCCGTGCACAAAGGCGTCGTCGCTGTTGTGGATGCTGATGACGGGCTTGTGGAAATTGTAGAGCACCGTGATGTCCTCAAACAGCACGTCGCTGATTTCGGGGTCCAGGGTCAGGCCCTTGTCGGTCTCGTAGCCGATCTCCATGGACTGGGCCAGATCGGTCCACACCTGCATGTTTTTGAAGGTGATGCCCCGGGTGGAGCCGGAATAGTTTTTGATCACCAGGCTGTCGTCCCAGGTGCGGGCAAAGCTGTTTGTCACCAGATGATCGGTGCAGGATTGGAAGGTGAAGCCGTCGCCGTTCTGGCGGCCGGAGATGATCTTGACGTTGTCAATGGTTACGTTTTTGGAGGAATAGGAATTCAGGTTCCAGCAGTTGGAATTGACGATGCCGATGCCCTCCACCGTCACGTTTTTGCTGTGGTTCAGGTCGATGGGCACCCGGGCGTAGGAGCCGGGCTGGTTCCAGGCGGGATAATCGCCGCCGTCGATGAGCCCGCGGCCGCAGATGCGCACGTTGCTGGCGTTGGCCACGGAGATGATGCTGTGCAGCACCGCGCCGCCGGAGATATACAGGGTTTGGTTATCCTGGAGCGCGATGGCGTCCATCACCCATTCGCCGGGACCGATGTAAAACACGTCCGGGTCGTCGGGGTCGGGCACATCGGTCTCCAGGGGGTTGGCGAAGATGTGCAGGGCTTTGCTGACGCTGCCGTTGAACACCACGGTGTACTGTCCGGGCTGGGTGATGGTGAAATCCACCGCGCCCTCCGCCACCCTGGGCGTGATGCCCCAGGCGCTGGGCAGCACCTGGGCGCTTTCCACGGCCCCCTCCAGGCCGGGCATGCGGATGCGGATATGGGCCGCGCCCTCAAAATCAAAATAGGTCATGGGCGTGGTGGCGGGCTGGGTGTTGGCGTTCCAGATGTGCTCGTGGTTGACCATCACGTCGTAGACGAACAGGTCGTACCCGTTGACGGTGACAGCGGCGGTCTGGGATGTGCCCATGGTCCGGGGGCCTTCATAGAGGGTCAGCCGGGCGGGCTCCGCCACAGCCGGGACGCAGGCGGCCGCCAGGCAGCACAGGGCCAGCAGCAGGCAAAGCGAAAAGCGCGTGCGGATCATCTTTCTTCCTCCTTTTTCATCAAAAGGGTTTAACGCTAAACTGATTCTATTATACCGTCTGAAATGGAAATGGACAAGCCCAAAATAAAAATTTTTGGAAATTTATTTCCCATACTTGACAGCCTTCACGCAAGATGCTATAATGTGGGCAAAGAACAGGTTTAGCGTTAAACCTGCAATAAATCAGAGGAGGATTACCATGAAAAAGTTCCTTGCTGTCGTCCTGGCCGCCATGATGCTGCTGGCCGTGGCCGTTCCCGCTCTGGCGGATGGCGAAACCTTCCTGTGGGACAACTTCGATGACCGCGATCCCAACGCCAAGCCCGAGCTGGCGCCCAACGGCGTTAACATGTGGTGGGACAACTGGGCCAACCTGCGCGCCAAGAACGAGGACGGCGCCATCAAGATCGACTACCGTCCCAAGGCCTTCGATCCCGAAGACTATGACAACGAAGAAGACTACTTCGCCCACGCCGCCGACTGGATGGGCAACTGGGGCGAGGCTGTGAACATGTGGGCGCTGGACGGCATCAGCTACTGCAAGTACCTGAACGTCCGCATCAAGGGCGCCGAGGGCGGCGAAGAAAACAAGATCATCATGTACTGGCATCCCGAGGATTCCAAGTTCTATTCCGCCCGCTTCTGCGACCTGGTGCTGGCCGACGGCAGCAAAGCCACCATCACCACCGATTGGCAGGATCTGGTCATCGATCTGGAAGCCTCCGGTTTCCCCGGCATGACCAACGCCTTCCACTTCTACGCCTTCGCCAAGAACGTGATCTGGCTGGATGAGATCAGCTTCTCCGAAGCCGTGGCGCCCATCGACGCCACCAGCGGCGAAACCATCCTGGCCGGCCTGACCGCGCCCGAGACCGGCAAGGCCTGGGAGCTGCCCATTCAGGAATACCTGGCGGGCCTGGAGTAAATTCATAACTCCCCCTGCGGAGGCGGATGGATTGTCCGCCTCCGTTTTCTTTAGGGAAGCTCTGAATGATGGCGCCGAATCGAGGAGCAGATCGCAATAAAGACGCCGTCCGCCGCGCCCGCGAATGAATCGGAGATTCCTTAGCCAAAACCCTTGCAACAGCGCCCAAAAACCGCTATACTGATGCTGTTACCCCAATCTAACGCTGAAGAGAACCGGAGAAACACATGGTCACATTGAAAGATATTGCCGCCGAAGCGGGCGTCAGCATCACCACGGTTTCCAACGTGGTGCACAACCGCAAAAGTCGGGTGTCGCCGGAGCGGGTCAAAAAAATATGGGAGATCATTGAACGGGAGCATTATGTGCCCAGCATGTCGGCGCGCTCCCTGGCCAACGACCACTCCTCCATCATCGGCGTCATCACCCACCTGACGCCCCAGAACACCGGCAGCACCATGGGCGACCCCTTTCTCAGCGCCTTTGTGGAGAGCATCGAAAAGCGCACCCGGGAGGAAGGCTTTTATATGATGGTGCGGGCCGTGGAGGACGCGGCCGCGCTGGTGGCCATCAGCCGCAGCTGGCATCTGGCCGGGCTGGTGCTCACCGGCATGTTTCAGGATGATTTTTTCACCGCCACCCTGAACCTGGGCATCCCCTTTGTGCTCATCGACAGCTATGTGGACCATCCGGGCGTATATAGCGTGGGCCTGGAGGATGAAAAGGGCGGCTATATCGCCACCCGGCACCTGCTGGAAATGGGCCACCGGGCCATCGCCTTCACCTCGCCCTCCATCCGTCCCGGCGGCGTCATCGAAAAGCGCCTCCTGGGCTATCTCCGGGCGCTGGCGGAGTTTGGGGTGGATTTCGATCCCGAAATGGTGTTCACCCAGGAAATCACCGTGGAGGAAGGCAAAAAGCTGGGCCACAAGCTGAGCCGGCGGCCCGAGATCACCGGCATTTTCGCCTCCGCCGATATTCTGGCCGCGGGCATCATGGCGGGCCTGGCCGAGCAGGGCGTCCGCGTGCCCCAGGATAAATCCATCGTGGGCTTCGACGACAACTACCTGTCCCAATTGACCATCCCCGGCCTGACCACCATCCACCAGGACGCCGACCAGAAGGGTATCCTGGCCACGGATATGATCCTCTCCCAGCTGCGCCACGAGGATGTGGCGCAAAAAAGCATCATCCTCCCCGTGCGCCTGGTGGAGCGGGGAAGCGTGCGGAGGATGACGTAATACTGATACCCGATTAAAAGGATACACAAAAACAGAAATTGGCAAGGGGAGACGTTCGAGGCCTCCGCGATCCGGGGCCTTCCGGCCCGCTTTCCGCTGAAAGCCTGCCACAGGCAGCCTTTCCGGGCGCTCCAAGCCCTCGAG
>CACWUV010000025.1 GCA_902764185.1 uncultured Eubacteriales bacterium
CAGAGCTCGAGGGCTTGGAGCGCCCGGAAAGGCTGCCTGTGGCAGGCTTTCAGCGGAAAGCGGGCCGGAAGGCCCCGGATCGCGGAGGCCTCGAGCGTTCCCCTTGCCAATCTCTGTTTTCATCTGTAAGGCTTTAACATCATATACAATTATTTGTGGTTGCCCTTCCCGGCGCAAAATCTTATAATTGAACCAGAGAAGGAGGGGCGCATATGGCGGAAAATGCGACCTACGCATCCATTGATTTCAAGTCCTTTTACGCGTCGGTGGAATGCGTGGAGCGGGGCCTGGACCCGCTAGCCGCGCGCCTGGTGGTGGCGGATCAGAGCCGGACGGACAAGACCATCTGCCTGGCGGTGTCTCCCGCGCTCAAGGCGCTGGGCATTCCGGGGCGTCCCCGGCTGTTTGAGGTGGTGGAAAAGGCCCGGGAATACAAGGCCCGCACCGGGCAGGAGCTGACCTACATCGTGGCTCCGCCGCGGATGAAGCTGTATATGGAGTACAGCGCCCGGATCTACGAAAAAGTCTACCTCAAATACATCGCGCCCGAGGACATCCACATCTATTCCGTGGACGAGGTGTTCATGGATCTGACCCGATATTTGAAGCTGTATCAGACCTCCGCCCACACCCTGGTGCGGCGCATCCTGCGGGACGTGCTGGCCGAAAGCGGCATCACGGCCACGGCGGGCATCGGCACCAACCTGTACCTGACCAAAGTGGCCATGGACATCGTGGCCAAACACCAGCAGGCGGACGCGGACGGCGTGCGCATCGCGGAGCTGGACGAAAGGCGCTACCGGGAGCTATTGTGGGAGCACAGGCCCCTGACGGATTTCTGGCGGGTGGGTCACGGCATCAGCCGGCGGCTGGCCAAGCACGGCTGCTTCACCATGGGCGATATCGCCCGCCGCAGCCTGCAAAATGAGGAGGAGCTTTACCGGGAGTTCGGCATCGACGCCGAGTTGCTCATCGACCACGCCTGGGGCTACGAGCCCTGCACCATGGCGGACATCAAGGCCTATCAGCCCGCCGCCCATTCCATCTCTGTGGGCCAGGTGCTGCCCTGCCCCTACGATTTTGATAAGGGTCGGCTGATCGTGCAGGAGATGGCGGATCAGCTGTCCCTGGAGCTGGTGGCCAAGGGTCTGGTGACGGACAGCGTCACCCTGGCCGTGGGCTACGACCAGGAGGGCGCGGATCAGGGCGGCCCGCAGGTGCTGGATTGGTACGGGCGGCCCATGCCGCCGCCCACCCATGGCAGCCTGCCCATCACCGACGCCGGCGGCGCGCGGCTGTTCACCGCCTCCTCCAAAAAGCTCATCGCCGCCATCCTGGCCATCTATGACGCCATCGTCGCGCCCACCTTGACCATCCGCCGGTTCTACGTGATCTTTGACCGCGTGCTGCCCAGGGACGAGGCCGCGGCCCGGGAGCAGCAGCAGATGGATTTTTTCACCGATCCCGCCGTACTGGAGCGGGAGCGCGCCGCCCTGGACAAAGAAAGCCGCATCCAGCAGGCCATGCTGGACATCCACCGCCGCTTTGGCAAAAACGCCCTGCTGCGGGGCATCAGCTATGAAGACGGGGCCACCGCCCGGGTGCGCAACACCCAGGTGGGCGGCCACCGCGCAGGAGAGGAGACGGTCTCATGAACGCGTACAGCGATATGCTGGCCCTGCCCCGGCCCGTGTCCGCCAGGCATCCGCAGATGCGCCGGGCAGACCGGGCCAAGCAGTTCATGCCCTTTGCCGCCCTGACGGGCTATGAGGCGATCATCGACGAAAAGGAAACCCTCTACGAGCCCTTCCGGGAATTGGGCGAGGAGCAGCGGGACCGGCTGGATCAAAAGCTCTATCGCCTTCACGACCTGCTGTCGGCGGGCCGCCGACCCGCGATCACCCTGGAATACTTCGTTCCCGCCCCCAAGCAGCCCGATCCCCACGCCTGCCTGGGGCAATACCGCACCCTTTCCGGCGTCGCCCGCAAAATGGACCTGGAAAGCGGCGCCCTGCGCCTGGATGGCCAGGCCATCCCCATGGACGACATCACGGGGCTGTGGTTCACCCAGGGCGCGGGGAAGGGGACAAAGGCGTGACAAACAGAAATTAGACAGCGCGCATCCCCTCCCATCAACATTAGCGTCTGTTTCTAAAATGAGGAATGTACAGTTTCGAGCATATCAGCCTGCAATGCAAGGCGCTTTGACCATGGTTTACTGGGCTCGCAGCGCTGAAAAATGATCCTGCGGATCATTTTTAGCGAGAGCGGGCCGGCAGGCCCCGGAGCCGAAGGCTAAATCGAGGAAAAGCAGCGCGGAAGCGCAGGCTGATATGCCGAAAAGGCATCTTTCTGAATTTAGAAACAGGCGCTAAAAGGCGCGTCATTTCCAAACAACAAAAATCCCGCCGCTTGCGCGACGGGATTTTTTTACTGGAGGCGCCGTCCGGATTCGGACCGGAGAATAAAGGTTTTGCAGACCTTCGCCTTACCACTTGGCTACGGCGCCACGAGGGAAAACCCTCGGCAGGAACCGTCCCCAAGGGCCAGCCCCTTAAAAATGGAGCGGTAGACGAGGCTCGGACTCGCGACCTCAACCTTGGCAAGGTTGCGCTCTACCAACTGAGCTACTACCGCATAAAATGGTGCCTCGAACCGGAGTCGAACCAGTGACACGCAAATTTTCAGTCTGCTGCTCTACCAACTGAGCTATCGAGGCAAATATTGTGGCGACCCGAATGGGGCTCGAACCCATGACCTCCAGCGTGACAGGCTGGCGTTCTAACCAACTGAACTACCGGGCCACATTTTGGTGGGAACAACAGGGCTCGAACCTGTGACCCTTTGCTTGTAAGGCAAATGCTCTCCCAGCTGAGCTATGCTCCCCCACTCCATGCATCGCTCGCTTCTGCTTGCGGTGCGTTAAATATATTATCGCATTTAGGGAATTTTGTCAAGCGTTTTTTAAATTATTTTATCAGATGGGGATTTCCACCATTTTGTCGTAGATCCACCGGGGCATGACGGCGCGGTAAAGCGCCCGGTAAATCTCCGCGATTTCCGCGGAATTGCGGGGCTTTCCCACGGGCAGGGCCAGGATCTGATACTCCACGTGATACACCCGGGCGGACACGCCGGTGTCCGTCAGGCCGTTGCGCTCATAGAAGGCCCGCCGCCGCAGGCGCAGCGCGCGCTCATCGTCGCTGTCGGCGTAATCCGGGTGATCCACCTCCAGCAGCACGCAGTCCGCGCCGCGCAGCGGCCCCGCCATGAGCGATTGCAAAAAGCGGCTGCCCACGCCCTGATCCCGCCGTTCCGGCAGCACCGCCAGATAGTCAAAGAGATAGAGCGTTTCCCCCTCTTTGCGCAGCCGGACAAAAAAGGCGTAGGCCGCAAGCGCCTCCTCCTCATACGCACCGAAGCACTGGTATTCCCCCCGGGCGCAGGCCGCTTCGATGGCGGCCAGGGGCTTGCGCTCGTCCGGCGGGAAATCCCGGGTGACGTGGGCCTTGTAAATCTTTCGGATCTCGGTCAGGGACAGGGGCTTTACGGCAAACATCGGCAATCCTCCACATGTGATCAGCTACAGTATATCACGTTTTCTTCTGTTACGCCACGTTTACAATTTATTCACCAATGAACCGCCAATCCATGCTATAATAGACTCATCAAAAGGAAAGGACGCGGGGCATGATCACGTTTTCGGGCATCACCAAGCGCTATGGCGGCACGGCGGCGGTCAGCGATCTGAGCTTCACCGTGGATCGCGGGGAAACGCTGGGCCTGCTGGGCCAGAACGGCGCGGGCAAAACCACGGCGCTGAGCATCATGACGGGGTATCTGGCGCCCTCGGCGGGCCGGGTGACCATCGGCGGCCACGACCTGATGGCGGAACCCCGCCAGGCCAAGCGGCTCCTGGGCTATCTGCCCGAGGTGCCGCCGCTCTACGACGAAATGACGGTGCGCGCCGCCCTGCGCTTCGCCTGTGAGCTCAAGCTCGTGGTGGCGGCGGACATTCCCGGCCACGTGGCCGAGATCGCCGAAAAAACGGGCCTGCGCGACATGCTGGGCCGCCGGGTGGGCAACCTGTCGAAGGGCTACCGCCAGCGGGTGGGTCTGGCCCAGGCCCTGTGCGGCGATCCCGAGGTGCTGGTGCTGGACGAGCCCACCAGCGGCCTGGACCCCCGGCAAACCGCCGAATTCCGTCAGACCCTGCGGCAATTGGCCCAGGGGCGCACGGTGGTGTTCAGCTCCCATATTTTGAGCGAGGTCCAGGCCCTGTGCAGCCGGGTGATCATATTGCACCACGGCCGCGTCGTGTGCGACCAGAATCTCAAAGCCCTGCAAAGCGCGGAGGGACTGCGGCTGCGGGCGGAGATCCGGGGCGACAAAAAGCGCCTGCTGCCCGCCCTGCGGGAACTGCCCGGCGTCCGGAGCGTCACGGCTCTGCCCGATACCGCGCCCGGCGTATGCTCGGTGCTGCTGGACTGCCTCCAGCCACCGGAAAAGGCCCTGTTCGATCTGCTGTGCGGCCTGCATATGCCCCTCATCCGCCTGCAGGAAGCGCAATCCTCGTTGGAAGAGATCTTTCTTCGGCTGACAGCCGAGGGCTAAGGAGTTTTTCATGCTTGCCATTTACAAGCGGGAGCTGCAATCCTATTTTTTCACCGCCTCCGCCTATGTGTTCATGGGGGTGTTTTTGGCGCTGGGTAGCGTGTTCTACGCCGTGGGCAACCTGGCGGCCCAAAGCAGCGATCTGCTGGGCTTTCTGTGGAACATGGGCTATCTGTGGATGCTGCTGACCCCCATTCTGACCATGCACACCTACGCCGGCGAGCGCAAGAGCCGCACGGATCAGCTGCTGTTCACCTCCCCGGTATCCCTGACCGGCATCGTGGCCGGCAAATTTCTGGCCGGGGCCACGGTGCTGCTGGGCGCGGTGGCGCTGACCGGCGTGTATGTGCTGGTGACGGCCGTCTATGGCCGGGTGTATCCCGGCGAAGCCCTGTGCGGCTATCTGGGCTTCGTGCTCCAGGGCTGCGCCTTTCTGGCCATTGATCAGCTGATTTCCGCCCGGTGCCGCGCGCCGGTCACCGCGGCGGTGTGGAGCCTGGGCGTCAACCTGGCCCTGTGGCTGCTGGACGTGCTGAGCAGCGCCGTGAGCCTGTCCTTCGTCAGCCGTGTCCTTGGCGCCGTAAGCCTGTACATGCGGGCCGCGCCCTTTCAGGAAGGACAATTGAGCCTGGCCAACGCCCTGTATTTTCTGGCCGTGATCGGCCTGATGCAATTTCTCACGGTGCGCACTTTGGACGCAAGGCGGTGGAGCGAATGAAAAAAATGCCGAAACTGTGCCGCCGGGCCTACAACCTGCTGCTGTGCCTGCTGGCCGTGGCCGTGGCGGTGGCTGCCGTGGCGGCTGCGGACGCCCTGGAAAGCCGCTTTGCCGCCCGCATCGACCTGAGCTTCAACAGCGTCACCACCCAAAGCGAGGCCACCGCCAAAGCCCTGCAAAGTCTGGATAAGGACGTGCACGCCTACGTGCTGGCCACCCAGGGAAACACATTGACCGACCTAAACGCCCTGCTGGACCGCTATCAGGCGGCCACGCCCCGCTTCACCTGGAGCCAGGAAAGCCTGAGCCGCAATCCGCTGCTGCTGCAATGGATGTCCGACGACGTCAGCGACAGCGCCGTCACCGGGGACTGCGTCATCGTGCGCTGCGCGGACACCGGACGCACCCGGGTGCTGACCTGGGAGGACTACATGAGCTTCGGCTACAATCCCGACAGCGGCGCCTATGAATTCACGGGCCTGACCTATGAAAAGGCGCTCACCGAAGCCATCCTCTACACCGCCGCCGACGAGATCCCGGCCCTGCAGCTGCTTTCCGGCCATGGGGAGCTGACGGCGGCCGAAACCGCCGTGCTGGAGAAAAAGCTGACCGAGGCCAATTACGCCCCCCTGCGGGTGAACCTGAAAAACGGCGACACCCTGGACCCGGCGGCTCCGCTGCTGATCCTCTCCCCCACCCTGGATGTGGACGAAGGGGAGCTTTCCGCCCTGACGGCCTTTGCCCAGGCAGGCGGCAGCCTGCTGGTCACCGTGGATTTCACCGACCCGGACGTCCTGCCCAACCTCTACGCCTTCTATCGTCTCTACGGCGTGCAGCCCCTGCCCGGCCTGGTGGTGGCGGACGAGGGCGACCGCTCCGGCTATTACACCAGCCCCATCGAGCTGACCCCTACCCTGCGCAGCGTGGAGGGGGTCACCGACGGCCTGGTGCAAAGCGGCGCGAACTTCCTGATCCTAGCTCCCGCCCGGGCGCTTGACCTGGTGGGCACGCAAAGCGCCGACCTGCTGATGGAGCCCCTGCTGCAAAGCGGCGAGGGCAGCTACCTGCGCGCCGCCCAGGGCGGCAGCATCGACATCACCCGGCAGGCGGAGGACCCCGAGGGTCCCTTCACCCTGGCGGTGCTCTGCGACCGGGGCTTCGGGGACGGCACCCGCAGCCGCGCCTGCTTCATCGGCAACAGCGGCATGTTTCTCAATGACACCCTGTACAACCTGACCTACAGCAACGAGCTGATGCAGCAGGTGCTGCGCGCGCTGATGGGCAGCAGCTCCATCGATCTGGACATTCTGCCCCGGGCCGCCGCGCGGCCCGTGCTGGCCGCCCAGGGCAGCGCCGTGCCCGTGATCCTGCTGATCCTGCCGCCGCTGCTCATCGCTCTGCTGGCCGTGGCCATCCTGACGCCACGGAAATACCTGTGAGCCCGGTGCGGCGGCGGACGCCGCGCAGGGTGCACCCCGGACTGCTGGCGGCGGCGCTGGCGCTGCTGCTGGCTGTGTTTGCGCTGCTGTATTTTCTGCTGAAAAAGCAGCCGGTGGCGCTGCCTCCCCAGTACGTGGCCCAGCCCGTCACCCTCAGCGACCGGGAGGTGGAAGAGCTTGCGTCCATCGCCGTGGAGAACCGCAGCGGCAGCTATACCCTGGTGAATACCGAGGCGGGCTGGCGTCTGGCAGGCTCGGATGATCCCCTGCGGGAAGCCCTGCTGGACCCGCTGGTGAACGACGCCGCCCTGATCGTGGCGGAGGACACGGTGGGCAGCCTGGAAGAGCATCCCGAATGGCAGCTGCTCCATTACGGCCTGGAGGACCCCGCCGCCCGGGTCACCGTGACCTTCGCCGACGGCGGGCAATTGGCTTTCCGGGTGGGCGACAGCGTGCCCCAGGAGACCCCGACCTATTATTTTCTTATGGAGGGTGACCCGCACATTTATATGGCGGCCTCCGACGTTTACGACGCCTACATCACCACTGCCCTGGCCCTGTACGACGTGGCCGATCCCGCCCTGGACGGCAGCCTCATCGACCGCATCGCCTTCACGGGGCGGGATGCCTTCGCGATGGAAAAGCGAACCGATGGCTGGTACTTGGCCGAGCCCTTCGCCTATCCGCTGTCCGATGCGGCGGTGGACAGCCTGCTGACCAAGCTGGAGGGGCTGCGCTTTGCCCAGTTTGAGGCCGAGGCGGCGGACGCCGACCTGAATCAATATGGGCTGAACCCGCCCGAACGCACGCTGACCCTGGACATCGCCGAGACCGTGGTGACGGGCTATGACGAAAACGACCAGGTGATGGGCGAAACGCGCCTGCCCGCCTATCAGCTGACCTTTGGCCTGGGCAGCGAGGAAAACGACGTGGTGTTCCACTGTCTGTACAAGGGACAGGTGCTCAAGGCCACCAGCTTTTCCGCGGGCTTCCTGCGCACCCAAAGCTACGGCAGCCTGTTCCTCACCAATCCCTTCAACGCCCCCACCAACGATCTGCACAGCCTTATATGGGAGCAAAACGGCGTTCAAACCGTGTATGACATCAGCCTCGTCGAGCGGGTGCTGCCCAACAACGCCCTGGAAACCGACGAAAATGGCAACGTGCTCTATGACCTGGTGGTCAAGAAGAACGGCCAGCCCCTGGACAGCGACGCCTTCCTGACCGCCTACCGGCAGCTGGTGGAACTGCGCACCTTCGACCGCCTGCCCGCGGATTATGTTCTGCCCGACGCCGACCCCCTGCTCCGCGTCACCCTGACCCGGGACAGCGGCAGCGTCCGAAACATCGCCCTTTACCCCCTGGACGCCCTGCACCGGGCCGTGGCTGTCGATGGCGTGGCTCTTTATCAGGTGGAAGCGGGCTGGGCGGAGGATGTGGAGAGGCCGTAGGGAAATTAATTAATAATTTTGTATGGTCAAAAAAGCTGTCCAGCGAAAAAATATTCTCTTGATGGGCAGCTTTTATCAAACGCTCTAAAATTATTCATTGTACATTCGCTGATAAATTTCTGTTTTTCTCGCTCCTTCTTTCCCCATATAATTGGAAACTATTGACAACTTCCGCAACAAATGCTATCTTATCCTCGAGCCTGTATGTCGGGGGAGAATGTCGATGCTGTTCAGTTCCATGATGTTTCTGTGGATCTTCCTGCCCGCGGTGCTGGCAGGAAGTTTTTTGCTGCACAAAACCCGGCTGGTAAACTTCTTTTTAGTGTTGGCCAGCCTGTTTTTTTATGCCTGGGGCGAGCCGGTCAACGTGCTGCTCATGCTTTTTTCCATTCTGCTCAATTATGGGGCGGGGCGGCTGATGGCCAGGCTTGATCAGAACGACCCCTACGATGTGCGCAAGCTGATACTGGTGCTGGACATCCTGCTGAACCTGGCGCTGCTGGGCTATTTCAAATACCTGGGGCTGCTGGTGCAGGGCATCAACGCCCTGCTGGGGCTCTTTGGAGCAAAGGCGCTGGCGGCGCCCACGGTGAGCCTGCCCATTGGCATTTCCTTCTTCACCTTCCAGGCCCTGTCCTATGTGGTGGACGTATATCGCCACCAGGTGCAGGCCCAGAAAAAGCTGCTCAACGTGGCCCTGTACATTTCCTTTTTTCCTCAGCTCATCGCCGGTCCCATCGTGCGCTATCGGGAAATCAACGAGCAGATCGAAAGCCGTCACGTCACGGCGGAGGATTTTGCCCAGGGCGCGCGGCGGTTCATCTATGGCCTGGCCAAAAAGGTGCTGATCGCCAACGTGATGGCCCAGGGCGCGGACGGGCTGTACAGCCTCCAGGTCAGCGGCGTCACCGGCGGCATGGCCTGGCTGGCGGCGCTGCTGTACACCTTCCAGATCTATTACGATTTCAGCGGCTATTCCGACATGGCCATCGGCCTGGGCCGCATGTTCGGCTTCCACTTTTCCGAAAACTTCCGCTATCCCTATCTGTCCCGTTCCATCCGGGAGTTCTGGCGGCGCTGGCACATCAGCCTGTCCACCTGGTTTCGGGAATATGTGTACATTCCCCTGGGCGGCAACCGCAAAGGGCGCGGCCGCACGTATCTGAACCTGTTCATCGTGTTCGCCCTCACCGGCATCTGGCACGGCGCGGGGGTCAGCTTTCTGCTGTGGGGCCTCTATCACGGCCTGCTGTCCATATTGGAGCGGCTGGGGCTGGAAAAAACCCTCAAAAAGCTGGGCCCGGTCAGCTGGCTCTACGCCTTTGTGGCGGTGATGCTGGGCTGGGTGCTCTTCCGTCTGGAGGATATGCCCACCGCCCTGCAATGGCTGGGCCGCATGCTGGCCCCCTGGAACTATACCGTCACCTCCTGCCCGCTTTACGAGTATATCACACCCCAGATGATCGCCCTGCTGCCTGCCGCTCTGCTTGGCATGGGGCCCATCCAGACGCTGGCGGACAAATGCGGCCTGACGGAACGCTGGAAGTTCTCGTGGCTGGAAGTGCTGCTGTGCACGGCGCTGCTGGCGCTGTGCATTGCCACGCTGGCCGGCAACACCTATAACCCCTTCATCTACTTCAAATTCTGACAGGAGGGCGAAGCATGCAGAAAAAAGTTTCCAAATATGCCCTCATTTTCCTGTTTCTGGCGCTGCTGTACGTGCCCACCCTCATTGGCCTGGTGGCCGGAGACAGGGTGAAAACTGCCAATCTGGAAAACCGCAGGCTGGCGGAATGGCCCGTCTTTTCCCTGGAGAACATCAGCCTTTTGCCTCACAAGTACGAACTGTATTACGACGACAATATGCCTTTCCGGGATCAGCTGATCCAGGTCAGGGCCGTACTGAACCGTGCCCTCTATGACCGGGACATCAAAGGCGAAGTGGTTTTCGGCAAGGATGGATGGCTGTTCTATTCCGCCCGGGATGACGGCGATCCCATGACCGATTACCGGGGCGAAGACCTGTTCACCCGGGAGGAGCTGCGGCAGATCGCCGTAGATCTGCGCAAAACCCGTGACACCCTCAAGGATCAGGGCATCGATTTTGTCCTGTTCATCGTCCCCAACAAGGAGCGCGTGTACAGCGAATACATGCCAGACCGCTATGGTCCGCCGGCGGAGGAATACGCCGCCAAGCAGCTGGTGGACTTTTTGCAGCAGCACACCGACCTGACCGTGATCTATGCTTATGATGATCTGATGCAGGCCAAGGCGGATTTCCCCGATATCCCCATGTATTATTCCAAGGACACCCACTGGACTGGGGTGGGCGCCTATGTGGGCACCCGAGCGTTGCTTTCCGCTCTGGGCGTTGAAACGCCACCGCTTCGCCCTGAAAATATCCAACACAACGAAGGCGGCGCGTCCTGTGATCTGATCACCCTTGCCCATTTGAACGATCTGCTGCCGGTGGACGATACCTATTCTGTGTTGGACGAGCTGCGGCCCACCTACACCATCCTGTCCAGAGCCGATAACCTGACTACCCAGGCCCAGGCCGCCGCCGGCCAGCCGGTGCTGTTCTTTCGGCACGATTCCTTTGGCGAATTCATGCATCATTATCTTCTGCCCTATTTTTCCAGCACTTTTTCGGTATTCACCCAGTATCAGGACGACAGCCAGGTGGACGCCGTGAAGCCCGACATCTATGTGATGGAGGTCGTGGAGCGCTATATGCGCAAGCGGCTGACAAAGGGCCCGCTATATACCGCGCCCTGACAAAACGCGTTGTATTCGTAACCTCATCCTTATATAATAGAAAGGCAACCACGATGATCACGGAGGAAGCCATGTACAAAAGGATTCTTGCCCTGCTGCTGACGCTGTGCCTGCTGCCCGCCCTGCCCGTTCAGGCGGAGGAGGCGATCTACGCCTATTTTCAGGACGCCCGCTGGCTGCGGACGGAGCCCAAGGCCGGCTCCGGCACGGTGGACAACGTGCCCGCCCGCACCATGCTGCGGCTGGAGCCCGTGGACGACAAATACGCCGCCACCAGCTATAAGGGCAAGCCCGGCTTCATCTATTACAAGGATTATGTGCGGATGGATTACACCGACCCTGCCGCTCCCGAGGCCGTGACGGTGGAAGGCTTCTTCGGCGCGCCGGTGTACATGCGCCAGAGCCCGCTGAAAAACGCCCCCCTGGTGGCCCAGCTGCCCACCGATGTGCGCTTCCGGATCACCCACGTCACCGACGAATACGCCTACATCCTCTTTGAAGGCAAGGAAGGATATGTGTACAAGGCCGACTTTGTGGAGATGGAATACAAGAAAGGCTGGGTGGACCCCTACATCGCCTTTGTGGACGAGCCCACCGCCGCCTGGTCCACGCCCTATTACGGCGCCACCCTGGGCGCGCAGCTGCCGCCCTATACCCCCATCCTGGTGGACGGCTATGACGGCGACCATATCACCGTGCTCTACGAAGGCCAGCGGCTCTACGTGGAGGCGGGCGAATTGACGCCTCTCAGCGAGGACTACGCGCTGGAGGCCTTTCCCGCCCAGGTGGCGGCGCACTCTGACGGCCTGCAATATCCCCTGGAGCACGCCGCCGTCATCGCGGAGTTTGCCCGGGACGCCGACGTGACCGTCCAGGCGCTGCACGGCGAATTTGCCCTGGTGACCGATGGCGTCCAGACGGCCTACATCCCCTTCCAGCGCCTCAAATCCAGCCCCACGGTGGACGCCGCCATGGACGCCCTGGGCCTGCTGCGGGAGCGCATGGAGGGGCAAAAGATCCTGGACATCGCCTTCTCCATGCTGGAGGAAACCAACCCCATCCTGCGGGCCTACAACGAATACCTGGGCGGCAACGCCGTGGCCCGGTTCCAGTACGGCTGTCCCTATCTGTGGGCGGGCTTCAACGAAAGCAGCCTGCTCCGCGCCCGCCATCCCTCCTCGGACAGCAATTATTACTTCACCGACAAGCTGTACCTGGGCGGCTTTGACTGCATCGGCTTCACCCGCTGGGTGCACAGCCAGGCCGGCATGAAAAAGCTGCCCGCCATCTCCGAAACCCAAAAGAGCAGCCGCGGCCGCATCGACGCCGTAAAGAAGCTGCCCTATGACCAGTGGCGCACGGTGCTGAAGGTGGGCGACGCCCTGAACCTGCATTACCGCTCCGGCGGCTATCACACGGGCCTGTACATCGGCACCCTGGAGGACTTTGGCTTTGACGCCGCCGAGCTGGGCGCGCTGGCGCCCTACGCCGCCTATCCCCTGCTGATTCACTGCGGCATGAACAACTTCCATACCGCCTGGTACACCCAATATCTCCAGGACAACCACCTGACCAGCGTCACCCCGCCCGACGGCGGCGTGACCATCTCCATCCTGGGCGTGCCCTACGGGAACGTGCCCAACACCGAGACCATGTGGGCGGGCACCCGCAACAAAAAGACTTTCTGGTGGTTTGATCTGCTGGGCTACAACCTGACCGTCATCACCCCCACGGACGAAAGCTACAGCTGGTATAACGTGTATCGGAATACGGGAAAATAAAAAAAGATTCCGCGCTTTCTTCTGAGAAGAAAGCTGCAAAGAAGCACCTGGCGAATTTACCTGTTGCCTCTTTCAAGCTCTCTTCCGCCTGCCGCTCGGGTATCGCAAAAAGAGCTTCCGGGCATAAGAAAACCGGCGGCAGCCCGAAAAAATGAGTTTACTCATTTTTCTCGGTCTGATGCCGGTTTTCGCTGTGCGTTTTGCGCACAGCACGGCCAGCTTTGCTGGCCTGTCCGGAAGCGACAATTTTACATTGCAGCTTTTACGACGACAGACGAAGGTTTCTTTGATTCTTTCTTTGACTCAAAGAAAGAATCGACCCCCCGCAAAGCACTATTTAAGGATTTATCATCATGTACGACATCATCATCATCGGCGCGGGACATGCCGGATGCGAGGCCGCGTTGGCGGCGGCCCGCATGGGGCAGGAGACCCTGCTTTTCACCCTCAATCTGGACGCGGTGGCTCTGATGGCCTGCAATCCCGCCATCGGCGGCACAGGCAAAGGGCATCTGGTGCGGGAGATGGACGCCCTGGGCGGCGAAATGGGCCGCGCCATCGACGACACCACTCTGCAAAGCCGCATGCTGAACCGCAGCAAGGGGCCGGCGGTGCATTCGCTCCGCGCCCAGGCGGACAAGCGGCAATATCAAAAGCGCATGAAGCGCGCCCTGTTCAGTCAGGAGCATCTGACCGTACGCCAGGGCGAGGTGGTCAAAATCGAGACGGTCAACGGCCGCGTCACCGGCGTGGTCACCGCCACCGGCGATCATATCCCCTGCCGGGCCTGCGTGGTGTGCACCGGCGTGTACCTCCACGGGCGCATCTACATCGGCGAGGCCCAATGGAATGGCGGTCCCCAGGGGCTGCTGCCCGCCACCGGGCTGACCAGCAGCCTTGTGGACCTGGGCTTTTCCATCCGCCGGTTCAAGACCGGCACCCCCGCCCGGGTGGACGCCCGCAGCATTGATTTTTCTGCGCTGGAGCCTCAGCCCGGCGACGAGCCCCCCGTGCCCTTCTCCTTCCTGACGGATCACAAAATCGAGAACCGCATGGACTGCTACCTGACCTACACCAATCCCCGCACCCACCAGATCATATTGGACAACCTGGACCGCGCGCCCATGTTCAACGGAGCCATCACCAGCACCGGCCCGCGGTATTGCCCCAGCATCGAGAGCAAGATCGTGCGCTTCGCGGACAAGGAGCGCCACCAGCTTTTCCTGGAGCCGGAGGGCTACAACGACGAGGAATGGTACGTGCAGGGCATGTCAAGCAGCCTGCCCGAGGACGTGCAGTGGGCCATGTACCGCACCATTCCCGGCCTGGAGCACTGCATTCTGACCCGTTTGGCCTATGCCATCGAATACGACTGCATCGACAGCCTGGCCCTGAGCCAAAGCCTGGGCGCCTTGCAGGTGGCGGGGCTTTACCTGGCGGGCCAGGTGAACGGCACCTCAGGCTATGAGGAGGCCGCCGCCCAAGGCATCCTGGCCGGCATCAACGCCGCTCTGTACGTGCAGGAAAAGGAGCCCTTCGTGCTGACAAGGGATCAGGCCTACATCGGCGTCATGGTGGACGACCTGACCACCAAGGGCACCGACGAGCCCTACCGCATGATGACCAGCCGGGCCGAACACCGGCTCACCCTGCGCCAGGACAACGCCGATCTGCGGCTCACCGCCCGGGCGCATGCTCTGGGGCTGGCCTCAGACGAACGCCTGCGCCGCATGGAGCGCAAGGCCCGGGAAACGGCGGACATCATAGCTTATCTAAAGGCCGAAAAGAAGGACGCCCTGCTGCGGCATCCCGAAAACACCCTCGATCCCCTGCTGCCCGATCCCAGCCTATACACCATGGGCGCGCGGGAGCAGGCGGAGATCCAGATCAAGTACGAGGGCTACCTGCAAAAAGCCCAGGCCGCGCTGCGGGATGCCCGGGCCATGGAAGAAAAGCTGCTGCCCGCCGACGCTCCCTATATGGACATCACCGGCCTGCGCATGGAGGCCCGGCAAAAGCTCAGCGCCCAGCGTCCCCGTTCCATCGGCCAGGCAGGCCGCATCCCCGGCGTGTCTCCGGCGGACGTGGCCGTGCTGCTGGTATGGCTCAAGAAGCAGGAAAAAGAATAATGGAAACCATCCTTGATCGCTGTCCCCTCTTTGCCGGCCTGTCCCCCGAGGAAACCCGGGAGGCCCTGGGCTTTTTCCAGGCGCAGGAGAAGCGCTATGCCCGGGGGGCGCTGCTCAAAAACCCGGTGGAGCCCCTGACCGCCTTCGGCCTGGCCCTGGAGGGTTCTGCCGCCGTGACCATGCAGGACATCGACGGCCGGGAAATGCTGCTGGCCCACGTGGGACCGGGCCAGACCTTTGGGGAATCCCTGTGCTACCTGCGGGAAAACGCGCCCCTGACCATCACGGCCCAGACCGACGTCCGGGTGCTGTGGCTGCGCTGCGACGGCCTGCGGCAGCAGGCGGAGGGCGATCTGCCCCGGCTGCTGCAAACCCGCTTCACCGCTATGCTGGCCCGGCGCACCCTCAGCATGAACGACCGCATCCAAATCCTCTCCCGCAGCAGCATCCGGGAAAAGCTGAACGCCTTTTTTACCGAATGCGCCCGGGATGCGGGCAGCTCCAGCTTCGATATCCCCTTTGACCGGGCGGGCATGGCGTCCTATCTGGGCGTGGACCGCAGCGCCCTGAGCCGCGAGCTGTCCAACATGCGGCGGGAAGGGCTGATTGAATATCAGAAAAACCACTTTGTGGTTTTCTAACTGGGGAGGAGTCGTGCGCATTCCGTTGCATACGCAACCGACAATCAGGGCAAAATGCCGTATGATATCCTCGCTCCCGAAGGAGCGAAAGGAAGGAAATCGGAATGAAAAAGTTTTTTGCTCTGCTTTTGATCTGCATGCTGTCCCTGTCCGCCTGCGCTCTGGCCGACGAGCCCGTGCGCGTCGCCGCCCTGAAAGGCCCCACGGCCATGGGTCTGGTGCAGCTTTTTGACACCCACGCGGCGGATTACGACGTGCTCATCGCCGGTGCTGCCGACGAGGTGACCCCCAAGCTGATTCAGGGCCAGATCGACATCGCCGCCGTGCCCGTCAATCTGGGCAGCGTGCTGTACAACCGCACCGAGGGCCAGGTGCAGCTGATCGCCATCAACACCCTGGGCGTGCTGTACGTGGTGGAAAAGGGCGGCGAGGGCATTCACAGCCTGGAAGACCTGAAGGGCAAGACCATTTACGCCACCGGCAAGGGCAGCACGCCCGAGTACGCCCTCACCTATCTGCTGGCCCAGCACGGCATGGACATCGCCAGCGACGTCACCATGGAATGGAAGAGCGAGCCCACCGAGGTGGTGGCGCTGATGGCCCAGAGCGAGAACGCCGTGGCCATGCTGCCCCAGCCCTATGTCACCGTGGCGGGGGCTCAGGTGGAGGGCCTGCGCGTGGCCCTGAACCTCACCGAGGAATGGGACAAGCTGGACAACGGCAGCCGCCTGATCACCGCGGGCATCATCGTGCGCAAGGAATTTGCCCAGGAGCACCCCGATAAGGTGGCCGAATTCCTTTCGCAGTTTGCGGAATCTGCCGCCTACGCCAATGAAAACGTGGCCGAGGCCGCGCAGCTGGTGGAAAAGTACATCAGCGTCAAAGCGCCCATTGCCCAGAAAGTCCTGCCCGCCTGCAACATCGTATGCATTGCCGGCGAGGACGCCGCGGCCATTCTGCCTGGCTATCTGCAGACCCTCTACGATCTGAATCCTGCTGCCGTGGGCGGCGCGCTGCCCGGCGAGGATTTCTATTGGGTGAATGAACAATAAGGCTTTTACAAAAGAAAACCTGTGGCGCGTCGCCGCCGTCCTGTTCTGGCTTCTGGTCTGGCAGGCTGCGGCGGCGCTGCTGCGCCAGCCGCTGCTGCTGTCCTCGCCTGTGCGGGTGCTGCGGCGGCTTTTTGCGTTGCTGGGCCAAGCCTCCACCTATGGCGCGCTGGGCTACAGCCTGTCCCGCATCGCTCTGGGCTTCCTGACGGGCTTTGCCCTGGGCGCGCTGCTGGCGGTGCTGGCGGCCCGCTGGCGGCCTGTCGAATACCTTATCCGCCCGCTGATGCTGACGGTCAAATCCGTGCCCGTGGCCAGCTTTATCATATTGGCCCTGGTGTTTTTGACCTCCCGGAAGCTGAACAGCTTCATTTCCTTCCTCATGGTGCTGCCCATCGTGTACGGCAACCTGCTGGAAGGGCTCAAAAGCAAAAGCCGCCAGCTGGACGAGATGGCGCGGATGTACCATGTATCGCGGCTGCGGCGGCTGATCTGTATCGAGCTCCCCCAGCTCAAGCCCGCCCTGCTGTCCGCGGTGTCCCTGGCCCTGGGCATGAGCTGGAAAAGCGGCATCGCCGCCGAGGTCATCGGCATCCCCATGGGTTCGGTGGGCGAGCGGCTGTACCAGGCCAAGGTTTACCTGGACACCAGCGAATTATACGCCTGGACGCTGGCCATCCTGCTGATCAGCATGCTGATCGAAAAGGGGCTGATGGCCCTGATGAAGGGCGCGTATGCGCGCCTGGAGCGCCTATGATCGAGATGAAGCACATCGCCAAAGCCTTTGACGGCAAAGCGGTATTGACGGATTTCAGCCTGACGCTGACAGACGGCATCACCTGCCTGATGGCCCCTTCCGGCCGGGGCAAAACCACCCTGCTGCGCATCCTGCTGGGGCTGGAGACGCCGGACGCGGGCGAGATCACAGGAAAGCCGGACCGCGTAGCCGTGCTGTTCCAGGAGGACCGGCTGATGGAAAGCCTCACCGTGGGCATGAACCTCAGGCTGGCCCTGGGCCGGGCGTATGACGCGGTCAAAGCCGAAGCCTGCCTGGCTGCCTTGGGCATGCCGGGCAGCCTGCGGCTGACGGTCTCCACCCTGTCCGGCGGCATGAAGCGCCGGGCCGCCCTGGCAAGAGCGCTCCTGTACCCCGCGCCGCTGCTGGTGCTGGACGAGCCCTTTCAAGGGCTGGACGAGGACACCCGCCGCCTGGCCATCGCCGCCGTGCGACAGAGCGCCCAGGGCCGCGCCGCCCTGGTGGTGACCCACGATGCCCAGGACGTGGCGCTGCTGGGCGGCAAGCTGGTAACTCTGCAGGAGGGATAAAAATGCCCACCATGACCATCTTTTCCCACGGCGCAGCCGGTCCCGACCTGTATTTCTGCGCCGATCACGGCGAAGCGGAGCGGGTATTCGCGCTGCTGACCCAGAGCACGGACACGGCCTTCCGCCTGCTGGCCTTCCAGGTGGAGGACTGGAACCGGGATCTGTCTCCCTGGCCTGCGCCGCCGGTGTTCCGGGATCAGGCTTTCGCGGGCGAGGCGGGCAAAACCCTGGCCTGGCTCAAAGAAAACATTGATCCCGCCGTGGAGCGCCGCTGCATCGGCGGCTATTCCCTGGCGGGGCTGTTCAGCCTGTGGGCCTTCTATGAAACCGGGCTTTTCACCGGCGCGGCCAGCTGCTCCGGCTCCCTGTGGTTCCCCGGCTGGATGGATTACGCCAAGTCAAAAAGCGTCCCGTCAAGGAGCGCCCTGTATCTGAGTCTGGGCGAAAAGGAGCCGAAAGCCCGCAATCCGCAGATGGCCCAGGTGGGCGCATGCACGGAAAAGCAATTTGCTCTGGCCCAGGCGCAGGGCCTGCAAACAGAATTCCGCTGGCATCCCGGCGGGCACTTTCAGGAGCCGGAGGCCCGCATGGCGGCGGGGTTCCGATGGATGCTGAGGGTCTTGAATGCGTAGGACTGCGCGATAAACAGAAATTTGACGGGGATAGGGTTACGTTGGGGCTTTACGTTGGGGCTTTGCCCCATACCCCACCGGGGTGCAAGTTGCACCCCGGACCCCGCCAATGGCGGATGTTGCACGACTTCGACAACAAGCAACTTCC
>CACWUV010000026.1 GCA_902764185.1 uncultured Eubacteriales bacterium
TGCTTGTTGTCGAAGTCGTGCAACATCCGCCATTGGCGGGGTCCGGGGTGCAACTTGCACCCCGGTGGGGTATGGGGCAAAGCCCCATCGTTCTCCCCGTGAAATTTCTGTTTTCCCTCCGCCTTTCCCCCACACAAAAGCAGCGAGCCGGTCATCTGATCGACTCGCTGCTTTTGTATCCACGTTATTGCTTACTGAAGCTCAGTAACGACGCTTGCGTGCGGCTTCCGCCTTCTTCTTGCGCTTGACGCTGGGCTTTTCATAATGCTCACGCTTACGAACCTCGGCCATAACGCCGGCACGGGCGCACTGACGCTTGAAACGCTTCAGAGCGCTTTCCAAAGATTCGTTTTCCTTGACACGTACTTCAGACACTTGTTTTCCCTCCCTTCGCCTATCTCGCCTTGGCACACGCCGTAAAAACGGCGGATGGCGACCGTGTGTGTATTATACAGCTTAACAGGCAAAACGTCAACTGGTTAATTCATGTTTTAACATTTCTGTCACATCTGTCACGCCAGGCTGACGCTCAGCTTGCCGCCGCCCAGCACGTGGAAATGCAGGTGCGGCACGGTCTGTCCCGCATCGGGCCCGCAATTGCTGACCACACGGTAACCGGACTCAGTGATTCCCTCCGCTTTCGCCACCGCGGTGCAGGCGTGCAGCAGAGCCAGCTGCTCCTCGGACGTCAGGCCGTCCCATTCGTTCAGGCCGGAAACGTGGCGTTTGGGGATGATCACCACATGCTTGGGGGCCATGGGATTGATGTCCCGGAAGGCCAGCACATGCTGATCCTCATAAACCTTGGTGCTGGGAATTTCGCCCTTTGCGATGGCGCAGAAGATGCAGTCTGCCATGTTCAAAACTTCCTTTCAGTATATAGACGTAACAGGGAGCCATTTTGTTTCACTTTTTACAAAATTATTTTTCCGGTGAAGGAATCCTTCTCAAAATTCGTCAAGCGCACGTCCCGGGTTTCGCCGCACAGCACCCCTTCGGCCTCGCAGCGCATATACTCGGGCGTGTAGCCCACGCTTTTGCTCTCCTCGCAGGTTTCAAACAGCACCCGGCGCACCGTTCCCACCTGGCTCTGGCCGTAAGCCTCCGCCATGCGGCGGCCCAGGGCGATGAGCTCCCGGGCGCGGTCCTCCCGCACAGGCCGGGGCACAGCCCCCGCCATGGCAGCCGCCGGCGTGCCTTCCCGCTCGCTGTAGGGAAACACGTGCATGCGGCTGAAGGCCATCTCCTCGCAGAAGGCCAGGGACTGCCGGTGCTCCGCCTCGGTCTCGCCGGGAAAGCCGCTCATGACGTCGGTGGTCAGTGCGCAATCCGGGAATACCGCCCGCAGGGCTTGCGCGCTCTGGCGAAAGGCGGCGGTGTCATAGCGGCGGCGCATGCGCTGAAGCACGGTGTCGCAGCCGCTTTGCAGCGCCAGATGGAACTGCGGGCACACCTTGGGCAGACCGCCCAGGGCTTTGGCAAATTCCGCCGTGGCGATCACCGGCTCCAAACTGCCCAGGCGGATGCGCTCCACGCCGTCAATGGCATGGACGGCGGCGATGACATCCAGCAGCGTGGTGCCGTCCCGCAGATCCCGGCCATAGCTGGTCAGGTGGATGCCCGTCAGCACAATCTCCCGATAGCCCGCCTCCGCCAGCCGCGCGGCCTCGGCCGCCACGTCCGCCACCGGCCGGGTGCGGATGCCGCCCCGGACGTAGGGAATGATGCAGTAGGTGCAAAAACGGTCGCAGCCCTCCTGAATTTTCAGGGTGGCCCGGGTGCGTCCCTCGTGGCGGGTGATGAGCAGCGGCTCAAAGCTGGCGCGGCGCACATCCGTCACCGCGCAGATGGCGGTGTCCCGGCGCACGGCCTCCTCCAGCAGCGTCACCACCTCCTGCCGCCGGGCGGTGCCCAAGATCAGCCGCGCGCCAGTCTCGGCCAGCAGCTTTTCGCCGTCCCGCTGGGCCAGGCAGCCGCACACCACGATCTGGGCCGCGGGGTTCAGCCGCCGGGCCCGGCGCACGGCCTGCAGGCTCTTTTTATCGCCGGTGCCCGTCACCGTGCAGGTGTTGATCACATACACGTCGCAGGGCTCGTCAAAGCTGCCCGCCTGGTATCCGGCACGCTCAAACAGCTCCAGCATGGCCTGGCTGTCGTATTGGTTGACCTTGCAGCCCAAGGTGTGAAAAGCGACCTTCATTTTCATTACCTGTAAAAGAGGATTCCGCGCTTTCTTCTGAGAAGAAAGCTGCAAAGAAGCACCGGGCGAACCGGCTTGTCTTCATAAACAAGCTTGCTTCCGCCAGTTACACAAGCGCCGTCAAGCAAACTTTCGGGCTTTGGAAAAGCTGATGGCCATCCGAAAAATAAGTTTACTTATTTTTCGGTCTGTCCAGCAGCTTTTCGCTGTGCGCTTTGCGCACAGCCAGGGCTGCTTCGCAGCCCTGCCCGAAAGTAATGACACACGGCATAACGCAGGTTTCTTTGGTACTTTCTTTGACTCAAAGAAAGTACCGTTTCCTTCTGCTTTTCGTTAGATCATTCCAGATTATGAGAAAACGCCATGGCCGCCACGATGGCCGCCAGCCCCGCCGTTTCCGTGCGGAAAATGCGCGGGCCCAGGGTCACGGCCTTGGCACCCGCCTCCAGCAGCGGCGCCACGTCCTCCGGGCTCATGCCGCCCTCGGGACCGATGACGATGGCCAGATCGGTGACATCCGGGGTGATCATCTGCCGCAGCGCCCCGTCCCGGGCGTCCTCCCAGGGCACCAGGGCCAGCTGATGCCGGGGCAGCGCAGCCGCCAGCTCCTTCATGGAGACGGGCCCCGCCACCTCCGGCGTCACGGGACGGAAGGCCTGCTTGGCAGCCTCCCGGGCGATGCGGTTCCAGCGGATCAGCTTTTTGTCCGCCTTGCCCTCCAGCCGGGCCACGCAGCGGGGCATGTTCACCGGCACGATGCGCTGCACCCCGGCCTCGGTGCATTTCTGCACGATATACTCCATCTTTTCGCCCTTGGGCACCCCCTGATAGAGGGTCACCCGCAGGCTGGCCTCGGGGCTCTGTACCTGCTCCAACACCCGCACGGTCACGCCGTCCCGGATGTCCGCGATCTCCGCCAGATAGGCTTCGCCGCCGCTGAACAGGTGCACCTTGTCCCCCGTCTCCAGCCGCAGCACCCGCAGGGCGTGATTCGCGTCCTCAGCCTCCAGATGGGCCAAACCCTCCGCGATGCCCCGTTCATCCGCAAAAAAGCGATGCATGGTTCACTCCAGGTGGGCAGCCAGCGCCACCCAGTCCCCCTTCTGCATGCGGTCAAAGAGCTGATAGCCGTTGCGGGTCAGCACGTCCACCACGTCCTGCTCCCGCTCCTTAAGGATGCCGCTGCACACGAAGGTGGCATTTTCCGTTAAATGCGCCTTCAGCGGCGCGGCCAGCAGCGCGATGACATCGGCCAGGATGTTGGCCACGGCGAACTCGCACCGCACGCCGTCCAGGCCCGCCACCAGATCACCCTGGCGGATGACGATCTCCTTTGCCAGACCGTTCTTTTCCACGTTCTCCTGGGCCACGCGCACGGCCATGGGGTCGATGTCCACGCCCAGCACGCTGTCCGCGCCCAGGCGGGCCGCCGCGATGGCCAATATGCCGCTGCCCGTGCCCACGTCCAGCACCTTCCCGCCGTGGTAGTGCTTTTCGATCATCTCCACGCACATGGCGGTGGTCTCGTGGGTGCCGGTGCCGAAGGCCATGCCAGGGTCCAGCTCGATGATCAGGTCTCCCGGCACGGCGTCCCAGTTTTCCCAGCTGGGCTTGATCACCAGATGCTTTCCCGCCCGGAAGGGCTTATAATACTGCTTCCAGCACTCGGACCAATCCTGCTCCTGCACTCCCTGCTGGCTGACGGCCAGGGTGCCCAGATCCATGCCGGTCAAGCCGGGCAGGGCCTTCAGGCAGTTTTCCAGCCCGCGCAGGGCCTCCACGCTCTCAAACCAGGCCTTCACCTGCACGTCCTCGGGCATTTCGTCAATCATCTTGGGGTCAATCAGCTCCCAGAAGCCGTTCGGCTTGCTGGGATCGGGCACGTCCGCCCGGTCGATGATCTGGGTGCCCACCGCGCCTTGGCGCAGCAGGGCTTCGCTGACGATGTCCGCGCCCTCGGTGTTTGTGGAAATGGTGATTTCGATCCAGTCCATAATCCTTCTCCTTACACCAGCCGCAAAGCCGGTTTGGCATTGAGCCGCATGTCGCCCGTTTCGCCCCGCAGCAGGCGGTAATAGGCCGCGCTGCCGATCATGGCGGCGTTGTCGCCGCAGAGGTTGAGCTTGGGCATATAGAGCTTGATCCCGGCCTTCTGGCAGGCGCTTTCAAAGGCCGCCCGCAGGCCGCTGTTGGCGGATACGCCGCCGGCCAGGGCCAGGGACTTGACGTGATGATCCAGGGCCGCCTGCATGGTTTTGGTCAGCAGCGCTTCCACCACCGCATGCTGGAAGGAGGCCGCCAGATCCTCAGGCTTCATCTGGATACCCCGCTGCTCCAGGGTGTGGTTGGCGTTGATAAAGGCCGTTTTGAGGCCGGAAAAGCTGAAATCGTACGCTCCAGGCGTGTGTGCCTTGGGCAGCTTGAGCGCGCCCGGATCGCCGTTTTGCGCCAGCTTGTCCAGCAGCGGGCCGCCGGGATAGGGCAGGTGCAGCACCCGGGCCGCCTTGTCAAAGGCCTCCCCCGCCGCGTCGTCCTGGGTGCAGCCCAGGAGCCTGTATGCCCCGTAATCCTCCACCATCAGGATGTGGCTGTGGCCGCCGCTGGCCACCAGGCAGATGAAGGGCGGCTCCAAATCCGGATGGGTCAAATAATTGGCGCAGATGTGGCCTTCGATGTGGTTGACCGGGATCAGAGGCTTGTCCAGCGCCCAGGCCAGCGCCTTGGCGCAGCTGACGCCGGTGAGCAGCGCCCCCACCAGGCCGGGGCCGTAGGTGACGCCAATGGCGTCGATGCCGTCAAAATTCAGGCCCGCCTCCTGCAAGGCGTGATCCACCATGCGGTCCACCGCGTCCACGTGGGCGCGGCTGGCGATCTCCGGCACCACGCCGCCGTAGATGGCGTGCAGCGGGATCTGGGAAAAGACGGCGTTCGACAATATCACCCGGCCGTTTTGCACCACCGCCGCCGCCGTCTCGTCACAGCTGCTTTCGATGGCCAGAATATTGACGGTGGGCTGGTTTTTGAGTTTTTCCGCCTTTTCACGGCAGATGTCGGTATAGCTCATGGTTGCTCCTCGCAGCGATTGTATCCGGAAGAATCAATAGGCAATGATCAGCCCGTGGCGCTCCGCGTAAAAGCTGTCCAGCCCGCGGGTGGGAATGATGTCCACCACGATCTGCTGAAACATGGCGCAAAGCTGCTCCTTGAGCATCTGGGCGCATTCCTCGTTCTGGCAGTGGCTGATCACCAGCCGGGCGCTTGCCAGGCCGGTCTTTTTGATCTCCTCCGCCAGGAAGCGTACCATGCCCCGCTGGCCGCGGGCCTTGCCGCGGATGGCGATTTCGCCGTTGTCATCCCCCACGCCGATGCCCCAGAAGCCCAGATGCCCGGCAATGAGGCCGATCAGGCGGTTGACCCGGCCCGATTTGATGAGGTTGTGGTAGGAAGAAAGGGCAAAGGCGATGTGCGTCTTGGCCGCCAGCGCGCGAAGCTCCCGGGCGATGTCCCCCAGCGCCTTTCCCTGGCGGATCAGCTGGCAGGCCGCGCGGATCAGCAGCACGGTTTCCGGGCCGGTGGATTTGGTGTCGATGATGGCGATCTCCTTGTCCGGCTCCGCCTCCACCACCATGTCCCGGGCGGTGCAGGCGCTGTTATAGCTGCCCGAAAGGCTGCTGGAGATGGTGAAGGCCAGCACGGGGCCGGGGGCGGAAAAGCGGTCGGCCCACAGCTGCGGCGCGGGGCACGCGGTCTGTGCGGCCTCGCTGTGCCGCTCGTTGGCGGTCAGCATGTCCTCCACCGAAATCGTTTCGTCGTCCGTGTACTCGGTTTTTCCCACACGGATGGTAAATGGAACGGTGGCAAAGTCGATGTTCTCGTCCGCTTCCGGCAGGGAGAACAGATCACAGCTGGAATCAGCGACAATGTGCCATTTCATTTTTCTCACCTTGCTTTCCTGGTCGGTCATTTTTCCCGCCGGGCTCCGGCGCGGAGGATCCCCGCCGCGGCCGCCGCCGTGGGCGGCAGCAGCCACAAAGGCAGCACGATCAGCGCCAGCCGCCCGGCCAGAAAGGTAAACATGGGTTCCGGCATCAGGCAGATCAGTACATCGGTGTTCGGGTTCAGCAGCCACAGGTCGTTGGTAAAAAGCAGTCGGTGCATCAGGATGAAGGCGCTTTCGAAATCCAGGGCAATATACGCCGCCAGCGCGCCCAGCAGCAGCGTGGACAAGCCCAGCCCCAGCCAGAAGCCCCGGACGTCCGGCCTTTTGATCAGCCAGCAGACCAGCGGAGCCAGCGGCATAAGCAGCAGCCAGGCGCGGTCAAACAGACGAAACAGGTCCCGGATATCCGACAGATGGGTCATTTCCCGCGCATTGAAAACGGGAAAGGCCACATCCCCGCCGGAAAAGTATTCCTGCAAGGACATGGCGATTTCATCATAGGCGCTCTCGGGCACCCCCAGGCGGGCGGTATCCGCGAAGGCGTGGAAGCAGCGGGCGTACAGCTGCCCGTCCCGGCCCATGCGCGTGACCGCAGCGCAGGTGACAAGCACCAGCCACAGCACCAGGCACAGAGCCGTCGAGAGCGCGTAAACCGCGCGGCGCATTACTGCATTTTCAGGTAGGCCACGGTGAAGCCGTCCAGCGCGCCGTTCATCACGTCGTCGATGGCGCCGGTCTCATAGCCGGTGCGGTGATCCTTCACCATGGTGTAGGGCTGGAAGACATAGGAGCGGATCTGGCTGCCCCATTCGATCTTCTTCATTTCGCCCTTGATGTCGGCCATCTGCTGCTCGCGCTCGCGCTCGCGGATCTCAAGCAATTTGGATTTCAGCATCTTTAAGCACGTGGCGCGGTTTTGCACCTGGTCGCGCTCGGTCTGGCAGGCCACCACGATGGTCACGTCGTCCTTCACATAGGTCATGCGCACGGCGGAGGAGGTCTTGTTGACGTTCTGGCCGCCCGCGCCGGAGGAGTGGTAGGTGTCCACGCGGACATACTTCATATCCACTTCGATCTCGCCGTCGTCCTCCTCCAGCAGCGGCGCCACGTCCAGGCTGGCAAAGCTGGTATGGCGGCGGGCGTTAGCGTCAAAGGGGCTGATGCGCACCAGGCGGTGCACGCCCTTTTCACCCCGCAGGAAGCCGTACACATGGTCGCCGCTCACCTCGAAGGTGACGGATTTCAGGCCCGCTTCGTCGCCGTCCAGGATGTCAAGCAGCTTCACCTGAAAGCCCATGTGCTCGCAATAGCGGGTGTACATGCGGTAGAGCATGCTGGTCCAGTCCTGGGCCTCGGTGCCGCCCGCGCCCGCGTGCAGGGAAAGCACGGCGTCCCGGTCATCATAGGGACCGCGCATCAGGGTTTCCAGCTCCAGGGCCTCGGTGTCCACACGCAGCTTGTCCAGCATGTCGCTGACCTCGGCCACCATGCTGCCATCGTCCTCTTCCTCGGCCAATTCCATCATGACCTCGATGTCGTCGCACTGGCTTCCCAGGCCCTCAAAATGGGCGATCTTGTCCTCCAGCTGCTTGATCTTGCGGGTCACGTGGGTGCTGCGGTCCAGGTTGTCCCAGAAGCCCTCGGCGTTCTGCTCCTCCCGCAGCTCCTCCAGTTCCTCGTTCATGTGGTCGATGTGCAAGCCCTCGCCCACGTCCTTGAGGCGTTTGCGCAAGTCCTCCACGTCGGTGCGGAACTTTTCAAATTCAAGGATCATATTCTATCAACTCCCGTTGGGTATTGTTTTACTGCGCGTTCCGCCCGTGGCAATTCTTGTATTTGAGGCCGCTGCCGCAGGGGCAGGGATCGTTGCGGCCGGGCTTTTTGTCCACGCGGATGGGCCCCGCGCCGCTCTGGCGGCTGGCCGCGGCGGCCTTCTCGTGGGCGGAATTGTTCTTCACGTCGTTGGTGCCGGTGATGGTGGCCACCGTCCGGCGCTGGGGCGCGGCGTTGCGGTCGGCGATCTGGGCCAGGAAGACCAGCCGCACGGTATCCTCGCGGATCAGGCGCACCATGTCCTCAAACATGTCGTAGGACTCCATCTTGTACTCGTTGATGGGGTCGCGCTGGGCGTAGGCGCGCAGGCCAATGCCGTCCCGCAGCTGATCCATGGCGTCGATGTGATCCATCCAGCGGCGATCCACGCTGTGCAGCAGGAAGGCCCGCTCCAGCTCCCGCATGTCGTGGCCGTAGGCGGTCAGCTGCTTTTCGCGCTTGTCGTAAAGGTCCAGGGCCACGGCCTTCAAATGAGCCTGCAGGTCCTCCTTCTTCATGGCGCGCAGCTCGTCCTGGTGATCCAATATGGCGTTGGCGGGCACGCACAGGCGGTTCAGATAATCGGCCAATTGATCCAGCTGCCAGTTGGCGGGATTCTGATCGGCGCAGTCGTGGGCGATGGCGGCGGACAGCAGATCGTCGATCATGGTGACGATGTTGTCGTGGACGTTCTCGCCCTCCAGCACCTGCTTTCTCTGCTTATAGATCAGCTCTCGCTGCTGGTTCATCACGTCGTCGTATTGCAGCACGTGCTTGCGGATCTCGTAGTTGCGGCTCTCCATGCGCTTCTGAGCGTTTTCGATCTGCTTGGTCAGCATGTTGGCGTCCAGGGGCGTATTTTCGTCCATGCCCAGACGGCTGGTGAGCATCTTCATGCGCTCGCCGCCGAAGACCCGCAGCAGGTCGTCCTCCATGGAGATAAAGAACTGGCTGCTGCCGGGATCGCCCTGGCGTCCGGCGCGGCCGCGCAGCTGGTTGTCGATGCGGCGGCTCTCGTGGCGCTCGGTGCCCAGGATGTGCAGACCGCCCGCCGCCACCACGCGCTCGTGCTCGGCGTCGGTCTGCTTTTTGTATTCGTTGCGCAATTCGTTATAATGCCTGCGGGCAGCCAGGACCTCCTCGTCCACGTCCTCGTTGTGGCCGGTGGCCAATTCGATGATGTCCTCGCTGTATTCCTCCTGGCGCATGGTGCGCCGGGCCATGAAGTCCGGGTTGCCGCCCAGCAGGATGTCGGTGCCGCGGCCCGCCATGTTGGTGGCGATGGTGACGGCGCCGTAATGGCCGGCCTGGGCCACTATTGCAGCTTCGCGGGCATGGTGCTTGGCGTTGAGCACCTCGTGCTCCACGCCCCGCATCTCCAGCATGTGGCTGAGCAATTCGCTGACTTCAACGGAAATGGTACCCACCAGCACGGGTTGGCCCGTGGCGTGACGGCGGATGATCTCCTCCACCACGGCGTTGTATTTGCCCTTCTTGGTGGTATAGATCATGTCGTTCATGTCCTTGCGGATCATGGGCTTGTTGGTGGGGATCACCACCACGTCCAGGCGGTAGATGCCCTGGAACTCGGCTTCCTCGGTCTTGGCGGTGCCCGTCATGCCGGACAGCTTGTCATACATGCGGAAGAAATTCTGATAGGTGATGGTGGCCAGGGTGCGGCTTTCGCGCTCCACCTTCACATGCTCCTTGGCTTCCAGCGCCTGATGGAGACCGTCGGAGAAGCGGCGGCCCACCATGATGCGGCCGGTGAACTCGTCCACGATCATGACCTGGTTGTCCTGCACCACATAGTCCACGTCCCGCTTCATGATGGCGTTGGCCTTGAGCGCCTGGATGATGTGGTGGTAGAGCTCGTTGTTCTCGGGATCGGACAGGTTTTCGATGCCGAAGAACTTTTCCGCCTTGGCGACGCCCTGCTCGGTGAGCTGGGCGGACTTGTCCTTTTCATCCACCCAGTAATCGCCCGTGTACTGGGCTTCGCTGCCCATGAGGCGCTTGACGGTGGCGGACTGGCCCGCGGTGTCGGGATCCTCGATCTTTTCGCCCTTCTCCAGCCGGCACACGAAGCGGTCCGCCCGCTCGTAAAGATCGGTGGATTTTTCGCCCTGGCCGCTGATGATCAGGGGGGTGCGGGCTTCGTCGATCAAAATGGAGTCCACCTCGTCCACGATGGCGAAGTGGTGGCCCCGCTGCACCATGTTGGCCTTGTAGACCACCATGTTGTCGCGCAGGTAATCAAAGCCCAATTCGTTGTTGGTGGCGTAGGTGATGTCGCAGTTATAGGCCGCCTGGCGCTGCTCGGGGGTCATGCCGGTGAGGATGATGCCCACGCTCATGCCCAGGAAGCGGTACAGCTTGCCCATCTCCTCCCCCTGGAACTGGGCCAGGTAGTCGTTGACGGTAACGATGTGCACGCCTTTGCCGGACAGGGCGTTGAGGTAGGCGGGCATGGCGGCGGTCAGGGTTTTGCCCTCGCCGGTCTTCATTTCGGCGATGCGGCCCTGATGCAGCACGATGCCGCCGATCATCTGCACCTTGAAGGGGCGCAGGCCCAGCACGCGCTTGCTGCCTTCGCGCACCACGGCGAAGGCCTCCACCAGCAGGTCGTCCAGGCTGGCGCCGCTCTGGGCGCGGCTGCGCAGCTCCTCGGTCTTTTCCCGCAGCTGGGCGTCGGTGAGCTTTTCATATTCCGGCTCCAGCGCGTCGATGGCGTCCGCCAGCTTATACAGGGGCTTCAGCAGCTTTTCGGGGCTGGGGGTCAGCAGTTTTTTGATGAATTCCATTCTTCAAGCTCCTATTTACAGGAAGAATGAATAATGAATAATTAATAACTGGCAATTGAGAAAGTGCGCATAGCACGGCTCAAGTGAACTTATTCATTGTTCATTATTCATTATTAGCATTAATTAATCGTCGTCCTCGTCGTCCTCCACCACGTCGGCCTCGGTGGATTTCTTGGCGTTCTCGTCGATTCCCAGCTTGTCGGCCACCTTCTTCTTGGCCTTGCGCCACCAGATGGCGGCCACCGCGCCCACGGCCACCGCCACGCCCACGATGGCCTGAATGGCATAGGTGGTGACGGAGGGATCGATATAGGCGAAGGCAGGGGCCATGAACGTGATGTTCAGGGACAGCACCAGCATGAGGATCAGGAAAACGCGCTCACTCTTTTTCATTGGTAGATTGCTCCTTTTGTTTATTGCCGCCGTAGGATTTTACGGCGTCCATAATGGCGCGGTAGCCGGCTTTGCCGGAGGCGCCAAAGTTGGCGATGTATTTTTCGCGCAGGGCCAGGATCTCCTGCTGGTAGCGTTCCCGATCCCCCAATACCTGCCGCAGGGTGTCATTCAGCGTATCCACCTTGTCCATGTCCACGCTGACGCCCACCCGGGAGCGCAGGGACAGTTCCAGCGGCTCCACCCCCAGCTTGTCATAATCGGTGTTGTTGATCTTGGGCGGGGTGTTGATGAACACGCAGGGCCGCAGGGTGACGAAGGCGAATTCGTAGGCTGTGCCGGACCAGTCGGTGATCACCGCGTCGGAGCCGTAGATGCTCTCGTTGCCGCTGAAATCCCCCTCGAAGGTAAGGTCGCCGCCCTTGTAATCCTGCCAGCGGGCGGTGAGGGCGTCCCAGCGGGCGCGGTAGCGCTTTTTGTACTCGGGATGGGGCCGCACGATGACGCTGTAGCCCTTTCCCAATATACAGTTTAACATATCATCGATGCATGTGTCCAGTATATTATCGGGCTGCCAGGAAGGGGCGATGAGGATCTGGGGCTTTTGCCGGGGCGTATGGTCCATCCGCTGATAGGCGTCGTAGAGGCTTTCCAGCTGTCCGTAACCGCAGGCCACCAGCTTTTTCTCCGGCAGGCCGTCCCGCTTCTCCCGGGCGCGGATCTCCTCAAACTGGAAATCCCCCACGCACAATATCTCGTCGTAGTGGTCCAGGGCCCCGGTGTGCAGCACCATATGAGTGGACAGCGGGTAATGGAACATGTAGATGTAGGTGATGTCCTTGCGGACGTAGCTGCGCTTGTAGTGGTAATTTTCCAGGTCGCTCATGGTCATGACCACCACGTCGGCGTCCATCTTCATGAACAGGGTGATCAGCTTCTTGTCGCCGATGTAATAAGGCTGGATGCGCTCGTTGGTCTTTGCGATCTCAAAGATCTGATCCTTCGGATCGCTGGTGATATAGTGGATCACCACGTTGCTGCGGCGCAGCAGCTCGTTGATGACCTTTTCAAAGTATTTGTAGAACCCGCTTCCCTCGCTGTAAAAAACCAGATGCTTGTTGGCGATGGAGAAAAAGCGCTTGTAGTCCGCCTTTTCCCGGGCCTTTTCCTCCTTGGTGCGGGTGCCGCCCACGCTTTGCAGCTGTGCCAATTGCCTTTTGCTCTCCTCCAGCGCCTCGTAATCCACGTATTTGCGGGGATTGATGACGCGGTTGAGAATGTAGAGCTGCAAAATGGCCAGCAGGTTGCTGGCGATCCAGTACACCGCCACGCCCGCGGGCACGAAAGCGCCCAGATACAGGCTGATGCCCACGCTGAGGGCCATGGTGCCGTATTTGTTCAGCTTGCCCTGCTCGCTTTGCAGCACATTGCTGCGGTTCTGGGCCACGCACAGCAGGTATGCGCTGCACCCGGCCAGCAGGGGCATGAGCCACAGGATGCCGCCGGCGGAGGCGGGCACGGCGCCCAGGTCGATGCCCAGGAAGGTGGTTTTGAGTTCTTCCACCTGGCGCAGGGCCTCTGGCATGTTCAGGGCGGCAAAGTCCGCGGCGTACAGGCCGCTGTGCACCGCGCTCACCGCCCGCAGCTGGATGGAGCCGCTTTCCGGGTTGGCGCCGGTCAGGCGGCAGGTCAGATCCACCAGCGCCCGGCTGGTCTCGGCGGGCAAATGCAGCAGGTGGTCGAAGGGATGATAGATCACCTGCACCAGGCCCATCAGCAGCACGATCTGGATGAACAGGGGGATCAGGCTCACCAGGGGATGATAGCCCTCCCGCTTATACAGCCTGCTCTGCTCCTCGGCGATGGCGTCCCGATCCCCAAAAAACCTGGCCTTTACCCGGTTGAGCTCGGGCTGGATGCGCACCACCTTGATGGAGTTTTTGTGCACCCAGACGCCGATGGGCAAAAGGATCACCTTGGTGATCAGGGTAAAGAGCAGGATCGCGGGGCCGTAGCTGCCCAGAAGCCCGTAACACCAGCGCATCACGTGGCCCAGGGGCGCGCCCAGCAGGGAGATGAGGGTGTTCATCCGTTTTCATCCTTTCGCGGCGAAGCGCACGGAGGGCATTTTTCGCCTTCCGTGCGCTTTGCAAGCCGTTTTTTGCGTTAGTTGAAGGACTGCGCCAGGAATTCATAGGTGTAGCTGCCGCGCTTCTGCTGGCGCATCAGCTCCTGGCCGTTGCCGGTGTAGGTGTAGGTCTTCCACATGTTGTGGGCGCCCAGCTCCAGGTCGCTGTAGGAGGAGACCAGGGGGAACCGGGTGGTGTCGCGGTCCACCACGCTGCAGGTGCGGCGGCGGGTTTCCCCGGCCTGCCAGTCAAAGATGCTGTCGCCGTAGGGATAATCCGCGCCGATGATGCTGAGGATGGTGCCCGGGAAATCGTCGTGGGAAATGGGCGCGTCGGTGGTGATGATGCTGTCGTGGCGCTCGTTTGCCTGCTTGATCCAGTACACCACCTGCATGTTGCTGCCCTTGTCGCCGTGATCGGCGGTGATGATGATGGTGGCGTCGTCATACAGGCCCAGCTCCTTCATGCGCTGGATGTAATCATCCACCATGCGCATGTAGCCGGCGATGTTCTCGTTGCGGCCCACGCTGGTGTTGTAGTTGCCGTTGGCATCGGCGGAGTAGGGCGCGTGCGCGCCGCGCAGATGGATCATCTGGATGTATTTCTTGTCCGTCTGGTCCACGGTGAGGCCCTGGGCCTTGAGGTTGTCGTAGAAATCGGTGAAGGAGTAGATGGGCGTCACCTCATGCTCCGGATTCGCGGTCATATCCACCAGGTTGTCCAGCTTGCCCACGGCCCAGGACATGGCGCCATCGGAGATGGAGGTGTAATAATAGTAGCGGAATTCGTAGCCCAGGCTGTGGATGGTATCGTAGATGTAGTTGGCGCTGTCGCTGGTCCAAGACTGCTCAAAGAATTCGCCCACCAGCAGGCTGGGGTCAAAGTCGTGGCCCGTCAGCATATGGGTGATGGAGGGGTAGGTGCCGATATAGCGGGGATCGCAGTTGCTGTAATAGGTGAAATCGTGGAAATTGTCCAGCATGCGGGGATAGTTCTGCACCACGCTGCTGAGCCAGTTGTTGGCAAAATAGTCCACGATGAAGATGACCACGTTGCCGCTGGAGGACACATGATACAGCTTTTCGCCGTCCAGCTTGTACAGGGTGCGCATCATGGCGTTATACATGGGGTTGACGTGCACGCCGCACTGGGTGCACTTGTCGCTCATGATGTAATCGTAGAGCTCCGGGGTGATCACGCCGGTCTCCGCAAAGCCGTTCATCTTCTGCAGCAGCTTGACCCGCTCGGTCATGGCGGCGGTGAACTCGCTGCCGCCGGCGGCGTCAAAATACTTGAGCTCGTACATGCGGTTGCGGATGGCGCGCACGCGGCTGCCGCTGTCGCCCTGCTTGATGGTGCCGGCGGCCAGGCCGTTGAGGCCCATGACGCTGTTGGAATAGATCAGGTCGTAGGTTTCCTGATCGATGACGCCGGTGGCTTCCCGGCCGTTGATGGCCTGCAGCTGCTTGACGCGCTCAGTCATGGTGCTGTTGTAGGCGTTGTTGGAGATGTTGCCGTTATAGTAGCCCAGCTCCAGCATGCGCTGCTTGATGGCCAGCACGTCGCTGCCGCTGTCCCCCTCCCGGTAGAGCACCTTGTTGGCCGGGGCGGTCACGGCGGGCGTCTCCTGGGTCTGGGCGGGCTGCCCGGCCTGGGGGGCCTCTGTGGGCGCGGCCACGGTCTCGGGCTCCTTGTAGGGCTTGCCGTTCTTCATGATCACGCTGTCGGAGAAGATCAGCGCGTAGAGCTCCTCGTCTACGGCGCCGGTCTGCTTGAGGCCGTTGGCCTTCTGCAGTTGCTTTACGCGCTCGGTCATGGTATCATTAAAGACGTTGTGGCTGATGTTGCCGGTGTAATAGCCAAGCTCGAGCATGCGCTCCTTGATGGCCAGCACCTCGGCGCCCTTATCGCCCTGCTTGTACACGGTTTCGGCCAGAGCCGACGCGCACAGCAGCACGCTGAGGATCATCAGCACCAAGACAAATCGTTTCATCGGTTTCCTCCTTGTTTTCGGTCGGAAAAAATTAAAAGAGGGTTGCGCAGCGTATATTATACCATTTTCCATGGAATCCCGTCAACCGCATATCCTGCCACGATTGGGAAGGATTTGTAAAATTAGACAAGAAAGGCCGCCCCACATGAAAAGACTGTGCTTATTGCTGGTCCTGCTTCTGCTGCCCCTGCTGGCGCGGGGAGAGGCGCTGCCCACGGTGCGCCTGGAGGCGCCTGTGCTGGACTACGTGGCGGTGAAAAAGGGCCGCTTGACCCTGGAAGATATTGTCACCCCCGTCACCGTCAAATACCGGGGCAGCTACTCCGTCACCTTCACGGGTAAGCGCAATTATTCCCTGCACTTAAAGGATGAAAGCGGCGGCCAGCGCAAGCTGTCCCTGCTGGGTCTCCGGGAGGACGACGACTATGTGCTCCTGGGGGCGCTCAGCGATCCCTGCCGCCTGCGGAACGCCGTGGGACTGGAATTGTGGCGGGCCCTGGGCCACGCCGCTCCCGCCGCGGCTCCCTGCGAGCTGTATTTTGGCGATTATTACAAGGGCATCTATTTTCTCACCGAACGCCCGGACCGCAAAAGCGCCGGCGTGCCCCGGGAAGGGGCCCTCTACCGGGTGCTGGCCGCCCGGGTGGACGGCGTGGATCTGTTTTCTTGTGAAAACCCCGGTGCGCCCGAGGAGGAAACGTGGTATAATGTGGGCAGGGAGTACGGGGACTGGGCGCCGCTGCAAAGCTTTCTCGCTTCCGGCGATCCCCTTTCCCTGCTGGATCTGCCCGCCTTTGCCGATTACTGCCTGTACGCCAACCTCATCGGCGCCACGGACAACATGAAAAAGAACCTGTACCTGGGCTGGGACGGGGACAAGCTGTTCCCCATGCCCTGGGATCTGGACGCGGCCTTTGGGCGGCTGTACAACGCCAGCCCCTCCGATCCCGACGCCTGGTTTTCCGGCCCGCTGCCGGACGGGCTGATGCAGTCGGAGACCTTCCAGGCCCTGCTGCGGCAGCGGTGGCATGAGAACCGGGAAATCCTGTCCCCCGACGCCGTCATGGCCCGGTTTGAAGCCTGGTATGCCCGCCTGGGGGATGCCTGGGCGCGGGAGGCGGCCCGCTTTCCCGCCTATACGGACAGCTCCACCGGCATCACCTATCCCCTGGAGCCGGAGGCCGAGCTGCAATTTATCCGTCCCTATCTGGAACACCGCTTTGCCCTGCTGGATGCCCTTTTCGGAGAGTGAACATGACCAAAGAAGCCAAACGATTCTGCCTGGGCGCCGCCCTCCTCTGCGCCCTGTGCCTGCTGCTGGAAGGGGTCCTTTTTCAAGGGGACGCCCTGGGCAGCCGGGGGCTGACGCCCCGCAGCCTGTCCCTGGCCGACGCCCGGATGGAAACGGAGGAAATCGAGCCCGCATACAGCGATGTGGAGGCCGTCATGCCCTCCAACGCCGACGACGCGCCCCTGATCCGCACCCGGGTGACCTGGGACGGTCTGGAGCTGGCGGGCATTCAGACCGCCGCCCTGGCCTTCGCCGGCGACCGGCAATTGATCTGGGCGGAATTGACCCTCAGCGACGACGCCTACCGCTATGGGGCCGCCCGGGCGGACCGGGTGGTGGAGGTGGTCTGCGGCCTGCCGGACGTGTGGAAGGAGGCAGCGCCGTGAAGGTTCTGAAAACCATCGCCGCCGCCTTCTCCATGTTCTCCGCCATCCCCGTGCCCGCCTTTCCCTGGGAGAAGGACACCCTGCGCTTCGTCCTCTGCGCATTCCCCCTGGTGGGAGCGGTCATTGGCCTGGCCTGCTGGGGGTGGACAGTCCTGTGCGGCTTTTTGGCAGTCCCGGCCATCCTTCGGGCGGCGGGGCTGTGCGCCATCCCGGCCCTGCTCACCGGCGGCATCCACCTGGACGGCTTCTGCGACACCTGGGACGCACTGTCCAGCCACGCCGATCCGGCCAAAAAGCAGGAGATCTTGAAAGACCCCCATGTGGGAGCCTTTGCGGTGATCCACCTCTGCTTGTATTTCATGGGGACCTTTGCCCTCTGGTCCGCTTTGCCGGTTTATCAGCCGGTTGTCATCCTGTTGTCCTTCTGCCTCAGCCGGAGCCTGTCCGGGCTGGCGGTGGCAGCATTCCCACTGGCAAAGGGCACCGGCCTGGCCCATACCTTTGCCACTGCGGCGGACAAACAAGCTGTTACGATGATCTTGACCATTCTTTCTGCGGCCCTGATCCTTGCCATGGGCATGCTGGGAATGGGAGGCTCCGGTTGGCTGGCCGCTGTCGCCGCCCTGCTGGTGTTTGCCCATTACCGGACCATGGCCCGGCGCCAGTTCGGCGGCCTGTCCGGCGATCTGGCTGGTTGGTTCCTCCAAACCGCCGAGCTTTGGATGCTGGCCGCCCTGGAACTGGCCGCGCTGCTGGGAGGTGTTCTCACATGATCTTTATCACCGGCCCGCTGTTTGCGGGCAAACGGGACTATGTCCGAACCGCCCTGGGCTGGACGGAAGCGGAACTCAGCGCCAACGCCGTCTGGGACGTCCAGGACCTGGCCGCAGGGACAGAGGACCTGGTGGCCCTGACCGACGAGCTGGCTCGCAGCCCGGTGGTTATAGCCACCGAAGTGGGGGGCGGCGTCGTTCCCATTGACCCGGAGGAAAGGGCCCGCCGGGAGGCGGCGGGGCGGCTGGCCTGCCTGCTGGCAGAGCGGGCGGATGCAGTTATCCGCGTATTCTGCGGCATTCCCCGGGCTCTGAAAGGAGAACTATTATGAAAGTATATCTCATTCGCCACGGCGAGACCGCCCTGAAGGCCTCCGGCGCCTACCAGGGCTGGATCGACGAGCCTCTGTCTGCCGAGGGGAAAAAAGCCCTGGGCTACGGCACCCCACAGGGCTTCGGCGCGCTGACCACGCTGTCCCTTACTGTCCCCGGCGGCTGGGTTTATGTCTCTCCGCTGAAACGGGCCAGGGAGACAGCCTCCCTCGTCCTGCCCTACTGCCGCCAGGTGGTGGTGGAGGACCTGAAAGCAATGAATTTCGGGGACTTTGAGGGCCGGTCCCCTGATCAGATGAAAAACGATCCGGCCTATCGGGCCTGGGTGGACTCCGGCTGCCTGGACCGCTGCCCTAACGGGGAGACCAAGGCGGAGTTCGGAGAACGGACCTGCGCCGCGGTTGCCTCACTCATCGACATGGCCTTGAAGCGAGGGGATGACGAGCTGTTTATCGTGGCCCACGGCGGCACCCAGATGGCGGTGATGGAGACCTTTGTGGACCCGTCCAAGCCCTTCTACACCTGGCTGCTGG
>CACWUV010000027.1 GCA_902764185.1 uncultured Eubacteriales bacterium
CATGGTCAGGCGGTCAATTCCCAGCCCGAAGCCGCCGTGCGGCGGGCAACCGTAGCGGAAGAATTGCAGATAGAACTCCACATCCTTGCCGAGTCCCTTTTCATCGGCCTGGGCTTTGAGAATTTCGTACCGGTGCTCGCGGACGGCACCCGTGGTGATTTCGCAGCCGCGCCAAATAAGGTCATAGCCCATGGGAACGCCGCGCTCATCGCGCATATGGTAGAAGGCGCGCTTTTCGGGGCCGTAATCGGTGACGAACAGGAATTCGTGGCCGAATTTGTCCATGGAGAGCTTGGCGCACAGGCGCTCGGCGTCGGTGGTCAGGTCGTTCTTTTCGCTGTCGTCCACGGTGTAGCCGTAGCGCTCCTCCAGCTCCTTGTACACATCCTGGAGCTTCATCTCGGGGAAGGGCAGGGTGGGCACGACGGTTTCCAGGCCGAAGAGCTCCTTAATCTGATCGCCGTACTTTTCCTTGACGGCCTTCAGGGCGGCCTGCAGCAGCTCCGCCTCGATGTTCATGACGTCGCGGAAGGAGGTGATGTAGCTCATTTCCATTGGTGAAGCTCTTTTCCGCGCGGAACACCGGGCCCACCTCGAAGATGCGGTCAAAGCCCGCGGCCATGGCCATCTGCTTGTAGAACTGGGGGCTTTGGCTCAGGTAGGCTTTGCGGTCAAAATATTTGAGCTCAAACACATCGGAGCCGGACTCGGAGGCGGCGGCGATGAGCTTGGGGGTGTGGATCTCCAGGAAGTTCCGCTCCAGCAGGAAATTGCGCATGGCGGCCACCAGCGTTGTCTGGGCCTTGAAGATTAGGGTGTTGCGGTCGGAGCGCAGGTCGATCCAGCGATAGTCCAGGCGGCTGTCGATGGCGGCGTCCTTGCTGATGGGCAGGGGCTCGGCAATGGACTCGATCTGCATGGACTCGGGCAGCATCTCAACGCCGCCCATTTTGACGTAGCTGTTTTCCACCACGGGACCCACGGCGGTGATGACGGATTCCACGGTGAGCTGATCCACGATGGCGGCCACCTCGGGATGCTTTTCCTTTTCCACGGTCAGCTGCACGCGGCCGGTGTAATCCCGCAGCACCAGGAAGGCCATGGTGCGCTTATTGCGGATGTTTTCCACAAAGCCCTGGATCTTGTTGACTTCGCCGATTTTGAGATGGGCGATCAAGCTTCTTTCCATTTTTTCTCTTCCTTTCAAAGCATAGCGGCGATGGACTCCGCCGCGTTTTCACAGGGGATCTCGGTTTCCTCGCGGGTGGACAGGTTGCGCAGCTTCACCACCCCGCGGGCCAGCTCGTCGCCGCCCACCAGGGCGATAAAGCGCGCCGCGATCTTATCGGCGTACTTGAACTGGGCCTTGAGGCTGCGGCAGCACACGTCTTCCTCTGCCTTTACGCCCGCTTCGCGCAGCTGCTGGCAAAGCAGGAAGCTCGTTTCCCGGGCTTCCTCGCCCAGATTGGCCACATAAACATCGCAGACCGGGGGCTGCGGCAGCACGACGCCCTGATTTTCCAGCTCCATGATGATGCGCTCGGTGCCGATGCCAAAGCCTGCCGCGCAGGTGGCGGGACCGCCCAGCTGCTCCACCAGCCCGTCATAGCGCCCGCCGCCGCAGAGAGCCAAACCCTCCCGGCCCCGGGAGACCATGACCTCGAACACCGTCTTGGTGTAATAGTCCAGGCCGCGGACGATGTGGGTATCCACCTTGAAGGGGATGCCCCGGGCGGTGAGCAGCTTTTGCAGCTGGTCAAAATGCGTCCGGCAGTCGTCGCACAGCATGTCCAGCATGGAGGGCGCGTCCTTCACCAGCTCCTTGCAGGTGGGCACCTTGCAGTCCAGCACCCGCAGGGGGTTGCGGTCCAGGCGCTCCCGGCAGTCCTCGCACAATTCGTTCACATGGCCGGAAAGATATTCCTTCAAGGCCGCGTGATACTTGGGCCGGCAGTTGGGACAACCGATGGAATTGATATTGACGGACAGACCCTTGAGGCCCAGATCGCCCAGGATGCCAAGCAGGGTGCTGATGAGCTCCGCCTCCACCACGGGAGACTTGCCCCCAAAGCACTCCATGCCAAACTGGTGATGCTCCCTGAGGCGCCCTGCCTGGGGCTTTTCATAGCGGAAAACGGGGGTGTTCAGATAATACATCTTGCAGGGCAGGGTGTCCGCGAACAGATGGTTTTCGATCAGCGCGCGCACCGCGCCCGCCGTGCCCTCGGGCTTTAAGGTGATGCTGCGGTCGCCCTTGTCCTTGAAGGTGTACATTTCCTTTTGCACGATGTCGGTGGTATCCCCCACACCCCGCAGGAAAAGCTCGGTGTGCTCAAAAACGGGCGTGCGGACCTCCCGATAGCCCGCCAGCGCGGCCCTGCGCCGCATGATGCCCTCGATGGTCTGCCAGATATGCGCGTCCTGCGGCAGCATATCCCGGGTGCCCTTGGGCGCCTGTGTCAGCATGTTTTTCCTCCTCCTGATGAAATAAATAGCCCCATGCTTGCGCATGGGACGAAATTTCTTTCGCGGTGCCACCCAGCTTGCATCCAAGCCGGATGCCGCTTTATACTCCTTAACGCGGAAAACGCCTGCCTGGGCAGGAGGCTCGGGGGTGTCAGTCCCGTCGTCGCCAAGGCATATTATAATCCGCCGCGGCATAGTCTGTCAAGGAAATTAGCCTTTTCTCGCAAAAAGATTGCCGCCAACAAAAACAGTACAAAAACATGTGATTTATGGTGGATTTTTATTTTTTCTTGTGCTATAATCTGTTTACTTAAAAATTACTGTTCAAAGCGAGGCGATCGATATGAACTTGAATCCCGTTATTGCCAATCCTGTTTCCACGGCGGAGCTGGCGATCCGCATTTTTATCGCCGTACTGATCGGCGTCCTGGTGGGCGTGGAGCGCGAGCATAAAAACCGTCCCGCCGGACTGCGCACCCACGTGCTGGTTTGCCTGGGCGCGTGCACTGTCGCCATGATCGAATGCCTTTATGTGGCCAGCTTTGACGCCAGCACCGACAGCCACGTCGCATACAACTTTGGCCGTCTGTGCGCGCAGGTCATCAGCGGCATCGGCTTTCTGGGCGCCGGCACCATCTTTACCGCCCAGAAGAAAATCGCCGGTCTGACCACCGCGGCCTCCCTGTGGAATACCGCCTGTCTGGGCCTGGCCGCCGGATACGGCTATTACTGGGTGGCGCTGTTTGGCTGCGTGCTGGTGCTGATGACCCTGATGCTGCTGCAAAAGGTGATCCGCGTCAACGCCAACAAGCGGGTGGAGGTGCACTTCATCCATCGCCAGGAGACCATCGAATTTATCAACAAGGTGTTTGAGCAGAACAATGTAAAGGTGCTGGACCTGGACTTCCATGTGGAAAGCACGGGCGATCCCAGCAGCAACGACCCCAATGTGTACACCAACATTTACACGCTGCACCTGCCTGCCAACCTGAGCTACGCCGACCTGATCAACACCCTGGCCGCCTTCCGCAACATCCAGACCGTGCGCACCACCAACACCTGATTTTCCCGGGAAAACAGCGCGGACTGCCTATGATGACAGTCCGCGTTTTTTGATGACAGTCCGCGTTTTTTGCATTCTTTTTGACAACCTCTTTACCGCATGATATAATGAAACATGCCGCCTGCTGCATGAGAGGCGCAGAAGGAGCGAAAACATGGCCCGTAAACTTTCGCAATACAAATACTATCCCCTGATCCGCGATTATTGTATGATCTTGCTTGGCGCGCTGATCACAGGCGCCTCCTATACCTATTTCTTTATTCCCAACAACATCGCGCCCGGCGGCATCACCGGCATTGCCACGGTGCTCAACCACCTGATCGGCTGGCCGCCGGTGGGCACGCTGAGCTTTATCCTCAACATCCCGCTGTTCCTGCTGGGATACAGAAGCGGCGGGAAGCTGTTTGTGCTGCGCTCCTTTATCGCCATGATGCTCTTGTCCCTGTTCATTGACGTCCTGCCCGGCGACCCCGTTACCGACGACGGCATGCTGGCCAGCATCTTTGGCGGCATCCTGCTGGGGCTGGGTCTGGGGCTGGTGCTGCGGGCGGGCGCCACCACCGGCGGCACCGATCTGGCCGCCCAGATGGTGCACAAACGCTTCAGCTTCATTTCTGTCGGCACCTTTCTCTTCGGCATTGACTGCATGGTGATCTTGCTGGCCGGCGTCGTGTTTGACGTGCAGGCGGCGCTGGTGGCGCTGATCGCCCTGTACGTATCCACCAAGGTGATGGATATGGTGATCAAAGGCTGGAACACCGAGGAGCAGATGATGATCATCTCGGACTTCGCGCCGGAGATCGCCCGCCGCATCAACACCGAAATGGACCGCGGCGCCACCTTTATCGAGGCCACCGGCGCCTATACCGGCGAAAAGCGCGGCATGATCTACTGTGTGGTGACCCGGGCCCAGATCATGCAGATCAAGGCCATCGTGAGCAGCGTGGACCCCCACGCCTTTGTCACCGTGTCCGCCGCCCATGAGGTGATGGGCGAAGGCTTCAAGCAATTTTCCAACAAGGACTGAAACCGCGGCTGGAACATTGTGCCAGCCCGAAGGCAAAAAAGCCCCGACAGCGCGGGTCGGGGATGGAAAGCCATGGAAAACAGGCGGTTTTCTGCCAGGAATTGGCAGAAAATAAGGGAATGAAACCGTCCTTTCCTCCCGTTTTTATGGCAGCGATGCAAAAAAGCACCGCAAATATCAAAGGAGGGTGTATCCATGAAGAACCCGAAGAAATACGCTCGCACCGTATCCGCCGCGCTGTGCTCGCTGCTGATCCTGACCAGTGCTCCCGCCCTGGCCGATTCCACCTACGCCACCGTGCAGGGCGGCGGCCTGAACCTGCGCCAGACCGCCTCCACCCAGGCCAAGGTGCTGGGCCAGTACCCCACCGGCACCTGGATCAACATTCTGGAAAAGGGCGACACCTGGAGCCGCGTGTCCGTGAACGGCAAAACCGGCTACATGATGAGTAAATTCCTGGCCCCCGTATCCAGCAGCACCATGTACGTATCCACCAACACCGGCGTGGGGCTGAACCTGCGCACCGGTCCCAGCATGGACTCCGCCATCATTACCTCCTTCCAGCCTGGCACCGCCGTGACCGTGCTCAAGCGCGGCCGCGGCTGGCACTATGTGTCCGTGGGCGGCGAGAAGGGCTACATGGGCAGCCAGTACCTGGTGAGCCGCAAGAAGAACGAGGACGTGGGCAAGCCCCACACCGGCTCCTTCCAGGCCAAGCTGGTGAACCCCAACGGCGGCAGGATCGTCAACTTCCGTCAGGGTGCGGGACTGAACGCCAGGATCATCTGCGCCTATCCCGTGGGCACCCTGGTAACCGTGCTGGAGGAAGGCTCCAGCTGGTGCAAGGTGGAGATCAACGGCCAGAAGGGCTACGTGAGCGCCTATTTCCTCAAGCGCTGAAAAAGACAATAAAAAATGGCGTCGGGCTGTCCCGGCGCCGTTTTTTTTATTCCTCCAGCAGCATGCTTTTCGCCGCCTGCATGGCCCGTTCCACCCGGTCGCAGAAGGCGTCGAAGGCGGGGTCCTCCCGCTGCGCCTCCGGATGGCTGAGGAAATACGCCACCGAGCGCGCAGCACCCTCCCGGAAGGAGGTATAGCGGATGGGCGCGATGCCCGTATCCCGATAGACCTTGCCGTTGTCAAACTGGACGCTGTTGGCCTTGTCCCCCAGCAGCGAGCCGCAAAAATCATACTGCGGGCATTGGGCCAGCAGATGCGCGGGGATATAGCAGGGACGGTATTCCGCGTGCAGCAGATCGGCCAGGACGCGGTAGACCTCGTTCCAGGTGACGCTCTGATCGCTGGTGATATGATAGGCCTGGCCGACGGCCTTGGCATTGCCGCACAGCCCGCAGAAATACAAGGCAAAGTCCTCCGCCGTGGTGAGCGTCCATAATGTTTCGCCATCCGCCGCCACGGGCACGGTTTTGCCCAATTGCATGCGGCGCAGCACCTGCCAGGCGCCCATATCCCCATGGATCTGCACCGGCAGGCTCTTTTCGCCATAGGTGTGGCTGGGGCGCACGATGGTGACGGGGAAACCGCTTTGCCGGTATTCCGCCATCAGCAGCCCTTCGATTTCCGCCTTGTTGCGGGAATACTGCCAATAGGGATTGATCAGCGGGGTTTCCTCCGTGATGGGCAGCGCCGGCACGGGCTTTTGGTAGGCGGACGCCGAGCTGATAAAGATGTACTGGCGGGTTTTGCCGGCGAACAGGCGAATATCCCGCCGGGCCTGCTCCGGCGTGAACACGATGAAATCCGCCACGGTATCGAAGGCTTCCCCCTCCAGCAGACGGCGGACGCCCGCCTCATCCTCCATATCGCCTACCAGCACCCGGACGCCCGCGGGCGCAGCCCGACGGCCGCGATTGAGCAGGGTGACCTCCCAGCCGGTATCCACAAGATGCGCCACCACGGCGCTGCTGATGGTGCCCGTTCCGCCGATGATCAGCGCTTTCATACGTCCTTCCTCCTATGGTCATATTTTTTACCATTATAATGGGGATGCAAAAAGAAAGCAATACTTTTCGCGGCTTTCCCCTTGAATTGTCCGGCGCGGCATGGTAAAATAGTACTATTAATACAGGAGGTAACATGCTATGAAAAAGTTTCTGAACGAATTCAAAGATTTTGCCATGCGCGGCAACGTGGTGGACATGGCCGTCGGCGTCATCATCGGCGCTGCCTTCGGCAAGGTGGTCACCGCTGTCATCGACATCTTCCTGACCCCCATCCTGGAAGCCCTGCCCAAACTGGAAAACGGCGGCACCGGTTTTGCCGGCAGCCTGATCTCCTTCTGCGCCGTGCTGGTGGAGTTCATCCTCACCGCCCTGGTGCTGTTCCTGATCATCAAGGCCATGAACAAGGCCAAGAACCTCAAGAAGAAGCCCGAGGAAAAGCCCGCCGCTCCCACCACCAAGGTGTGCCCCTTCTGCCAGAGCGAGATTTCCATCAAGGCCACCCGCTGCCCCCATTGCACCAGCGAGCTGGAGTATAAGCCCGCCAAATAAAAAAGGAATACATCCGGATGAAATTTACAGATTTCTTCTGGGATTTTGATGGCACGCTGTTTGATACGTATCCGCGTATCAACCGTGCCATTCAAAATGCCCTGAAAGACCTGAATATCGCGGTTTCGCTGGAAACCATACAGCCTCTTTCCAAGGTGAATGTGCGCCACGCCATCGACACGCTGGCGGGTGACAAAGCCAAGGCCGTCGCCGCGCGCTATGAAGCCCGCGAGCCCGAGGAGGGGCTTGATTCCATGCGGCCTTATCCGGGGGTTTTGCGTCTGCTGCGCTCCATCTGCGAGCACGGCGGGCGCAATTATTTATATACCCACCGGGACAGGAGCAGCCTGGAAGCCCTGGAACATTATGGCATGCTGCCCTGCTTTACCGATTTTGTGACCAGCGAAAACGGCTTTCCCGCCAAGCCCGCGCCGGACGCGCTGCTGCACCTGATGGAAAAGCACCAGCTGGACGCCGCGAAGTGCGTGATGCTGGGCGATCGGGACATCGACCTGGGCAGCGGCAAAACCGCCGGTATGGCCTGCGCGCTGTTTGATCCGGACCATTATTACGACAGCTGCCATACGCCGCTGCGCTATACGGATATGTTTGACCTGATGGCCGACCTGGTGTGGGAAGGCAAGGCGGAGGATCTGCGCGTATCCGACATGCTGACGCTGCAGCAAAAGCTGCAGGCCATGCACCCGGAATGGGGCGGCAATCACCCGGACAATGCCGTGCGCCAGACGCTGTGGCTGGTGGGCGAATTGGGCGAAGTGATCGACATTCTGAAAAAAGTGGATGCGGAGCATCTGACGGCCCCCGGCGAAACCCGGCGGCGGCTGGTGGAGGAATTGGCCGACGTGAGCATGTATTTTCACGACCTGCTGGATTGCTGCGGCATCACGGCGGAGGAATTCAGCCAGGCCTATTATGGCAAAATGGAGCGCAATTTCCACCGCAATTACATCCGGGAGCATCAGGACCGATACGGCGCATAAGGAGGCGGCACCATGCAGCGGCGCATTATCACCCCCGGCAATCTGCACGACGAAAATGGCCATCTGACCCAAACGGGCTATGCCACGGAGCTGGTGCTGCGCTACGATCGGGCGCGGGTGAAGGCCCATCCCCTGCGGCTGAAGGAATGGGATTACTACTGCATCGGCAATGATAACTACGGTCTGGCGCTGACGGTGGCCGACAACGGCTACATGCGCATGGACAGCATCTCCTTTCTGGATTTTGACAAGAACAGCCAGGACACCTGCAGCAGCATGCGCATCCTGCCCAGACGCCGCAATCTGCCCCTGACCAGCGCGGCGGGCGACATTCACGCCCAGGGCAAGGGCTACGAGATCCATTTTCTGAACGACGGCAAGCGGCGGCAGCTGTACGGACACCGGGAGAACTTTGGCGGCCGGCCCATCCTGTTTGATCTGACGCTGACCGATGCGCCCCGGGACAGCATGGTGATCGTGACGCCCTTTAAGGACAAGCCCAAGGCATTCTATTACAATCAAAAGATCAACTGCATGCGGGCCGAGGGCAAGGTGGTGCTGGGCGAGGAGGAGTATCTCTTTTCCCCCGCCACGGCCTTTGGCGTGCTGGACTGGGGACGGGGCGTATGGACCTATGACAACACCTGGTATTGGGGCTCCGCCAGCGGTCTGGCGGAAGGCCATCGGTTTGGCTTCAACATCGGCTACGGCTTTGGCGACACCAGCGCCGCCAGCGAAAACATGCTGTTTGTGGACGGCATCGCCCACAAGCTGAGCCGCGTCTCCTTTAGCATCCCCATGAAGGACGGCAAAGAGGATTATCTGTCCCCCTGGACCTTTACCAGCGACGACGGGCGGTTTGAAATGAATTTCACGCCCATGATGGACCGGGCCGCCTGCGTCGATTTGAAGCTGCTGCTCTCCGACCAGCATCAGGTGTTCGGCCGGTTCAGCGGCCGCGCCGTGCTGGACGACGGCCGGGTGATCCAGGTGCGGGACCTGACGGGATTTGCGGAAAAGGTGCACAATAAATGGTAAGGAGTTTTTTCTATGGCTTTTGATATCGCATTGCAAGCCGCCATCGATCAGGAAAAACGGCGGCAGATCGACCATCTGGAATTGATCGCCAGCGAAAATTACGCCAGCCCGGACGTGCGGGCGGCCATGGCGACGGTGCTGACCAACAAATACGCCGAGGGGTATCCCGGACGGCGGTATTACGGCGGCTGCGAACACGTGGACGTGGTGGAAAACCTGGCGCGGGAGCGAGCCTGCCAGTTATTCGGAGCAGAGCACGCCAACGTGCAGCCCCACGCGGGCAGCCAGGCCAACATGGCGGCCTATATGGCCTTGCTCCAGCCCGGGGACACCGTGCTGGGCATGAGCCTGAACAACGGCGGCCATCTGACCCACGGCTCGCCGGTGAATTTCAGCGGCAAGCTGTATCATTTTTACGGCTACGGCACGGACAGCAACGGCTTCATCGATTACGACGCCGTGCGCAAGCAGGCCCGGGAGCTGCGTCCCCGCATGATCGTGGCGGGCGCATCCGCCTATCCCCGGACCATTGACTTTGCCATTTTCCGGGAGATCTGCGACGAGGTGGGCGCGTATTTTATGGTGGATATGGCCCACATCGCGGGTTTGGTGGCGGCGGGCGCGCACATGAGCCCGGTGCCCTATGCGGACATCGTGACCAGCACCACCCACAAGACCCTGCGCGGGCCCAGAGGCGGATTGATCCTCTGTAAAGCAGAGCACGCCAAGGCTGTGGACAAGGCCGTTTTTCCCTGCACCCAGGGTGGCCCGCTGATGCACATCATCGCAGCCAAGGCCGTGTGCTTCCAGGAAGCGCTGCAGCCGGATTTCATGGATTACCAGCGGCAGATCATCAAAAACGCCCAGGCTTTGGCCCGGACGCTGCTGAGCGGCGGCGTCGATTTGGTATCCGGCGGCACGGACAATCACCTGATGCTGCTGGATCTGCGCAGCCGCGGCATGAGCGGCAAAGAGCTGGAAGATCGGCTCCACGACGTGAACATCACCGTGAACAAGAACATGATCCCCGACGATCCTCGCAAGCCCAGCGAGACCAGCGGCGTGCGCATCGGTACCCCGGCCCTGACCACCCGGGGCATGAAGGAGGACGCCATGGAGATGGTGGGCCAGTGCATCCTGGATGTCATCGACAAGCGCCGCAGTCCGGAGGCCATCCGCGGCACCGTGAAGGAGCTGACCGATACCTACCGCAATTTCCTGGAGGCCTGACCATGAACCGCTATCCCTTTCTGGATGCGCTGCTGAAAAGCTATCCCGGCGCGGCCTGGGATTTCAAGGCGGAATGGGGCTGGGATCGCTATCAGGTGGGCGGCAGGATGTTCGCCGCCACCTGCAATCCGGGCGGGGAGCATCCCGTGTATGGCGGCCATCCCCTGCTCACCCTCAAGTGCGAACCCTTGCACAGCGAAGCCCTGCAGCAGCAATATCCCGATATTCTGCCCGGCTTCTATATGGACAAGCGCAACTGGATTTCCATCTTTCTGAACGGCAGCGTGCCGGAGGATGTGGTGCGGCAGCTGTGCCGGGAGAGCTATGTGCTGGTGTTTGGGAAGCTGACCAGGAAGATGCAGAGGGAAATTTTGGCGAAATAAAAAGATCCTGCTGGCTGAAAATGGCCAGCAGGGTCTTTTTCTATCTATTATTTATTTTTTCGCCGCCCGCAGCGCCAGGATGCGCTGCATCTCGTTGTAGACGATCATGAAGCCCTCGTCCACGCCCATGCCGGGCTTGGCCAGGATCTGCACAGGCTGGGTGGCCATGGCGGCGTGCACGCAGACCTGGGCACTGCGGTCGGTCTCATTGCAGGTGCCGCCCTGATAAGCGCCCATGCCGTGGGCCTTGCAGTAGAGCACGGCCTCGATGGTGTTGTTGATGCCGCCCAGGTCGGGGGTCTTGATCTGGGCCATATGGCCGGCGTGACGGTCGGTGAACTCGATAACGTCTTCCAGGGTGTTGCACCATTCGTCCGCCACGATCTCCACCTTGCTGCCGCGCTTGTCCAATTCAGCGGTCAGCGCCGCCAGATGCACGATGGTGGCTTCGCGCTCGTCGTCGTCAATGGGGCCTTCGATGCGCAGATGGAAGGGCTTGGCGATCTCCTCCAGCTGCTGCAGATAATCCGCCATGGCGGCGATATTGCCGCTGCCAAACACCGCGCCCACCATGCCGTAGGTGTCGATATGCAGGACGGGCAGATAGTTGGGATCCCCGGACAGGCTGCGGATGCGGTTGGTCAGCCAGCGCACATAGTCCGCCAGCACCTCTCCCTGATGGCCGATTTTGTCGATGTGGTTGATGAGGGCGTGGGGCATCACGTCCGCCCGCTTGATGATCATCTTGTCCGCGTTGTCGCAGCGGGCGTCGCCGGACTGGGTGAAGATAGCGATGGGGTGATCGGCCACGGTGCAGCCGTACTCGTCCGCCACCACCTCGCACATGAGCCGATGGCTGGCCTTGGCCACAGCGTCCAGGATGGCCTGGGACACGCCGTAGCGCACGGCGGTATGCAGCCGCTTGCCCTCCACCTGAATGGCCTCCATATCCCGGCAGAGGGTGCGGAAGCTGTCCGCCTCCCGGCCCACCAGCACGGGCTTTATGTATTTTTCGATGATGGGGATAAAGTCCTTGGCCAGGAACAGAGGATCACGTCCGCCCGCGCCGGAATACTGCACGGCGGCGCAGTCGCCCCAGCCGATGTCGCCGTTTTCCAGCACCAGCATGACGGAGATGGCCTCGCCCGCCTGGCGCACGGAGGTGAAGCCCGGCGTAACGGTATTGCCCACATAGGCCGTGCCGTCCGGCTTTGCCCCGGCCTTGATGGCCCGCTGATCGTCAAAGTAGAAGCCCGTCCGCGCGGGAGCGCACACCAGATCTACGATTTTCATGATTTTCCCCTCCTGTTATCCTCTCGGGCGGCCCACCAGGCGGCCCTTGGAAATGGCGTAAATATCGTCGATGACCATCTGGAAGGAGACGGCCCGCTTTTCAGCCTTGGCGCGTTCCGCAATCTTCTCCTGATGGAAGGCTTTGAGCTCGTCGGTGAAGGGCAGGCCGGCGATGTTCAGCATGCGCACCGCGCCGTCGTTATCCCGGGCGGGCATGATTTTGCCGGCGTTGAAGCGGCTGGGGGCAAAAGGCACGTCGATGACCCCCGCCTGGAAGGCGCGCACCGCGCCCACGGCGATATCACCCTCGCCCAGCTCAAAGCACTTGTCCAGGATGCAGCGGGTTTCGGCCTTGATGATCTCCATCTCGGATTCAAGCAGGCTTTGCGGCAAATACTGATCGCACAGCATGGTGATCACCTGCTTGGTGCACCGCAGCCCCTGGGCGTTGGCCTCCATGGTGGGCACGCCCACAGCCTCATGGGGCGTCTTGACGATGACCTTGGTGGCGTGAGCGATGGCCGCCGCGGCGCTGCCCCAGCTGATGACGCCAAAGGCCTTGGCCTCGTCCTGGGGGAAGCCGCCCATCCACTGATGGAACACCGTGGTGACCTCCACGTCCTCATGACCGTATTTCTTCATGTATTCGTCGGTCAGTTCCTCCAGGGTGCGGATGGCGGCCACGTCCTGCACCAGGTTGCCCAACTGGCCATAGCCCACGGACAGGCTCTTGACCCCCTGCTCCGCCGCCAGCAGCGCCTCGATGATGGCCACGGCGTGGGACACGCAGGGCGGCACCAGGGTGCCGGTCAGGGGACCGAAGGGCTCGCGGTTGATGGTGATGCCATGGTCCTGATACCAGCCCACCAGGCGATCCACATACATCCAGTCGCGGATGGTCTTTTCCAGGGAGACGTTCTTGGCGTAGGGGATATTGTAGCTGATACCGCCGCCCTCATAGCTGGTGAAGCCGCCCGCCAGGGTGATCTCCGCCAGCAGGCGGGCGTCCGGCGTGCCATGGCGCACCTGGATGGGCACGCGCACGCTCTCCGTCACCATGCGGCAGCCCTGCACGCCGTGGTTCACCGCAGGAAAGCCGTTGAGCATGGCCTTACCCTGGCTGAGGCTCTCGCGGATGCCCACCTCGGCTTCCTCATAGCGATTGAGGCGGGTGTAGCTGTCGATGGTGGTGGGCAGCAGATCCGCTTCGCCGTTATCCTGCAAATACTGCATCAGCTTGATGTGCTCGGCGATGACCGGCACGCCCGCCCGGGGCTGAATGAGGGTGCGACGCTCCTTTTTGGCCTTGGCCATGGCCGGAGCAAAGCGCTTGGACTGGGCAATGGCCTCCTGATAGCGCAGGGCCTCCTGGGGGTCCACCTCAGCGCCGGTGGGCCACTGGGTCAGCACGGTTTGACGTTCCGCCGCAAAGGCTTCCTCCGTGATCTTGCGATTTTGGACTTCCATCGTCACAAAAGCTCCTTTATCATCATGGTTTTTGCCAGAGTACGATCATATTGACTGAGCAGCCCCATGGCCGACAGGATATAATGGCGATCCACCACGGCCTGGGCCTGACGGGGCATAAGGGAACTGGGATAGAAGGCGGTGGCCATGGCACGCTGGGCCAATTCCGCCGCTTTGCCCGTATGGATCAGCGCGCCGCCAGTGAGCAAAATACGCTTGACCCGGGTCAGATCTTTGCCGGTCTGCTGATAGGCCAGGCCCATGGGGGTATATACCGCCTCGATTTCCCCGGCGTGCCGGGCCAGACCCACCTCGATGGCGGTGGCGGCCAGCGCGAAATCCGCTTGCTGCTCCCAGGGCTCTTGGGGCAGGATGCCCTTATCCTCCTGGATGCGGGAAAGCCAGGCGGTCATCTGCTCCTCGGTAATTTGGGCGTTGCCGCACAGGCGCTTCAGCCCCACGGCCTCCAGCACGCCATGGGCGGAATACCGCATGCCGATATCCCCCTCCACCGTGCGCTTGGCATAGGGCTCGGGCAGGCCCCGCAGCACCGTGCCCGCCTTGGTAGGCAAGCCTTCGGTGATGGAATAGATGTCCGTGGTGGCCCCGCCCAGATCCACGGCGCACAGCTCCCCCAGCTCCTCGCTGAGCACGGTGAGCGCCTGCAAAACCGCCGCGGGAGTGGGCATCAGGATGCCGGAAATCAACTCGTGCATGCGGCTGAGGCCCTTGGCCTGGATGATGCGGCGGAGGAACACCTCCCGGATCACCCTTTGGCAAGGCTCGATGTTCAGGGAATTGAACTGGGGCATGACATTTTCGGTGACGATGGCCTCCCGGCCCGCAGCCGTCAATATCGCCGCGCACTTTTTGGCGCAGGCCCGGTTGCAGGCCACCACCACGGGGAAATCCCGACGGATGGAGGCGATGGCCTCGGCGTTATGCAGGGCGCAGGCGGAATTGCCGCCATCCGTACCGCCGCACAGCAGCAGGATATCCGGAGCCAGCGCGGCGATCTCCTCCGCGTCGTCCTCGGTGAGCTCGTAGGCGTAGGTCTTGATCACCTTGGCCCCGGCGCCCAGGGCGGCGCGCTTGGCCGCCTCGCTGGTGAGGCTGGGCACCAGACCGCTGGCGATCATGCGCAGGCCGCCGGCGGCAGAGGAGCAGGCGTAGCGCTTTTCATATTCGATTGCGCCAGTTTGACCCTTCAGCTCTTTCAACGCGTTTTCCAGGCCCAGGGAAATATCCCGCTCCACGGTGGTATAGCTCTGGGCCGTGCCCAAAAGCTGGCCGCTTTCGGTCTCCACCGCGGTGGCCTTGGTGTAGGTGGAGCCAAAGTCCACCAGCAGCACGGGCTTCATGCCTGAGCCTCCAGGATTTCAAAGTCCTTTTTCAGAGCTTCGATGGTGACTTCCGGCGGCGTGCCGGGACCAAAAACCTTATCAAAGCCCATGGCCTTGAAGCGCTTTTCCACCTCTTCAAAGGGCTGCTTGCCCACCACGATGTTGCCGCCCACATAGAGCAGGATCCCCTTGAGGCCCGCCTCGTCGCATTTTTCCCGGAGGCCCCGGCAGTCCAATTCGCCATGGCCATAAAGGGACGACACCACGATGGCCTTGGCGTCGGATTCGATGGCGGCCTCGATGAATTCCTCCTGGGATACCATAACGCCCAGGTTCACCACGGAAAAGCCCGCCTCGGTAAACGCGTAATTCAAAATCTGATTGCCCACGGCGTGCACGTCCGCGCCGATCACGCCCAGCACCATTCTTCTTTCAGCCATTTTATTCCTCCGCTTGATATTGTTTGGGGCCGATTTCATAAAGGTTATTCCCCTGGCTGTCGATGAGCACCAGGGCGGGGAAATCCCGGACGGTGAAGCGATGGATGGCCTCCGCGCCCAGGTCTTCATAGGCGATGACGCAGCTCTCCACGATGCAGCGGGCAATCAGCGCCGCCGCGCCGCCCACCGCGCCAAAGTACACCGCGCCGTTCTTCTTCATGCTGTCGATGACGACGGGACTGCGCTTGCCCTTGCCCATCATGCCCAGCAGGCCTTCCTCCAGGAGCCTGGGCGCATAGGCGTCCATGCGATAGCTGGTGGTGGGACCGGCGGAGCCCACGGCATGGCCGGGAGAGGCGGGCGCGGGCCCCACATAATAGATCAGCTGTCCCCGCACGTCAAAGGGCAGGGGGCGGCCCTCGTCCAGACAGGCCACCAAGCGCTTGTGGGCGGCGTCCCGGGCAGTATAGAGCTCGCCATTCAAAATCACTTCATCTCCGGCGCGGAGGGAAGCCACCTTTTCCGGGGTCAGGGGCAGATCAATGCGGATCGCAGCCATGATTTTCCCTCCTTTACAGCACCGCGTGAGCATGTCGGGCGGCGTGACAGCACAGGTTGACCGCCACCGGCATGCCGGCGATATGGGTGGGCGCGGTCATGATGTTCACCGCCAGCGCGGTGCAGCGGCCGCCGATGCCCGCCGGGCCGATGCCCAGGGCGTTGATGCGGCGCAGGATCTTTTGCTCCAGCTCCCCATAGCGGGGATCGGGATTGGGTTCATCCAAAGACCGGGCAGTCATGCGCTTGGCCATGAGCGCCGCGCCCTCCATGGTGCTGCCGATGCCCACGCCCACGATGACCGGCGGGCAGGGATTGGGTCCGGCCTGGCGCACGGCGTCCACCACAAAATCAATGACGCCCTGCTCGCCGTCGGCGGGCACCAGCATTTTGATGCGGGACATGTTCTCGCTGCCAAAGCCCTTGGGGGTCACCAGGATGTCGATATTTTCCCCCGGAACGATGCGGGTGTGCACCACCGCGGGGGTATTATCCCGGGTGTTCTCCCGCTGATACAAGGGATCGCGCACCACGCTTTTGCGCAGGTAGCCCTCGGTATAGGCGTCATGGACAGCCCTGTTCAGCGCCTCGTTCAAATCGCCGCCGGTGATGTGCACATCCTGCCCCACGTCCAGAAAGATGACGCACATGCCGGTATCCTGGCAGATGGCCACGCCTTCCTCCCGGGCGATGGCGTAGTTGTCCAGCAGCTGGCCCAGCACGGCGCGGCCCGCGGGCGAAGGCTCCTTTTCCCGCGCCTCCGACACGGCGCGGCACACGTCGTCGCCGATGCGGTAGCTGGCCCGCAAAATGAGATCATAGACTGTTTTTTGAATGGTTTCCGCAGATATTTCCCGCATAGTTGCTCCTTAAAACTCAATTCCTTCCCGGGCGGGCAAGCCCTGGTCATAGGGATGCTTTTCGCTGTCCACCCGCATGACGTAGTCCGCCAGCGATTTCAGGGTATCCGAGGCCCGGCGGCCTGTGAGCACCACCTCCAGGGCGGCGGGCTTGTGGCGCAGAAAGCGCAGCACTTCGTCCTCCGCCAGCATGCCGGTTTCGATGGCGTCCAGCGCTTCGTCCAGCACCAGCAGATCGGCGGAGGCCGCAGCTTCGCAGGCACGCAAAAATTGCCCGCGCGCCGCTTGCGCACAGGCTTCCTTTTCCTGGGCGGTCATTTGAAACACAAACTTGATTTCCCGGGGTACGGGCAGCAGCGTCACGCCCGGCAATTTTGCCAGCACGGCGCGCTCGCCGCTGTTTTCGCCCTTTAAAAACTGCGCGAAAACAACAGTGCCGCCTCTCCCGATCAGGCGCACGGTCAAGCCCACCGCCGCCGTGGTTTTGCCTTTGCCACAGCCGGTACACAGATGGATCCGTCCCATGCCGTTCATATTGCCCTCCCTGGCATTTTTCCAACCATATTATAGCAAAAGAAGGATGCATAAACAAGCCTGCAAAAAATTCATTTTGCCCGCTAAACAGCCCAAACAAGGTGCAAAAATGCTCCGCCGGGAAGCGGAGCTTTCATATTATTTGTTATTTGCTCTGGATATACTGATGGATGGCCGCGGCGGCCTGCTTGCCCGCGCCCATGGCCAGGATGACCGTGGCCGCGCCTGTGACCGCGTCGCCGCCGGCATAAACGCCCTCCCGGCTGGTTTTGCCCGTGCCCTCCTCGGCGATGATGCCGCCCCAGCCCTGGGTTTCAAGGCCCTTTGTGGTATCGCGGATCAAGGGATTGGGCGATGTGCCCAGCGCCATGATGACGGCGTCCATGGGCAAATCGTGCTCGCTGCCGGGAATGGCCACCGGGCGGCGGCGTCCGCTGGCGTCGGGCTCGCCCAGCTCCATGCTCAGGCACCGGATGGCCCGGACCCAGCCGTTCTCGTCCCCCAGCACCTCCACGGGATTGGTGAGGAAATTGAAGGCGATGCCCTCCTCCATGGCGTGCTCCACCTCTTCCAGCCGGGCGGGCAATTCATCCCGGGTGCGGCGATAGGCCACCGTGACCTCGGCTCCCAGACGGCGGGCGCAGCGCGCCGCGTCCATGGCCACGTTGCCGCCGCCCACCACGGCCACGCGCTTCGCCATTTGAACGGGCGTATCGCTGCCGGGCTGGGAGGCGCGCATGAGGTTGACGCGGGTGAGGAATTCATTGGCGGAATAGACGCCCTTGAGGGTTTCGCCGGGGATGCTCATGAACTTGGGCAAGCCCGCGCCGGAGCCCACAAAGACGGCCTCGAAGCCGTATTCGGCCATCAGCTCGTCCACAGTGATGGTTTTGCCAATGACGGTGTTGGTGCTGATCTCCACGCCCAGCTGCCCCAGGGTGTCGATCTCCCGGCGCACGATGGCTTTGGGCAGGCGGAATTCGGGAATGCCGTACACCAGCACGCCGCCCGCCCGATGCAGCGCCTCGAACACCGTAACCTGATAGCCGAGCCTTGCCAGGTCTCCCGCGCAGGCCAGGCCGGAAGGACCGCTGCCCACCACGGCGACCTTGTGGCCGTTGGACGCGGGCTTTGGCGGTTTTTCGGCCGCTTTGGCGTTATGGGTATCCGCCGCGAACCGCTCCAGGCGGCCGATGGCCACGGGCTCGCCTCGGATGCCGCGGATACAGTGCTTTTCGCACTGGTTTTCCTGGGGACACACGCGGCCGCAGACGGCGGGCAGGGCGTTGGTCTGGGCGATGGTCTGATAAGCGCCCTCCATATCCCCCTTGACGATAAGGTGAATAAAATCGGGAATATGCACCTGCACGGGGCAGCCGCTGACGCAAGGCTGATTTTTGCAGTTCAGGCAGCGCTGGGCCTCCAGCTGGGCCGTTTCGGCGTCGTAGCCCAGAGCCACCTCTTCAAAATTGCAAATGCGCGCCTCGGGGCTCTGGGTGGGCATGGCATATTTTTTCTGGATCATATTGGGCATGGTCAGCGCACCTCCCGGAACAGATTGCAGGCTTCCTCATGGGCATGGCGCTCAAACGCCCGATAGCTGGAAGAGCGGGCCATGGCCTCGTCAAAATCAATCTGATGGCCGTCAAAATCCGGGCCGTCCACGCAGGCGAAGCGCACCTTGCCGCCCACGGTGAGGCGGCAGCAGCCGCACATGCCGGTGCCGTCGATCATGATGGAATTCATGCTGGCCACAGTTTTAACAGCATATTCCTGGGTCAATTTGCACACAAACTTCATCATGGGCAAAGGACCG
>CACWUV010000028.1 GCA_902764185.1 uncultured Eubacteriales bacterium
TATTATATCTATCTGCAATCCTATGGCTCCGCCGCGCTGAAAATCAGCATGCTGTTCAGCAGGGATGACTGGCGCACCTGGATTTTGCCGGTGTTCAGCATGTCCCTGGGCAATATTGCCTATTACGCCATGTGGCTGCGCCGCTATATGGTGGACGAAATGAACAAGGATTATGTCAAGCTGGCCCGCGCCAAGGGCCTGAGCAATATGAAAATCACTGTGGGCCATGTGTTCCGCAACGCCTTCGTGCCCATGATCCAATATATTCCCACGTCGCTGATGTTCACGGTCTGCGGCTCCATTTACATTGAATCCCTATATTCCGTGCCGGGCATGGGCGGCCTGCTGGTGGACGTGATCAATCGCCAGGATAACCCCATGGTGCAGGCCATTGTGATGATTTACAGCTGCGTGGGCATTATCGGTCTGCTGCTGGGCGACCTGCTGATGGCTATGATCGACCCGCGCATCACCTTTGGAGATAAGGAGGATGCGCGATAATGGGTTTATTCAGAAAAGCAAAAATGGCGCCGCTGGAAGACCGACTGCAAAAGGAGCTGGAAGCCCGTCAGCTGGCGGCCCAGCGAGATCCCTTCGGCTTTGCGGATTATGATCATGCCCAGGCTGAAATCGGCGGTTATGCCAATTATTCCTATTGGGGGAGCACCTTCCGCGCCTTTCTCAAAAATCGCGTGGCGCTGTCGCTGCTCATCGTGCTGGCCGTGCTGGTGGGCTTCACGCTGATCCAGCCCGCTTTGCCCAATCAATATGTGGCCGGGCAGATCATCAACCATCCCACCACGGGCGTGCAGATGTCCAATGTATCGCCTTCCTCTACCACCGTCAAGGCCCATGCTGAGGCCGGTACAGAGCTGATGGTGACGGCGTGGGAGGACGCAGACTGGGCGGCGGTGAGCAACGTGGTGGACAATCTTAAGGCACGCACCGTGTTTACCGTTGTGGAGTATGGCGAGAATTACTGCAAGGTGGAGCTGAACGGCCAGACCGGCTATGTGAAAAATGACTTTTCCACCAAGCTCAAGCTGCCCGATGATCCGACGGCCACGCCCTATGAATCCCGCTCCAATTTCGCCATCAAGCTGTATTCCGCGCCGGATGATTACACCAACAACGGCGATCCCCTGTTTGTCAAAAAGGAGTACCTTAAGATCAGCGGCGATCACGCGGCAACCGTCGCGGCCTGCGATCTGCATATTCTGCCCAGCACCGCGCCTTTCCTGTTTGGTACCAACAATCTGGGTCAGGACCTGTGGGCGCTGGTGTGGCGCGGCACGCGCACATCCCTGTTTATCGGCTTTACCGTGGCTGTAATCGAGGCGCTGGTGGGCATCGTGATCGGTGTCTTGTGGGGGTATATGCGCAAGCTGGACCGCCTGCTGACAGCGGTTTACAACGTGGTGGACAATATTCCCACCACCATCGTGCTGATTCTGATTGCCTATATCATGCGGCCCGGCATCCGCACGCTGATCTTTGCCATGTGTCTGACCGGCTGGGTGGGCATGGCCCGGTTTATCCGCAATCAGATTATCATCATCCGCGACCGGGATTACAATTTGGCTTCCCGGTGCCTGGGAACCAAAACCTATCGCATCGTGCTGCGCAATTTGCTGCCTTATCTGGTATCCGTTATCACCATGCGCATGGCGCTGGCCATTCCCGGGGCCATCGGCAGCGAGGTGTTCATCACCTATATCGGCCTGGGTCTGCCGGTCAGCATTCCGTCTTTGGGCAACCTGATCAACGCGGGCCGTAAGTTGATTTCCACCTCCCAAAGCTATCAGCTGGTTTTTCCCACGGTGGTGCTGAGTATCATCACCATTTCCTTCTATATGATCGGCAACGCCTTTGCCGATGCCGCCGATCCCAAGAACCATGTTTGAGAGGCCGGTTATGAACCATGATCTCCCCAGAGCGCGCTGCTGGCTGGAAGTGAACACGGATGCGATTGTGCAGAATTTGTCCGTCGCCCGCAGCTTGCTGCGACCTGAAACGGAATTGATCGCCGTGCTGAAGGCGGATGCCTACGGCCTTGGAATCAAGCCGGTGGGGCAATTCCTTTGGAAGAATGGCGCGAAGCGCTTTGCCGTCGCCTGTCTGGAGGAAGCCTTTGAGCTGCGGGAAGCTTTGCCGGAAGCCTGGATTCTGTGCATGGGCGAAACCCTGGGCGGCGCGGTGAAGGAAGCCGTTCAGACGGATATCCGGCTGACGGTTGGATCGCTGGAAGCGGCGGAGCGTATTGCACGCGCCGCGCGTGAGGCGGATCGGCGGGCCTTTGTGCATTGCAAGGTGGATACTGGCCTGCATCGCATCGGCTTTGGACATGAGGAAGCGGCGGAAGCGCTGCAAAAGTGCACGGCTATGCCGGAGCTGGAGATCGAGGGAATCTATACGCATCTCGCCCTGCATAACAGGGAAGCGGACAGGATGCAGCACGCGGCTCTGCAAAGGGTTTTGGGGCAGTGCGGTCTGCGCCCGCCCATGGTGCATATGCTGGATTCCATCGGCCTGACCCGCTATCCCGATTGGCAGTATTCCGCCGTGCGCGTGGGTGCTATGCTCTATGGCAATTCTCCCCGGGGTTTTGACCGGATGGAGGAGATCCAGCCCACTGTGCGTTTTGTGGCGCGTGTGGCGCGGGTTGCCTGGGTGAAGGCCGGGGTGTGCATCGGCTATGACGACGATCATCCGCTGGAGCGGGATACCCGGGTGGCGACCCTGAGCGTGGGGTATGCCGATGGTTATCCACGCGCCCTCAGCTATGTGGGCCAGGTGGAGATCCACGGGTTACGCGCAAAAAACATCGGCCTCATCTGCATGGATCAGATGATGGTCGATGTGACGGATATTCCGAATGTGCAGCCGGGAGAGGAGGCGGTGCTGCTGGGCGGCGGCATCGGCCTGACGGAATACGCCGCCCAGGGTCATTTGAACCGCAACGAATGCACCGCCGTCATCGGCAAGCGCGTGCCCCGCATTTATCTTTGATCCGTGCTATTTGCGCGGATTTATTTTTTGATCAGCTTTTCCGCCTCCAGCACGACGCGCAGCGCTTCCTCGCGGCAGGCGGGGTTGGCGGCCAGGATGCAGGCGGGCTTGCCAAAGTTGATTTTCGGTTCATAGGGCATCATGAAGCTGCCGCCTGCTTCCGTGATCAGCAGGGCGCCCGCGGCGAAATCCCAGGGGGAGAGGCGCAATTCGCAAAAGATGTCCGATCGTCCGCAGGCCACATCGCAGCAATCGATGGCGGCGGAACCCACCCGGCGAATATCGCCGCCCTGAGTCAAAAACTGATGGAAGCAATAGGCCGTGGCGTCCGCCAGCTCCGCGTAATAGGGCGCCGTGCCGATGGCGGTCAGCGCTTTGTCAAAGGGACGGTCGCTGACGTGGATGGGCACGCCGTTGAGATAAGCGCCTTCGCCGCGAATGGCGGTATAGAGCTCGTCCCAATAGGGCTGATACACCATGCCCAGCACAGGCATGCGGTTATGGAGCAGCGCGATGGAAATGCAGGAGGCATGACGGTGCAGGATGAAATTCATGGTGCCGTCAATGGGGTCCACCACCCAGGTGTATGCATCGGTCAGGGTGTCGTTTTCCTGCTCCTCGGCAAAGAAATGGCAGCCCGGAAGCAGCTGTGTCAATTCGGTGCGCAAATATTCCTGAATGGCCACGTCCGTCTCGGTCACAAAGTTGTAGTGGCCGGACTTTTCGTGCACCATGGTTTTGCTGACATGCAGGATGCGCGCGCCCGCCTCCCGGATATAGGCAGCCCCCCGATCCTGAATTTCGTGAAGATTGACCATCAAAACATCCCTCGCCTTTTTCGTTTGCTTTATTATATCATATTTGACAGGATTATGCTATAATGTTGAAAATGATTACCGAAGGGAGCCTGCTTATGGGCAAATATGTGATCGGTTTGGACTATGGCACTCTATCTGCCCGTGCGCTGCTGGTGCAGGCGGATACAGGGCGTGCCGAGGCTGCGGCGGAGTTTGCTTATCCCCATGGCGTGATCACGCAGGATTTGCCAGAAGGCTGGTCTTTGCAGCATCCCCAGGATTATTTGGATGCGCTCTTTTCCTTGATTCCGCAGATCATGGCGGGAATTCATCCTGAGGATGTCATTGGCCTGGGCTTGGATTGCACGGCCTGCACGGCTTTTCCCGTGGATGCTCAGGGCGTACCGCTGTGCTTTGATCCCAAATGGCAGCATGAGCCCAACGCCTATGCCAAGCTGTGGAAGCACCATGCCGCCCAGCAGCGGGCGGATCGGATCACACAGATCGCCATGGAGCGCCAGGAACCGTGGCTGGGCAGCTATGGCGGCAAGGTCTCCGGCGAATGGGGCTTGACCAAGCTGTGGGAACTACTGGACGAGGCACCGGCGCTGTATCAGGCCATGCATACCTGGATCGAAGCGGGGGATTGGCTGGTGTGGCAACTGACGGGCCAGGAAAGCCGCAATCTCTGCGCGGCCAGCTTCAAGCATTTTTATCGGCAGAACATAGGGTATCCGACGCTGGATTTTTATGGGGCCGTGGATGAGCGGATGAAGAATCTGATCGCTGACAAATATACCGCCCCCGTCATCCCGGCAGGGAAAAGCGCGGGAAGGCTGACGGAGAACATGGCGAAGCGCTTGGGCTTGCCTGCAGGCATTTCCATATCCGCCGCCTGTGTGGACGCTCACGCGGCGGTGCCTGCCGCGGGGATCACGGAGCCGGGAGAAATGCTGGCCATCATCGGCACCTCCACCTGCGTCATGACCCTGGCGCAGATGGCGCATCCCGTGCCCGGCATCTGCGGCACGGCCTTGGATGCCATTCTGCCGGGATATTATGCCTGTGAGGCGGGGCAGAGTTGCGTGGGCGATCTGCTGGGCTGGTTCTGCGATCACTGCGTTCCTGCGGATTATCAGGCGAGAGCAAAAGAAAAGGGGCAAACCATCCATCAATACCTGACGTCCTTGGCGGAAGGCATGCGGCCCGGCGAAAGCGGCCTGCTGGCGCTGGATTGGTGGAACGGCAACCGCAGCATCCTGGTGGATTTTGATCTGAGCGGCCTGCTGCTGGGCATGACGCTGCAAACCAAGCCGGAGGAAATCTATCGCGCTCTGATCGAGGCTACGGCCTTCGGCCTGCGGGTGATCGTGGAGCATTTTCGGCGCCATGGCGTGCCGGTGGAAAAGCTCTTCGCCACCGGCGGCATCAGCCGGAAAAACGCGATGGCCATGCAGCTTTATGCCGACGTGCTGGACCTGCCGGTGCGTATCGTGGAGGCGGAGCAGGGAGCGGCTCTGGGCAGCGCCATCTACGCGGCGGCCGCCGCGGGCTATTATGAAACCATGCAGGAAGCCGTGCGGCATATGGCCGCGCCGGTCAGCCGGATCTATACGCCTGATCCCGAGCATGTAAAAGCCTATGACGCGCTCTATGGGGAATATAAGCGGCTGCACGATTTCTTTGCCAAGGACGGCGTGATGAAGCGCCTCAAAAACCTCAAACAAAAAACACCCGTCTGACGGCGGGTGTTTATGCCAGTTTTTAAGCCTTTACGCTGCCATCGGCATTGAACAGCGGCAGTTTTTCCAGGTAGATGATGTCGTCGCGCTTCTGGGCCTCGCCTTCGGCCAGGATAGCCATCTTGCCCACGATGATGCCGCCAGCCTGTTTGACCAGCTTTTCCACGGCAGCCAGAGAGCCGCCGGTGGAAATCACGTCGTCCACGATCAGCACGCGCTTGCCCTTCATGTAGGCGGCATCCTCGCCGTCGATGCACAGCATCTGCCGATTGGCGGTGGTGATGCTGGTCACGTCGGTGCTGAACACATCGCGCATGTACAGCTTGGCGGCCTTGCGGGCGATCAGGTAGCGGTTGACGCCGCTCTGACGGGCCATCTCATACACCAGGGGAATGCCTTTGGATTCGGCGGTGATCAGAATATCGTGCTCGGGCGCGACCTTCAGCAGATCCCGGGCACAGGCAACGGTCAGCTCCACGTCGCCAAAGATGACGAAAGCACCGATGTACAGTTCGTCGTTTACCTTGCAAAGGGGCAGATTGCGGGTCACGCCCGCAATGGTCATCGTATGATGCATACAGAACGCCTCCTGAGTGTGTAGATTGAAGGAAAAATACACTTCATTATATCGGACGGGGGAGGGAATGTCAAGGTCAGTTCAGCACGGTTTTTTTGAGCTGAGCATGGAAAAGCGCCTGAGCCGAGGAAAGCACCATCTGCCAGGCTTCGACCTGCAATGGATCGTCCTTGAGCCATTTGAGACATTGCTGGGTTTCGGCGATCAGCCTGCCGTTGCCGGCCAGCAGTGCAAAGGCGCCTTGACCATGCTGGGCTGTGCCCAGAAATTCACCCGGGCCGCGCAGCTCCAGATCCTTGCGGGCGATCTCAAAGCCGTCGTTGGTGGCGCATAGGGCTTTGAGCCGCTCATTGGGCTCCGCCAGCAGGAAGCACCAGCTTTCCTGCGCGCCGCGTCCCACACGGCCCCGCAGCTGATGCAATTGGCTGAGGCCGAAGCGGTCCGCGTTTTCGATGACCATCACGGTGGCGCGGGGCACATTGACACCCACCTCGATGACGGTGGTGGACACCAGCACATCCAGCCCACCCTGGGAGAAAGCGGACAATGTTTTGTCTTTTTCCGCTGCATCCTGAGCGCCGTAGGTCAAGCCCAATCGCAGCGTGGATAAAGGCCCGTTGCACAGTTCCGCATAGACGTCCTGGGCGCTCTTGGCTTCGATGGCCTCGCTTTCCTCCACCAACGGACAGACGATATAGGTTTGCCAGCCTTCCTTTGCTTGCTTTTTGATAAAGTCGTAGAGACCTTCGCGCTTGCTCTCAGGCACGATGTGGGTCTTGACCGGCGTGCGGCCCGGCGGCAGTTCATCCACCACGGAAATATCCAGATCGCCATAGAGGATCAGCGCCAGCGAGCGGGGGATGGGCGTGGCGGACATGACCAGCACGTGGGGTTCCAGGCCTTCCGTTGCTTTGAGAGAGAGCTTGTGCCGCTGCTCCACGCCGAAGCGATGCTGCTCGTCCGTGATTACCAGGGACAGATCATGGTATTCCACACCCTCGGATAGCAAAGCATGGGTGCCGATGACCACCTGCCATTGTCCTGTGCGGATGGCTTCCAGCGCTTCTCTCCGTTCCTTTGTTTTCATGCCGCCGATCAGCAGGCCGCAGCGGATGCCCAAGGGCTCCAGCATGTTTCTGGCGCTTTCCAGGTGCTGCCGGGCCAGAATTTCCGTGGGGGCCATCAGTGCGCTTTGCCTGCCCGCCTGAGCGCAGCAGTACATGGCGGCAAAGGCGATGGCGGTTTTGCCGCAGCCCACGTCCCCCTGCACCATACGGCGCATGGCGGTGCTTTTGTTCAGATCAGACCGGATCTCCTCAAAGACCCGCGCCTGCGCACCGGTGGGCGGAAATGGCAGCGAGCGCCAGTAGGCGTCGCCGGTTTTCTTGGAGATGGATAGCGGCTGCGCCTGGCCTGGCATGCCGCGCAGCAAAGACATGGCGGCCTGGTAAAGCAGCAATTGTTCAAAGGCCATGCGCCGCTGAGCGATTTGCAGCATTTCACGGCTTTCAGGCTGGTGGATCTGCCGCAGCGCAAAGTTGCGCTCACACAGGCCGTAGCGTTGGCGCATTTCAGCGGGCAGCGTTTCGGGACAGCATGCCTCCAGCATGGTTAAGGCCTGCGCCATCAGCTTGGAAAAAACGGCGGAGGATATGCCCGCGATACTGCGGTATTCCGGAATCAGCTTTTGCTCCGTTTCCCGTTTGGGGCTGTACATGCGCAGGCGGCCTTGCTTGTCCCGTTCCGGTACCCCGGAGAAAAGCAGCTCCTGACCGGCGGCATAGCTTTTTGCCACCCAAGGCTGATTGAACCATATCAAAGACAAAGAACCGGTGTCATCCTCAATGGCGGCGGTGGCGCGGCTTTTGCCGCCATAATAGGAGGCCTTGGGCGCGTCCTTCAGCTTTCCCTGCACGCAGCAAAAAGCGCCCGGCTCCAGATCCTGGATCGGGGTAACGCGGGTGGTGTCCCGATAAGACACGGGCAGCACCATCAGTAAATCGTACAGGGTTTCGATCCCCGCTTTTTGCAGCAGAGCCAGCCGTGCCGGGCCCAAGCCGCGCAATTGCTTCAATTCCATGGCATTCCTATATAAAGAAAAGGCTATCCGCAGATAGCCTATTTTCCGCTGCGGCAGTTACTCAACGGAAAGCAGATAGTAGTAGAGCGGTTGGCCGCCATACATGACTTCCACGTCGCAGCCGGGATACATTTCCTGCAGCTCCGCGCCCAGCGCCTCGGCGTCCTGCTGTTTGGTATCCACACCGTAGTAGACGGTGATCAGACTGTCGTCCTCGCATACGATGGAGTGGATCAGCTCCAGCGCTACCTCGTGCACGTCGTTGCTGCGCACGGAAACTGCGCCGTTGTGCAGGCCGATGATGTCGCCTTCGGTGATGTGCAGGTCCTCAAATTCGCTGTCCCGCACGGCGTAGGTGATCATGCCGGTGCGCACGCGCTGGGCAGCCTCGTTCATGTTCTGCGCGTTTTCATCGGGGGACAGGTCGGGCTGGAAGGAGATGACGGCGGCAATGCCCATGGCCACGTTCTTGGTGGGGATCACCAGCACGTTTTTGTCGCTGAGCTCGGCGGCCTGCTGGGCGGCCAGCACCACGTTGCCATTATTGGGTAGCACAAACACAGTCTTGGCGTTGATGGCGGAGATGGCCTTTTCCAGATCCTCGATGGCGGGGTTCATGGTCTGGCCGCCTTCCACGATCACATCCACGCCCAGATCCTTGAGGATGGAGGTGAAGCCTTCGCCCTGGCAGACGGATACCATGCCGTAGTCTTTGGGCGGTTCGGCCTGGGCTTTTTCCGCTTCCTTCCGACGGCGGGTTTCGGCCATGTTTTCGATGGCCACATCCGTGATTTCACCCAATCCCTGGCCATATTGCAGAGCGCGGCCGGGATCGTTGGTGTGAATATGAACCTTCACATCCTCCAGGTCGCCGCTCACCTGAATGCAGTCGCCGATACGGCTCATGTGCCGACGCAGGGAAGCCAGATCGTTGTTCTTGGCATCCTCCCGCAGATGGCGGATGGAATAGACGGTGTGATAGATATACTTGAACTCCTCAATGGCGTCGTGATCATCCACGAAGTCCTCCGCCTGCACCACCTTGGGCTCGGCGGGAGAGAGCTCAATATGCTCGCCGCCCATGGCAGCGGCATAGCCCTGATAGATGCACATGAGGCCTCTGCCGCCGGCATCCACCACGCCCGCCTGCTTGAGCACCGGCAGCATTTCCGGCGTGCGGGCCAGAATGCTTTCACCGCTGGTCAGAATGACGCGCATCAGAGCGTCGTAATCATCCGGGGCGGCCTCTGCCTGCTTGAGCGCTTCCTCGGCGATGACGCGGGCGACGGTGAGGATGGTGCCTTCCTTGGGCTTCATCACGGCCTTGTAAGCCTTGTCCGCGCCGGCTTTCAGCGCCTGGGCAAACTGCAGCGGGCTGATCTTTTCCAGTCCCTCCACGGAGCTGGCGAAGCCGCGCAGCAGCTGCGAGGTGATGACGCCGCTGTTGCCGCGCGCGCCGCGCAGCGCGCCTTTGGCGATGGCGCTGGCCGTCTCGCCGGCGGTGGCAAATTCCTTGCTGTTCACCTCGCGGGTGGCGCTGGCCATGGTAAGGGACATATTGGTGCCCGTATCGCCGTCAGGCACGGGAAACACGTTGAGCGCGTCCACCATATCCCGGTTTTTCTCCAGATTTGCCGCACCGGATACGATCATATCCCGCAGCAGCAGACTGTCTATCAATTGAACTTCTATCAATGCAGTAACCTCCGAATTCACCGCCTCAAGGGCGTGCATGCGCGTAAGGGCATGGCTAACAGGGGATGCGGTTTATTGTACGCGGATCCCCTCAACGGAAATGTTCACCTTGCGCACCTTGACGCCGGTCATGCTTTCCAGCTTGTAGCGAACCACCTCGACGATGGCGTTGCAGGCCACGGAAACGGAAATGCCGTACTCAACGACGATATACAGATCCACATCCAGCATATCGTCCACCATGCGCAGCTGAACACCCTTGCTCAGATTTTCCCGGCCGAGCCATTCCACGATGCCGTCCTTGGCGCGTTTGGAGCTCATGGCCACGATGCCGTAGCATTCCAGCACGGCATAACCCACAACCTTTAGCATCACATCTTCGGAGATGTAAATGGTGCCGATATCGTTTTTGATTTTACATTCCATCGATTTGGAACCTCCTGATGCTGGCTATGACCCAAGGGTCACGTCTTATTATACAGGATTTTACACAAGAACGCAAGCCTGCGCGAAAAATGCTTTACCAATAGCCGTTCTGCGCGTTAATCTGGTCGATTTCGCTCATGCGCAAAGTCGGCGGATTGCAATGCTTGCAGGGGGTCAGGGCGCCGTATGCGGGGTCGTCCAATTCTGCGTAGGTCATGCTGCCTTCCAGGGGAAGAAAGCGGTTTTTGATGCTGGAGCAGTTTTGATCGGCGTGATAATAGTGGCCGCCGTTGGGGTTGTAATAGAGCACCGTATCCGCGGCGACGGGATATTCCATGAAGGGCTCGGGGCGCCCGCTGTCCTCCCAGATGAGCAGCTTGGTTTTTGTGGGCACATTGTCCCAGATCCATTTCATGTTGACGCCGTCGTCGTTGGCCCTGCGCTGCACCCGCACGCAGCCGTGGCTGGCCTTTTCACCCAGATATTTTTCGCAGGTGCTGAAATCCTTCAGGTCGTATTTTTCATTGTAGATATAAGGAACCTGGTGCAGAATGTCGCCGTTGTTGAAGCGCATGCCATACTGGCAGATCAGGTTGCCGCTGGGAAAATCGCCCACCTTGCTGCTCAGATAATATTCGCCGGCGGGCGTTTCGTTCCATGGCTGGGAGGAGGATGCAAAGCCTGTGGATACCAGCAGCGTGCTCACCAGCCCATTTTTGTTGACGATATAGAGCTCCTGGGTCATCTTGTCGATCAGCAGGCCGTATTCGGTGCGGGGCGTGAAGGTGCCAAGCCTGTCTGTTTCCACATAGCCCTGCACCAAAGCGCCGGTCAGGCCGTAGCCCGCGCCCTTTCCGGCGTCGCTGTACGCCTCGCCATAGCTGGAGTTATAGGTTTCCACCTTCGTCCAGCCGTTGTCCAGGGTTTCCAGCACATGGACGCCTTGGGTTTGGCAGGTGATCAGGCCGATGGCCTCCGATTTGGTGTCCGGAGCCGCCCGCAGCTTGTAGGTCTGGCGCTCCGCCTGTTTGCCCGTGCCCTCCACGATGGTCATGGGCGCGATCATCACCTGCCAGATGGCCTCCCAGTCGCAGTTGCCCAGTTCCATGCTCCAGTAATCGCCCGTTACGGTTTCTTTCGCCTGGGAAGAAGGTCGAATGGTGGGCTGCGGCTTGGGCGTCGCGGGAGCGGTCAGGGCGATGGCAAGCTGATAGGAATTGCTGGATACGCCGTTTTCGTCGGTTACGGTGAGGGAAAGGGTATAGTCGCCGGTGACAGCAATATGAATGCCTTCGGCGCGCACGGTGTTGCTGCCCGCCTCCACCGGGACGGAAAGAATGGGCTGCGCGCCGCCTTCGGGAGAGATCAACAGGGCGTTCAGCGTGCCGCTCTTGCTGCTGGTCACGTCCAGGGAGAAGGAAACATCCTTCCGGGTGCGCACCGGGGTGCCGGTGCTGGCCTGGATGGCGGGCGCGGCATCTCCCACGGAAAAGGACTGACGGGCGGTTTGATCACCGGATGAAGCCTGGAAGGTATAGTCGCCCTGGGGCAATGCCTCGCCATTGAGAAGTCCATTGTAGATCACAGTCACCGGGGATTGGGTAACGGCGGTGTGATCCCGCAGCATCTGAATCAATTGATCGCCCGCATCCCGGATTTCCAGCGTCAGATCGCTGTTTTCGGGCACTTGCAGCACGATGCGCTCAGCCTTGCCGGGATTGATCACCTCCGGCGCAATGGAAAAGGACAGCCCATCCGCCATCGCATGGCCAAAGCAGAAAAGCGATCCCATCAGGATCAGCAGCAGAAAGCGAAACCGCATGACATACTCCTTGAAGAAAAAATAACCTATATTATCATAACAGAATCTTTGAACGAAAACAATATATTCTACAATATATAGTGTGAAAATTATTGTAAACATTTGTCTGATCGTATATAATGGGAAGGTGCTCCCGAAGAGCCGGAAAGGAAAAGCATGCTGGACAGGATATTGGAGGCGCTGCGCACCATCCGCGCGCCGCTCGCCACAGACGAATATGATCTGCATCAGCTGGCCAGGGAAGCTCTGGCACGGCACGGCATCGCCTGCGTGCACGAGGCTGTGCTGGCGCCGCGCTGCCGCATCGATATTCTGTGCGGCAGGATTGGCATAGAGATCAAGCGCGGCAAGCCCACGCGCTCGTCCTTGGCGCGTCAGCTGCTGCGCTATGTGCAGACGGGCTTGCTGGACGCGGTAATCGTACTCAGCGAGCAGAGCGTGGATCTGCCGGAAAAGCTGGACGGCGTGCCCGTGTATGTCATTGGACTTTTCAAGCTGTGGGGGATCGCCAACGCGGCAGGCGGGTATATCGGGCCTGCGGACGGCGTGCTTTCCAAGGCGGATGAAGCCTTGCGCGCCGCTCGCGTGGCTTTGGAGCTGCCGCCCATGCAGCCCCAGGCCGAAGAGGACTACGAAGACGAGGAAGCGCCGCCTTATATGCAGGATGTGCCGCAGGCCACCCACTATTACGGCACGCTGTCCTATAACGCCCGCCGCCGCTGCTGGACGGTGAAGGGAGAGCCCTGCGTGACAGAGCTGTGCAAGCGCCTGTTCCCGGGCTCCGATCATGGCAAACGCGGCGAGGCGCGGTTTACCGATCATCGGCGGATCGTGGGGGAGCTTAACTGGCTGATGCTGCGCTATCCGCTGGAGATCGCCAGCCGGGATCGGGAACGGTGGGAAAAGGCGCTCAGCAGCGCCCGATCCTATGCCGCCGCCCGGGAGCGGGTGCTCAATGGTCCCCAGGAAAGGGAAGCGCCCGCGGGCATGTTCCTGGGAGAGCTGCGCCCTTTCCAGAAAAAAGGCCTGGCCTGGCTGTGCGCCACGCCCCGGGGGTTGCTGGCGGATGAAATGGGCCTGGGCAAAACGGTGCAGGCGCTGTGTGCCCTGTGCAGCCTGCGGCTCTTTCCGGCCATTATCGTGGTGCCGCCCCATTTGGTGCGCAACTGGAAGGCCGAGATCGACCGTTTTATCCGCATCAGCGGTCAGCCGCCCCGGGTGCATGAGATCAGGGGCTTGACCCCCTACGCGCTGCCGGAGGCGGATATCTACATTATGCATTATCTGCTGCTGCGCGGCTGGAAGGAGATTTTGCCCAACTGCGGCTTCCGGGCGGTGATCTTTGACGAAGCCCAGGAGCTGCGCCGGGCAGGCACGGAAAAATACAGTGCCGCCAGCCTGCTGGCCGAAAGCTGCGACCGGGTCATGGGACTTTCTGGCACCCCCATTTACAATCAGGGCGGCGAGATCTGGAACGTGGTCAACATCCTGGACTATCATTTTCTGGGCGACTGGGAATCCTTCACCCGGGAATGGTGCTATGGCTACGGCAACAACATCGTCATCAAGCCCGAACTTCTGGGTGAGCACCTGCGCAGGGAAGGCCTGATGCTGCGCCGCACCAAGGCGGAGGTACTTCCCGAACTGCCCGAGAAGCGCCGCCTGGTGCAGGAGATCGACGCCGACGACGCCGTCTATATGCGCCTGATGCAGCCGGTGCTGGAAAAGCTGCGGCTGCTGCGGATGGATGGCACGCTGACGGCATCCGCCCGTGCGCTGATGATCGATCAGATTTCCCAGGGCGAGCGTCAGGCCACCGGCATCGCCAAAGCGCCCTTTGTGTGCCAGTTTGTGCGGGCGCTTCTGGAGAACGGTGAAAAGGTGCTGCTGTTTGCCCATCATCATGCCGTGATGGATCGCTACCGGGAGGAATTGCGGGCGTTTTCACCTGTGTTCATTACGGGCCGGGAATCCGGCCAGCAAAAGGAGGATGCCGCCGCTGCCTTTATGAATGGCGGCACGGATCTTTGCTGCGTTTCGCTGCGCGCCGCGTCGGGCCTTAATTTGCAGCGCGCTTCCTGCGTGGTGTTCGGGGAATTGGATTGGTCGCCTGCCGTGCATTCCCAGGCGGAGGACCGCGCCCACCGCATCGGTCAGAAGGATTCGCTTCTGTGCTATTATTTGGTCAGTCCCCGGGGCAGCGACGCGGATATCCAGGAAGCCCTGGGCCTTAAAGTCAGTCAGTTCCTGGGTCTCATGGGCGAACAGGCGCAGCCGCCGGCATTGATGCAGGCGGACGCGGATTACGCCCGGCGCTATGTGGAAAAGCTGATGCGCAAGTACGAAAGCGAGTGACATGCGCAAGTACGAAAGCGAGTGACACTTGTTTGACAAATGCGCACAAATGTTCTATGATAGACTGTAAACTATTTCACGGAGGAGCGCTATGCGCATATTGGGCATTGACCCGGGCCTGGCCACACTGGGCTATGGGGTGATCGAAACGGCGGGCAGCCGCATCACGCTGCTGAAGGCGGGCGCGGTGATCACCACGCCGGATATGATCACCCCGGATCGGCTGATTTCCATTCGGCAGCAGATCCAGCAGATCCTGGGCTTTTATCGGCCGGATCAGATCGCTTTTGAGGAGCTTTTTTTCTCCAAAAATATCACCACCGGTATGAATGTGTCCGCCGCCCGCGGGGTCACGGTGTGCACCTGCGCGGAATATACCAAGGAACTTTATGAATATACGCCCATGCAGATCAAACAGGCCATCGTGGGCTACGGCAAGGCGGATAAGCATCAGATCCAGCAGATGGTCAAAATGACCCTGGGCATGCAGGACATCATCCGTCCCGATGACGCCGCGGACGCCGTGGCCTGCGCCATCACCCACGCCAATTCCGGCCTGCTGCGCGAGCAGTTCCGCATGAAATAAGGAGAAAAGCATGTACGCATATATCAACGGCGTGGTTGCCGACAAGGGACATAACGAGCTGGTCATCGAGGCTGGCGGCGTGGGCTACTCGCTGTATTGCAGCTTGAACACTGTGCAGGACGCGCTGTCCGTGGGCGAGATGATGCGGGTTTATACGTATTTGAACGTCACCCAGGATGGCATTACGCTCTTTGGCTTTGGCACAAAGGAGGAACGCGCCATGTTCCTGCGGCTGATCAGCGTGTCCGGCATCGGCCCCAAGACGGCCGTCGGCATCCTGGGCAGCATGAGCATGCGGGATCTGACGCTGGCCATCGTCATGGGGGATACCGCCGCCCTGAGCCGTGCGCCGGGCATCGGCAAAAAGACGGCCCAGCGCATCGCGCTGGAGCTCAAGGAGCAGATTTCCGACGACGAGGTGGAAGGTCTCTCCGCGCCGGGCATGAAGTCCGCCGTGCCGCTGCGGCAGGACGATCCTGTGGCCGAAGCCATGATCGCCCTGCAATCCCTGGGCTATACCCCGGGGGAGGCCATGCAGGCGCTGTCCGCTGTAAAGGACAAGAGCGATCAGCCGGACGAGCTGGTGCGTCTGGCCCTGCGCGGCATGATGTAAGGGAGGGATTCCATGGAAGAAGAACGTTTGATCGCGGGCGGTCTGCGCAGCGAGGATATCGAACTGGAAACCTCTTTGCGGCCGCGCTCTCTGCGGGAATACTACGGCCAGACCAAAGTAAAGGAAAGTCTGTCCATCTATATCAACGCGGCGCTGCGGCGGCATGACGCCCTGGACCATATGCTGCTCTATGGACCGCCTGGCCTGGGCAAAACCTGCCTGGCAGGCATCGTGGCGGCGGAAATGGGCCAGAACATCCGCATCACCTCCGGTCCTGCCATTGACAGGGCGGGGGATCTGGCTTCTATCCTGGTGAAGCTGGAGCCGGGCGATATCCTATTTATCGATGAAATCCATCGCCTGTCCCACGCCGTGGAAGAGGTGCTTTATTCCGCCATGGAGGACTTTGAAATCGACCTGATGACGGGCAAAGGCCCCACGGCTCGCAGCATGCGCATCGCCCTGCCCAAGTTCACCCTGGTGGGCGCCACCACACGGGCGGGTATGCTGTCTGCACCCTTGCGGGATCGCTTTGGCATCATCTTCCGGTTGGAAATGTATTCGCCCGAGGAGCTGTGCCAGATCGTCAGCCGCAGCGCTCATCTGCTGAATGTCAAGGCCGAGCCGGACGGCATGCTGGAGATCGCCCGCCGCAGCCGCGGCACGCCCCGCATAGCCAACCGCATGCTCAAGCGCGTGCGCGATTACGCACAGGTGAAGGGCAACGGGTGCATCACCAAGGAAATCGCCCGGGAAGGTCTGGATATGCTGGACGTGGATCAGCTGGGATTGGACCGGGTGGACCGCACGCTGCTGCTGACCATGATGGACAAATTCGGCGGCGGGCCCGTGGGGCTGGATACCCTGGCTGCCTCCACCGGCGAGGACGCCAACACCATCGAGGATGTGTATGAGCCCTATTTGCTGCAGCTGGGATTCATCCAGCGCACGCCCCGGGGCCGTGTGTGCACGCCGCTGGTGTATGAACATATGGGCCATGTGAAGCCGGAAAACCTGGCCGTGGATGAGGAAAACGATGAAAACAAGTGATTTTAATTATGATCTGCCGGAGCGTTTGATTGCCCAAACGCCGGTGGAGCCCCGGGATTCCAGCCGCATGATGGTATGCAACCGCAACAACAGCCTGCGGCAGGATCGGATTTTCCGGGATATTACCGATTATCTGCGTCCCGGAGACGTGATGGTGATCAACGAGACCCGCGTCATTCCCGCCCGGCTGCTGGGCGTCAAGGAGAGCACGGGCGTACCCACGGAATTTCTGCTGCTTAAGCGGCGGGAGATGGACACCTGGGAAGCGCTGGTGAAGCCGGGCCGCAGGCTCCATGCTGGGGACACGGTGTCCTTTGGCGACGGCCTGCTGCGGGCGGAAATTCTGGATACCACCGACGCGGGCGGCCGTGTGGTGCGATTCCTTTATGAAGGCGTATTTGAAAACCTGCTGGAGCGCCTGGGAGAAATGCCGCTGCCGCCTTATATCCATGAAAAGCTCCAGGACCCCGGCCGCTATCAGACGGTATATGCCCGGCTGGACGGCAGCGCCGCCGCGCCCACGGCAGGACTGCATTTTACGCCGGAATGCTTGCAGAAGGTGCGGGACATGGGCGTCACCGTCATACCCGTGCTGCTGCATGTGGGCCTGGGCACCTTCCGTCCCGTCAAGGAAGAGGACGTGGAAAAGCATGTGATGCACAGCGAATACTATGAGGTGTCGCCCGAGGCTGCCGACACGATCAACGCAGCCAAAAAGGCAGGCGGCAGGCTGCTGTGCATCGGCACCACCTCCATGCGCACCATCGAGACTGTGGCCGATGACGCAGGCGTCATTCATCCCGGCGGCGGCATGACGGATATTTTCATTAAACCCGGCGTCAAGATCAAGGCCGTGGATATGCTCTTGACCAATTTCCATCTGCCGCAGAGCACGCTGCTGATGCTGGTCTCTGCTCTGATGGGCCGTGAAAACGCCCTGGATGCTTATCAGGAGGCTGTGCGCAAGGAATACCGGTTCTTCTCCTTTGGGGATTGCATGCTGATAGGAGACAACTTGGTCAAATGAGTGTGATCGCGGTTTTTGGCGGCGCAAACATGGACATCATGGGTATGCCTCGGGATACAATG
>CACWUV010000029.1 GCA_902764185.1 uncultured Eubacteriales bacterium
ATACTGCACGCCCACAAAGAAGGGATGCTCCCTGATCTCCACCGTCTCCACCAGCCGCCCGTCGGGGGACAGGCCGCTGAATATCAGGCCGGCTGCGGCCAGCGCGTCCCGGAAGGCGTTGTTGATTTCATACCGGTGCCGATGCCGCTCGCTGATCTGCCTGGCGCCGTAGCATTTTTCCATCATGGTGCCTGCCCCGATCACGCAGGGATACGCGCCCAGCCGCAGGGTGCCGCCCTTGTCGATGGTGTCGTTCTGGTCAGGCATGAAATCCACCACGGGATGGGCCGTCACCGGCGAAAACTCCCGGCTGTTTGCGTCCTCCCAGCCCACCACGTGGCGGGCGTATTCGATGACGGCGATCTGCATGCCCAGGCAAATGCCCAGATAGGGCTTTTTCTTCGTTCTTGCGTATTGGGCCGCGGCGATCATGCCCCGGGTGCCCCGATCCCCAAAGCCGCCGGGCACCAGGATGCCATCCGCTCTGCCCAGCTTTTCCTCTGCGTTGGCCTCGGTGACGGTCTCGCTGTCCACCCAGTCGATCTCCACCCGCCGTCCCAGGGCGTAGCCCGCGTGGTGCAGGGCTTCGGCCACGGACAGATAGGCATCGTGGAGCTGCATATACTTGCCCACCATGGCGATGCGCACCGTGCCCGCCGGATGCAGCACCCGATCCACCATGGCCTGCCATTCGGCCATGTCCGCGGGGGCTGCGCTCAATTGCAGCTTGCGGCACACAATATCCGAAAAATGCGCCTTTTCCAGCATCAGCGGCGCTTCGTAAAGGATGGGCAGCGTCTGGTTTTCGATGACGCAGTCCGGCTCCACGTTGCAAAAATGCGCGATCTTGCTGAAAATGGAGGCGTCGGTGATGGGCTCGTCCGTGCGCAGCACGATGATGTCCGGGGTGATGCCCATGCCCTGCAATTCCTTGACGGAATGCTGGGTGGGCTTGGATTTATGCTCGCCGCTGGCCTTCAAATAGGGCACCAGGGTCACGTGGATATACAGGGCGTTGCCGCTGCCCACCTCGTGGCCCACCTGCCGGATGGCCTCCAGGAAGGGCTGGCTTTCAATGTCGCCGGTGGTGCCGCCGATCTCGGTGATCACCACGTCGGCGTCGGTCTTTTGGCCCACGGCGTAGATGAAGCGCTTGATCTCGTCCGTGATGTGGGGGATCACCTGCACCGTGCTGCCCAGATATTCTCCCCGGCGCTCCCGGCTGAGCACCCGGCTATACACCTTGCCCGTGGTCAGATTGCTGTATTTGTTTAGATCCTCGTCGATGAAGCGCTCATAGTGGCCCAGATCCAGGTCGGTTTCCGCGCCGTCCTCGGTCACATACACCTCGCCGTGCTGGATGGGGCTCATGGTGCCGGGGTCCACGTTGATATAGGGGTCCAGCTTTTGGGCGGTCACCTTGAGGCCGCGGTTTTTGAGCAGCCTGCCCAGGGAAGCCGCCGTGATGCCTTTGCCCAGGCCGGAAACCACGCCGCCGGTGACGAAGATATATTTGGTCATGCCGCATCCATCCTTCCTCAGTCAAACAAACTCAGCTGTTCATAGGCGTTCTTATGGGGAAAATCACGCAGATAGGTGAACACCTCGTCCGGCTGCCACAGGATGCCGTGCTTATCGCATTCCTCCCGCAGAATCCCCATCAGACGCCCGCTGTTGGGGCTGTCCACCAGATAGGCGCTGCCGTAGGTGTCGCAGTATTTCCTTTTGAGGCCGGGAAAATGCCGGTCCAGCGCCTGATAAAAGTATTCCCGGTCCCCCTCCCGCAGCGTCACGCCGATGCCGAAGCACACCACGCCCTTCACCTGGGCCTGGATGCAGATTTCCAGCAGCGCCCGCAGGTTTTCCTCCGTATCGTTGATGAAGGGCAGGAAGGGGCTCAGCCATACCACCGTGGGGATGCCGTGATCCCGCAGGGTATAAAGCGCCTCCGCCCGGCGGCTGGTGGGGCACACATTCGGCTCCAGGATGCGGCACAGATCGTCATCCGCCGTGGTCAGGGTCATCTGCACCACGCATTTTGCCCTGCGCTGAATGCTTTCAAACAGGTCCAGATCCCGCAGCACCAAATCGGATTTGGTGATCACCGCCGCGCCAAAGCCCAAATGGTCTATGATCTCCAGGCACCGCCTGGTGACGCGCAGCTCCTTTTCGCAGGGCATATAGGGATCGCACATGGAGCCGGTGCCGATCATGCATTTGTCCCGCTTGCGCAGCAGGGCCTGCTCCAGCAGCTCCGGGGCGTTGCGCTTCACCTCGATGTCCTCAAAATCGTGGGTGAAGCCGTAGCACCGGCTGCGGCTGTCGCAGTAAATGCAGCCGTGCTGGCAGCCCCGGTACACGTTCATGCCGTTTTGGGCGGAGAGGATGGCCTTGGCGTCCATAAAATGCATGATCTCACCTTTGTCCTTCCCATTCGGCCTGGAATTCCGTCAGGTAGTCCAGCATGTATTGATGCCGCGCCTCCGCCAGCCGCCTTGCGGAAGCGGTGTTCATCAGGTCGCGCAGCAGCAGCAGCTTTTCATAAAAATGATTGATGCCGGTGGAGGACCGGGCGGCGTATTCCTCCCGGCTCATGCCGGGCCGGGCGGCCTCCTCGGGCAGATGGATGGCCCGTCCGTGAGCGCCGCCATAGGCGAAGGTGCGGGCGATGCCGATGGCGCCCATGGCGTCCAGCCGGTCGGCGTCCTGCACGATCTGGCCCTCCAGGCTGTCCGGCACCTGACCGGAGGAAAAGCTCAAAGCCCGGATGATGGCGCAGATTTGGCCGATCCGTGCTTCCTCCACACCCTGCGAGCGCAGAAAGCCCACCGCGTTGCCCAGATTTTCATGGGTTTTGGGCGACAGCTTGCGGTCGTCCACGTCGTGCAGCAGGGCGGCCAGCTCCACGGTCAAGGGGTTCGCGCCCTCCATTTTCGCCAGCCGCAAGGCCAGGCTGCGCACCCGAAAGGTGTGCCAGGCGTCGTGGCCGCTGGCGTCCTTGGCAAAGATTTGACGGACGAATTCCTCCGCCCGGCTGATCAGCTGCTGTTCCATGGCTTTTGTTCCTCCCGCGATTCCTTTGGAATTATATCATATTCCGCCGCTGCCCGGTGTTTTGGTTTTGTTCATAAATAACGGACGCCCGATCCGGATGATCGGGCGTCCAAAGCGCACGCCGCGCTTATTTTCGCTGTCCGTTAAAGCTCCAGTCGATCTGGGTCAGGCTCTCCAGGGAGGCGGGATAAACCCCCTCCTGGCGCAGCACGAAGCCGAAATCGCAGTTCAGGTTGCGCCCGGCGCTGGGCACGATGATACCCTGGGCCTGGGCGGTCTGATCGTCCACCGCGGTGAGGACGCTGGCGGCCAAGGGGTAGTCCGCGCGCACCTGGGTCACCGCCAGCTCCGGGGGCACCGTCACCCGCACGGTGTATGCGCCGGGATACAGATCGGTGAACAGATAGCGGCCCAGGCTGTCGGTCACGGTTTCGGCGGCCAGCTGGCCGTACTGGTACAGCTGGATGGAAAGACCGGGCAGGGTGGGCTCGGGTCCATCCTGCAATCCGTTGCCGTTCAGATCTACCCAGGCGGTATCGCCCAATTCACCCAGCGCGCCGATGCCGATGTCGCAGGCCTGCAGGTCCGCGCCCATGGCCACGGCAAAGAAGCCGTCATAGCCCACGGGAATATCCGGCTCCGGGCCAGGCAGGGAAGCCGGACGCAGGGAGGCGTCCACCGGCCGGGCGTAATTATAGCGATCATCCGGCAGATCGCAGGCGACGCGATAGCTGCCGGGCAGCAGCTGAATGAAGCGGAACGCGCCGTTTTCATCGCTGACGGCCGTGGCCAGCGGCGCTTCGCCGCCTTCCTGGTACAGGCGCACGGTGCGGCCCGCGACGCCGTTCAGCGTGCCGTCCATGCTCCAGATGTGGCCGCCCACGGAGGCATAGCGCAGAATGCCGTATTCAAGCTGCACCTCCGCGCCCTGATCCACAAAAATCCGGGAAACCCAGAAGCCCTCCGTCAGCTGGGCGTCGTTGCCTTTGGTGGGAATGCAGTCGCCGGGCAGGGTGACCCGCAGCAGGTATTCGCCGGGCACCAGCGCCTCCAGGGCGCAGCCGCCCAGGGCGTCCGTCTGCATGGAGTAGGACTGGGGGCCGCTGACGCTTTGCAGCGTCACGGTGATCTCCGCCGCGCCGGGCTCGTCCGCTTCCCGCAGACCGTCGTAGCTTTGGTCAAAGTAGATGCTGCCGGTGAAGGCGGCGGGCTTGGCCACGGCGATGCTGCGCCCCTCCATCTGCTGGCCGAACTCCAGAATGAAGGAATTCTCCGCGGCGGCGGACACCACCGGCGGCAAGGGCGAGGTGGCGTCCCAGGCGAAGCACAGGCCCTCCGGCAGCGTGACGGCAATGGTGTACGCGCCGGGCCGCAATTGCTCCAGGCTGTACTGGCCGTCGCCCAGGCTGGTGGTTTCATACACCTGGTCCAGGTCTGTATTGGTCAGCTGGATGCGGACGCCGGGCAGCGGCGCTTCCGCTGCGTCAAAGCGCCCGTTCAGGTTTTCGTCCATGTACAGGCTGCCGGACAGACTGCCCGTGTGGATGGCGTAGAGTGGCGCGCGCGTCAGATCCTGGGCCACGGCCACGGAGAACAGATCGGTGACGTAGCTTTCATCCGTGGTGAGGGGGTCCACAAAGCTGGCGTTTGCCGGCAGCCGGTATTCCAGCAGATAGTCGCCGGGCAGCGCACCTTTCAGGTAAAAATCGCCGTTTTCGTCGGTGTAGGCGGTGGTGGTTTCGCTGATCTGCTCGCCATATGCGTCCAGCAGCATCACGCGCACGCCTGCCATGCCGCCCTCCGCGGGCATGGAGGGGATGCCGCTGCCCAGCAGCACCTGGCCGGAAATGGTGGCGCTGCGGAAGATGGCTGCGCAGATGTCCGTCAGGCTTTGGCCCGGCGTCAGGCTCAAAGATTCGCTTTCGCCGTAATCGGGGGTCTGGCGCACCACATGGGTGGCGTGGGCCGTGCCGCTTTCCGAGGGCTCGGAGCACACATAGGCGTCCACCAGACGGAAGCGCAGGGTGTGTTCGGCGGGCAGCAGATTGGGCAGGGTATAGCGGCCTTCCCCGTCGGTGACGGTCTGGGCCACCACCACGCCTTCGCTGTTGACCGCCTGCACCGTGAAGCCGGTCAGGCCGCTTTCGTTTTCATCCAGGACGCCGCTCAGATTGCGGTCGTCAAACACGATGCCGCTCACGGCGGCCTCCTGGGTGACGCCTGCGCTCAGGGCGGTTTCCGCGCCGTGGGGCAGGGTGACGGGCAGGGACAGATCGCTGGTGGCCGCGGGCGCGGAAAAGTCGCTGTCCGGCCCGTCCACGGTGAACACCTGGCCTTCGGGCAGCATCAGCCGCAGCTCCCGGTCGCCGCCGCGCAGCACGGGGATCAGGGCGACGCCGTCGCCGTCGGACAGCATGGAGGCCACCGGCTCGTCGCCGTCCAGCACCGTCAGGGAAGCCCCGGCAAAGGGCGGCTCGTCCGGCTCCATGGAGCCGTTGACGTTCAGATCGTTGTATATCTGCACCCGCAGGGAGGTGGCGGGGATTACGCCGACGGCCTGCACGCTGGCCTCCGTCATGGTTTCCACCGTCACCAGGCAGCTGTCCGTGGAGTCGTAGCCCTGGGTGAACAGGCTGTCGCCGCCGGGCAGGGTGAACATGCTGCCGTCCGGCAGGGTGACGCTCAGCTCGTATTCGCCGGCCATCAGGCCTCCGAAGCGGTAGCGGCCGTCCTCGCCCGTCACCGTTTCCCGGTCCACGCCGGCGGCGTCGCTGTGCAGGCGCACGGTGGCTCCGGCGAAGCCGCCCTCGGAAGCCTTGTCCTGCAGGCCGTTCATGTTGATGTCGTTCCAAATGTACCCTTGCAGGCCGCCGGTGCTCACCGCGCCCAGGCCGATGCCCAGGCTGTCGCCCTTGATGGCGGTGACGGGGGGCGTCATGCCGGCATTGCTGTCGGAGGGCGGCACGCAGTTGTACCACAGGCTGATCTTTTCGCCCACGGGGCCAAAGATGTAGGGCGCGGGCAGCGTGGCCGCAACGCGGTAGGTGCCCGGCGTCATGTGCAGAAAGATGACTTCGCCGTTGATGTCGGTGGAGTCGGAGGCGATTTCGATCAGCTCGCCGTCCAGATCGTAAAGAAGCGATACCTTCACCCCGCGCAGCAGGGTTTCGTTGGTACTGCGTCCGCCGTTCTGGTTCAGGTCCTCAAAGGCGATGATCTTGACATAGGTGAGGACGCGGGACAGGCCGATGTGCGCGTCGTCCATCAGCTGGCCTTCCGCCAATTGAATGGGCAGGGAGTCGCTGGCCGTGCCCACGGCGGGCAGCATGACGCTGCCGCCTTCCCGGGGCACGATGAAGCCGCAGCTGTCCGGCGCCTTGGCCCGCAGGCGGTACTGTCCGGCGTCCAGGCCGGTGAAGCTGTACTGTCCTTTGCTGTCTGTCGCCGTGGTGGACAGGCGGACTTCACTGCCGTCGGCCTCCAGACGGTACAGCGAAACGTTGACGCCGCCTTGGCCGCGTCCGCCGCCTTCATAGAGGCCGCTGCCGCTGTCTATCCAGGCGCAGCCCGATATTCCGGAGCTGCCTGCCAGCACGGGCAGGGGCATCAGCAGGCAGCACGCCAGGAAAAGGAGCGCGAGGACAGGCAGGGACTTGCGCATATTGTAGCCTCCGTTGTATGGATTTGCCGCCTTCAGCGCATGCGGCAGGGCTGTGGATACAGGGGAAGGGGTTCGGGACAGGACGGGGGACAGGGGCCGCCGTACATGGGACGGCAGGCGGTCAGCCAGGCCTGGGCCCACACGTCCAGCCAGGCGTCCACGCGGCCCTCTTCACAGCAGCCGCAGGCGCGATCCAGACGCACGCAGGCGTTGGCGAAGGGCTGTGCCCGGTCGATTTGCCGGGGATCGCCGCAGGCGCGCAGCTGCATGGGCACCTCGATGCGGGAGGACGCCGTCCATGGCCGGCACCCGTCGCAGAATTGGCAGCACAGGGGAATGATCAGCGTGACGGGAATGCCGCCGCGGCAGCAGTCGCCGCGGCGTTTCACCCGCACGCCGCAGGGGTCCGCCTGCACCCCTTGCAATTGCGCGGAAGACATGCCGCAGGGCAAGCCCTCCAGGCACAGGGAAAAGCGTTGATAGCGCAGATAGACCTGGCCCGAGGCCACGATCTGCTGCATCAGAAAGCCTCCGGGAGGCAGGGGCGGGCAGGGACGCGGGTCGATGGTTTGCATGGATACAGCCTCCTTGCTGGAGTGGAGGAAGGTTTTCCTCCCGCTGCATCCTATTCCGATTTGCCGTTGTCGGTGACGGCCGCCAGCCCGCCGGTCAGATCGTACAGCTGGGCCTGGTCAAATTTGGATTTGTGCCAGACGCGCTTTACGTCCAGCCGCCAATCCACCGCGGACGCCGTCATGCGGCTGCCGATCCGGTATTCTCCCTGGGCGGGCAAGACGCTGCCGTCCGGAAAGCGGAAGCTATCCTCGCCCCGGGTGGAATAGAGAATCCAGCCCGAAAGATCAATGGGTTCTTCGCTGGCGCTGCGCAGGGTCAGCAGATCGTCGTCGGCTGTGATGGACGCCGTCAGGCTGCCGCTGTAATCGGGAGCGTCCCAAACCAGGGGCTGGGCGCTGGCCCGGCCGTTTTGCAGGGTGATCTCCACGCCCCGGTCATACTCCTGGGTCACCAGGATCTGTGCGCCCACCTGGGCATAGCGCTTGAGGATGGAGGAGGCCGGGGTGTCCGGCTCCTGGGCCGTGGAGGTGCTGATCAGCGCGATCTGCGGCGACACCCGCTCCACAAAGGCCTGGCTGCTGGCGGTGTTATCGCCGTGGAAGGGCACCTTCAGCACGTCCGCCGGGGCGAAGGCATCCGCTTCCAGCAGTTCGTATTCCTCCTTCAGCTTCATATCGCCGGTGAACAGCAGGCTGCCATCCTTGTTCTCCACGGAAAAGACCAGGGAATTGTTGTTTTCGTTGGCGGTGTTCTGGGTCAAGGGCCCCAGCACCCGCAGCACGGCGCCGCCACCCAACGGCAGCTCGTCGCCCGCGTTCAGCCATTCCACCTCCTGCTGGCGCGCGGCGGCGGCCAGCATCATGGGGTGCTCCCCATCCTTCACGTCATAGTAGATGGCCGGGGCGTACCAGGCGTCCACCGCGATCTCGCTTTCGGCCAGGTACGCCAGACCGCCGTAATGGTCCTTGTCGCAGTGGGTCAGAAATACGCCGTTCAGCCGGGTGATTTCCTCCCGGCGCAGCAGCTCCGCCAGCGCGTTGTATGTATGCGCGTATCCGCTGTCGATCAGGTAGCTTTCTCCCTCGGCCAGCAGCAGCAGGCAGTCCGCCTTGCCCACGTTTAGGGCCAGCAGGCGCGTGGGGCTGTCCGCCTCCGCTCCGCATCCGGCGCAGCAAAAAAGCGTCAATAAACACAAAAGAACAGATAAGTTTTTTTTCAAACTTCAATCCCTCCTCGAGAAAAAGGCCGCCGCTTGCCCTTCACGGGGTTTCGTGATAAAATGGCTGACAGCGAGCAAAAGAAAGGAAACAAGCCATGGAGGAAAAAATGATGCGCCTGGCCTTGGAAGAGGCGGCGAAAAGCGGCGCGGACGTGCCCGTGGGCGCGGTGCTCTGCCGGGACGGCCAGGTGATCGCCGCCGCCCACAACGAGCGGGAGGCGGGCGGCGGGCCCTTTGCCCACGCCGAAATGCTGGCCATGCAGCGGGCCTTTGAACGGCTGGGGGAGCGCCGGCTTCGCGGCTGCACCCTCTATGTGACGCTGGAGCCCTGTCCCATGTGCGCCGGAGCGATGGTGATGGCGGAGGTGGACGCCTGCGTTTTCGGCGCTTATGATCCCCGTCAAGGTTGCTGCGGCAGCGTGTACGATCTGCCGGAGGACCCGGCCTTCTTCCATCGGGTGCGGTGCACCGGCGGCTTGCTGGAGGCGGAATGCGCCGGCCAGCTGCGATTATTCTTCCAAAATAAAAGAAAATAATCAAAGTATATTATAAGGGATGCAGGGGAAAAAAGCAAACGGAATTGTGACCTTTTTGTAACATCTTTGAAAAAACTCTGAAAGCACTTGCGCCGCAAAACGGATTGTGACATAATAGACGCAGGATGATCGCGGAGGACGGATTTAAGAAAGGAAGTAGAATTTGACGATGCTCAAAAAGATGCTGGCGGTTTTGACCGCTTTGACGCTGCTGTGCTGCGCCGCTCTGGCGGAGAGCGCTGTTTCCGCCGACGAGGTGGTGGCCACCATCAACGGCGACGCCATCACCGTGGCCGAACTGGAAAAAGACGCCCAGCTGCTGTATAACGCGGGCTATGTGGAAACCTATCCCGATTATGACGCCACGCTGCAAAGCATGATCCGCGAAGCGGTGGTGAAGGATCACCTGCAAAAGGCGGGCTATTTGGATTTTACCGAGGAAGAAAAAGCCGCCTTCACCAATGACGCCCAGGCCCAGTGGGATCAGCTGATCTCCAGCTATGTGGATCGCTATCTCACCGAGGATACCCAGGAGGCCCGGGACCAGCTGACCCAGCAGGCGGAGGAGTACTTTGCCAGCATGGGCGGCAGCGTGAAGGTGCTGACCGACGATTTGACCTATCAGGCGGCCATGGACAAGCTGCAGGAGGATCTGACCGGCGGCTATGTGCCCACCGAGGAGGAGATCCAGCAGGTCTTTGATCTCTATGGCGCCCAGTATCAGGCCCAGTATGAAAACAACGTGGGCATGTATGAGTTTTACACCCAGTATTACGGCTATGAAAGCTGGTATGTGCCCGAGGGCTACCGCGCCGTGATCCACATCCTTTTGAACGTGGACGCCGACGTGCTGCAGGCCTATACCGACGCCCAGGCTGCTTTGGACGAGGCCGAAAGCGCCGAGGAAGGGGCGGATGAAGCGGCTGTGGCCCAGGCCAAGGAGGCCGTTGAAAGCGCCCGCGCCGCGGTCATCGCCTCCCGTCAGGATGTCATTGACGACATCTACGCCCGGCTGGAAAAGGGCGAAAGCTTCCAGTCCCTGATCGCCGAATACGGCAATGATCCCGGCATGCAGGATGAAACCCTGCTGGCCGAGGGCTATCATGTCCACGCGGAGAGCATTCTGTGGGACCCCGCCTTCACCGAAGCCGCTTTCCAGGAGGGGATGCGCCAGCCCGGCGACGTGTCTCAGCCCGTGGTGGGCGCCTATGGCATCCACATCCTGTATTACCTCAAGGATGTGCCCGGCGGCCTGCTGATGACCGACAGCATCCATGACGAAATCAACGAATATCTGCTGTCCTCCAAGTCCAGCAATGCCTTCAACGCCGGCTACGCCCAGTGGCAGCAGGAAGTGGAAATCGTCCGCAACGACGCCGTTCTGGAGCAGCTCAAGGCCGAGGCCGAAGCCGAAGCGGCGGAACAGGCTGAATAAAGATTTCGGCAAGAATCGCATCCTGCGCGGGGAAACAAAATCCCCGCGCTTTTTGTGTGTTGACATCGGAAGATTACTCCCATATAATAGGATAAAATCTGCGATAAATTCATGAGGAGGCAAATTGGTGACAAAAAAGAGTATGCTGCTGGAAAAGTTCCGGGAGGCCGCGGCGTCCGTGCTGCCCATCGTGGTGCTGGTAGCCGTGCTGTGCCTTGTCTGGGTTCCCATGCAGAACGACCTGATGCTGGCCTTCGTGCTGGGATCGCTGTTCCTGGTGGTGGGCATGGGCCTGTTTGGCCTGGGGGCGGAGGTTTCCATGTCCCAGATCGGCTCCCACATCGGAGCCAAGCTGACCAAATCCCGCAAGCCCTGGCTGATCCTCAGCGTCAGCTTTCTCCTGGGCGTGATGATCACCGTGGCGGAGCCCGACCTGCAGGTGCTGGCGGGCAACGTGCCCGCCATCAATACCACCGTGCTGATCATCGTGGTGTCCGTGGGCGTGGGGTTGTTCCTGCTGCTCAGCATGTTCCGCATTCTGCACGCCATTGATCTGCGCTGGCTGATCCTGGGCTTTTACGGTCTGGTGTTCCTGCTGGCGGTCTTTGCCGACCCCGATTTTCTGGCCGTGGCCTTTGACAGCGGCGGCGTCACCACCGGCCCCATGACCGTGCCCTTCATCATGGCGCTGGGCGTGGGCGTGGCCTCCATCCGCAGCGACGAAAGAGCCCAGCAGGACAGCTTCGGCCTGGTGGGCCTGTGCTCCATCGGCCCCATTCTGGCGGTGCTGATCCTGGGCTTCATCTATCGCTCCAGCGCGGATACCGCAGCCTCCACCGTCATCGCCTCCTATGTGGACACCGTGGCCCTGGGCCGGGGCTATCTGACCGCCCTGCCCGGCAGCCTCCATGAGGTGTTCATGGCGCTGCTGCCCATCGTGGCCTTTTTCCTGATATTCCAGATCGTTTCCCTGCGCCTGCCCCGGGCCTCCTTTCTGCGCATTGTGGTGGGCCTGCTGATGACCCTCGTGGGCCTGGTGCTGTTCCTCACCGGCGTCAACGTGGGCTTTTCCTCCCTGGGCTATATGCTGGGCCAGCGGCTGGCGGAGCCCCAGTGGCGCTTCCTGCTGGTGCCCCTCAGCATGCTCATGGGCTGGTTCATCATCAATGCCGAGCCCGCCGTGCAGGTGCTGAACAAGCAGGTGGAGGAGCTGAGCGCGGGCGCCATTTCCGCCCGGGCCATGGGCCTGAGCCTGTCCATCGCCGTGTCCGCCGCCATGGGCCTCAGCATGGTGCGGGCGCTGACGGGCATTTCCATCCTTTGGTTTGTGGTGCCCGGCTATGCCATCGCCCTGGGCCTGTCCTTCCTGGTGCCCGGCACCTTCACCGCCATCGCCTTCGACTCCGGCGGCGTGGCCAGCGGTCCGCTGACCGCGGCCTTCATGCTGCCCTTCGCCATGGGCGCGGTGACCTCCATAGGCGGCAACATCATGACCGACGCCTTCGGCCTGGTGGCGCTGGTGGCCATGATGCCCCTGATCACCGTGCAGATCATGGGCCTGATCGCCACCGTCACCGCCCGGGTCAAAGCGCCCAAGCACGCCGTACCCGAATATGCCGACAGCGACGTCATCGAACTGTGGGAGGTTTGACGGATGGAATTGAACTTTGTCATTTCGATCATCGACCGCGACAAGCGGGATCGCCAGGCCGCCATCTATAAGTCCCTGGGCCTCAAACTGGCACTGACCATGCTGGGCCGGGGCACCGCCACCAGCCGGGATCTGCTGATCCATGGTCTCACCGGCACGGAAAAGGCCGTCATGGCCACCGTGGCGGACCGGGAGAGCACCCGCAAGCTCATCACCCAAACCAAGGTGAACATGTTCATCGATATTCCTGGCAACGGGATCATGATGTCCGTACCCATCAAGAGCATAGGAGGAGCCCAGACCATGGCATACCTGACGGATAACAAACCCATGGATTCGGAAAAACCCAAAATGGAATTTGCCCATGAACTCATTTACGTGATCCTCAACGAGGGCTATTCGGATATGGTCATGGACGCCGCGCGGCCCGCGGGCGCAGGCGGCGGCACGGTGATCAGCGCCAAGGGGACCATGATCAAGCCCACGGAAAAATTCCACGGCATGTCCATTGCCGATGAAAAAGAGGTGCTGCTCATCGTGGCCAGCGCCAAGAACAAGGCGGACATCATGCGCGCCATCATGGAAAAGGCGGGCACCCACACCAAGGCCGGCGCGGTGTGCTTTTCCCTGCCCGTCTCCCAGGTGGCGGGCCTGCGCCGCATCGAGGAAGACGAAGAATAAAGGAGCATTCAGCCTATGATCGTGATCGTCGCCGAAAAGCCCAGCGTGGGCCGCGATATTGCCCGGGTGCTGGGCTGCAAAGGGTCTGGCGAGGGCTGCATCACGGGGGAAAAGTACACCGTCACCTGGGCGCTGGGCCATCTGGTGACCCTGTGCGAGCCCGACGAGATCGACGAAAAATACAAAAAATGGCGCATGGAGGATCTGCCCATGCTGCCGGACAATCTGCCCTTGAAGGTCCTTCCCAAGACCAAAAAGCAGTTTGCCGTGGTCAAAAAGCTGATCAACGACGCCGCCACCGAGCGGGTCATCTGCGCCACGGACGCCGGACGCGAGGGCGAATTGATCTTCCATTATATCTATGACCAGGCCAAGTGCAAAAAGCCCGTGGATCGCCTGTGGATTTCCTCCATGACCGACGAGGCCATCCGGGAGGGCTTTGAGACCCTCAAGCCCGACAGCGAATACGAGGGCCTGCATAAAAGCGCCGTCTGCCGCAGCGAGGCCGATTGGCTGGTGGGCATGAATGCCAGCCGCGCCTTCACCCTGCGCTATAACGTCCTGCTCAGCATCGGCCGGGTGCAGACGCCCACCCTCAATATCCTGGTCAAGCGCCGCAAAGAGATCGAAAACTTCAAACCCGTGGAGTATTATACCCTCACGGCGGATTTCGGCGATTACACCGGCCAGTGGATCGATGAACAGGCGGAGGACAAGACTGCCAACCGCATCCCCACCCGGGAAAGGGCCGACGGTCTGGCCGCCAAGATCAAGGGAAAGTCGGCGTGGGTGCGCAGCGCCACCAGCGAGGAAAAGAAGGAGCTGCCGCCTCAGCTCTACGATTTGACCGCTCTCCAGCGGGACGCCAACCGCACCTTGGGCTTCACGGCGGATAAAACCCTCAAATTGGCCCAATCCCTTTATGAAAAATGGAAGCTGCTCACCTATCCCCGCACCGACAGCCGCTATTTGCCCATGGATATGGTGCCCAAGCTCTATCAAACCCTGAAGGCGCTGCCCGAGCCCTACCGCAGCCTGGAAGCGGGCATGGAGCGCAAGGAGGACGGCAAGCTCTATATCTCCAAGCGCATCTTTGACAACAGCAAGGTCAGCGACCACCACGCCCTGCTGCCCACGCCCAAAACCGCCGATCTGGATAAACTGCCGCAGGACGAGCGCAATCTCTATGATATGGTGGTCCGCCGCATGCTGGCGGCCTTCTATCCCGCCCACGTCTATGACGCCTTGCGGGTGATCACGGACTGCGAGGGCGAGGCTTTTCGTTCCACGGGCCGGGCGGTGAAGCAGGTCGGCTGGAAAGTCCTCTATCAGCAGGAGCAGCCGGCCAAAAAGACCCGGGGCAAAAAGAAGGACGCCGAGGAGGAGGATACCGCCGCCCTGCCGCCGCTGAACGCGGGGGATACCCGCACGGTCAAAAAGGCCGACGTGCAGCAGAGCGCCACCAAGCCCCCCGCGCCCCATACCGACGCCAGCCTGCTGGCCGCCATGGAGCACGCGGGCCGGGAGATCGAGGACGAAGCGCTGCGGGAATCCATGAAGGGCGCGGGTCTGGGCACACCGGCCACCCGGGCCGCCATCATCGAAAGGCTGCTTCAAGTGGGCTACGCCCAGCGCCGGGGACGCACCATCAACGCCACGGACAAGGGCGTGCAGCTCATCGGCGTGGTGCCCGACGAGATCGCATCCCCGGAGATGACCGGCAAGTGGGAATTGGCCCTGGACGAGATCGCCCACGATCAGCGGGACACCGAGCGCTTTATGCAGGGCATCCGCCGCATGAGCGCCTTCCTGGTGGACTATGCCAGGACGGACGCCCGGCAAGTGGATTTCCCCGAGGAGATGCGCCGGGGCAAGGGCGGCAAAAGGACGGCCACCGTCAAGCCTCTGCCGGAGGCCGCCTGTCCCCTGTGCGGCAAGCCCGTGCAGGAGAACGCCAAGGCCTTCGGCTGCTCCGATTGGAAAAACGGCTGCCATTTTACCCTGTGGAAGGATGGTCTCACCCGGGGCGGCGGCCCGGCGCTGAACGCCAAGATCGTACAGCTGCTGCTGAAAAACGGCCAGGTGGCGGGCAGCACCGGCACCCTGCAAATGGCGGAGGGCTTCCTCACCTTTACGCCCAAGGATGGCGGCAATCCCGCCCGCATGTCCATCACCTATGAAAAAAAGTAGCGGCATACACCCCGCGCATGCCGTGTTGCGCCTGCCTGCAAGATTGTGTTATGATGGAAAAAAGGAGGGTTTTGCATGAAAGTTTTGCTGATCAACGGCAGCCCCAAGGCCAAGGGCTGCATCCACACCGCCCTGGAGATCGCCGCCAAGGAATTGAACGCCCAGGGCATCGAGACCGAAGAGATCCATGTGGGCAACAAGGACATCCGGGGCTGCATCGCCTGCCTCAGCTGCCGCAAGAACGGCAAGTGCGTATTTGACGATCTGGTCAATGAAACCGCGCCCAAGCTGGCGGCGGCGGACGGCATCGTCATCGGCTCTCCCGTGTATTACGGCGGGCCCAACGGCACAGTCATGTCCTTCATGCAGCGGCTGTTTTACAGCGCGGGCATCGATTGCCGCATGAAGGTGGGCGCGTCCGTGGTGTCCTGCCGCCGCGGCGGCAACAGCGCCACCTTTGAGATGCTCAACCAGTTCTTCGGCATCAACGGCATGCCCACCGTGCCCAGCACCTATTGGAACGACGTGCACGGCTATTCTGCCGAGGATGTGTACGCCGACGTGGAGGGCGTGGAGACCATTCAGAACATGGCCAAAAACATGGCCTTCCTCATCAAGTCCATCCGGGACGGCCGGGAGAACATCGGCCAGCCCGAGACGCCGCACAAGAATTTCTTCAACTTCATCCGCTGACAGAAGAAAAAAGATCATGAGCAAAACCTGGCTGATCACCGGCTGCAGCATGGACAAGGTGCGCTCCATCGTGGAAAAATATCCCGGCACCGCCCTGCCCGTGGCCCTGGACGCATCCCGGCGAACCGGCTTGGCAACAATAACAAACAATTTTCGCCTGTAACTTGAAAGTCGCTAAGAGAGCTTCCGGGCATAAGAAAAACCGATGGCCAGCCAGAAAATGAATGCATTCATTTTCTGGTCTGTCCAGCGGCCCGGAAGCGGCGGCCTGCGTTATCCAAGCAACTGCGGGAAGCTGCTTGTTATCGAAGTTCCGCATCATCCGCCGTTGCCGGGTCCAGGAAGGGGCTCCTCTCCCTGGTGGGGTTTGGGGGCTTTCAGCGGAAAGCGGGCCGGAAGGCCTCGGAAAAGCCCCATCGTTCTCCCCGTCAAATTTTTGTTTGCCCATTATTGCCTTTTTCATTATCCCTATTGACACCGCGATCCCATCTGCATATAATAACATTTGAACAGATGTTCAATTGTTTGTAAAAAAGGAGGCCTGCCCCATGGAGGAACTGGAATTGCAGCGCGGCGACGAAGCCCCGGTCTGCGCCTTTCAGAATGCCCATCCGGACACCGTGGCCAAGGTGCGGTCCACCCTGCCGGACGACGATACCATGCTGGATGTCAGCGAGCTTTTCAAGGTCCTGGGGGACAGCACCCGGTGCCGCATCCTGTTTGTGCTGCTGGTGTCGGAGATGTGCGTGTGCGATCTGAGCCTGCTGCTGGGCATGGCGGTGTCCGCTGTATCCCATCAGCTGCGCATCCTGCGCCAGGCCCAGCTGGTGCGCTATCGCCGGGAAGGCAAAACCGTTTTTTACGCTTTGGCGGATGAACACGTGCGCACCCTGCTCAGCCAGGGTATGGAGCACGTGCAGGAATAAAGGAGAGAGCCATCATGAGCCATGATCACGAGCACGAGCATCATCATCACGAGCACGAGCATTGCCATTGCCACGACGGCGGCTGCGGCTGCGGCCACCATCATGGCGAAAGCGAGGCGGGCGAGCGCAAAGCCATGCTGATCCGCATCATCGCGGGCGCGGCGCTGCTGATCGTCGCCTGGCTGCTGCCCACGGAGGGGATTGCACGGCTGCTCACCTTCCTGGCGCCCTACCTGGTGGTGGGCTATGATACCCTGCTCCGCGCGGCCAAGGGCATTCTGCGCGGCGAGGTCTTCAGCGAAGCCTTCCTCATGTCCATCGCCTCCATCGGCGCGCTGTGCATCGGAGAGTATCCCGAGGCCGTGGCCGTGATGCTTTTCAACCAGATCGGCGAGCTCTTTGAGGATACCGCCGTGGACAAGAGCCGGGACGCCGTGCGCGATCTGATGGACATCCGCCCCGACCACGCCAATGTGGAGCACGAGGGTGAAATCCACACCGTATCGCCCGAAGAGGTCCACGCGGGGGATATCCTGGTGGTGCGTCCCGGCGAGCGCGTGCCCCTGGACGGCGAGATCGTCAGCGGCAGCTCCACGCTGGATACTTCGTCGCTCACCGGCGAGGCCGCGCCCCATTCGGTCAATCCCGGCGATTCGGTCGTCAGCGGCTGCGTCAACCTGACGGATGCCCTGCGCATCCGCGCCGCGGGCACCTATGCGGAGAGCACTGTCTCCCGCATCCTGGCGCTGGTGGAGGAGGCGGGCGAGCGCAAGGCCCGCACCGAGAGCCTTATCAGCCGCTTCGCCCATTGGTACACGCCCATCGTGTGCCTGCTGGCGGTGCTGCTGTGCGTCGTTCCGCCCCTGGTGACGGGCCAGGCCTTTGTCCTTTGGCTGCGCCGGGCGCTGATCTTCCTGGTCATCTCCTGCCCCTGCGCCCTGGTGCTGTCCGTGCCCCTCACCTTCTACGCGGGCATCGGCTGCGCCTCCAAAAACGGCATCCTGATCAAGGGCAGCAACCTGCTGGAATCCCTGTGCGCTTGCGATACGGTGGTCTTTGATAAGACGGGCACCCTCACCCAGGGCCGCATGGCCGTGACGAGCGTGCAGGCGGAAAAGATCAATGAAGAAGAGCTGCTCCAGCTGGCCGCCCATGCGGAAGCTCTGTCCCTGCATCCCATCGCCCAGGCCATCCGCGCCGCCTATGGCCGCCCCATCGAAAACGCCCGGCTCACCGAGGCCCACGAGGAGGCGGGCTACGGCGTGGAAGCCCTGGTGGATGGCCGCAAGGTGGCCCTGGGCAACGCCCGGCTGATGGAAAAGGCCACGGGCAGGCAGCCCGGAAAAGTGGAAGAAAACTGCGTCTATGCCGCCGTGGACGGCCAATATGCGGGCTATCTGGTCATTGAGGACGCGGTAAAGCCCGGCGCTGTGCAGGCCATGGACGGCCTCAAGAGCCTGGGCGTCCGCCGCACCGTGATGCTCACCGGCGATAAGGAGGAGAACGCCCAGCGCGTGGCCAACCAGGTGCGCGTGGATGAAGTGCACGCGGGCCTGCTGCCCCAGGACAAGGTGAGCCACGTGGAAGCGCTGCTGAAATCGAAGCCCGAAAAAACCACCCTGGCCTTCGTGGGCGACGGCGTCAACGACGCGCCTGTGCTGGCCCGGGCCGACGTGGGCGTGGCCATGGGCGCGCTGGGCTCCGACGCCGCCGTGGAAGCCGCCGACGTGGTGCTGATGGACGACGATCCCGCCCGACTGCCTCTGGCCATCCGCATCGCCCGCCGCACCCGCCAGATCGCCTGGCAGAACATCGTTTTCGCCCTGGGCATCAAGATCCTCATCATGATCCTGGGCGCCTTTGGCATCGCCAATATGTGGCTGGCCGTGTTTGCGGACGTGGGCGTGTCGGTCATCGCCGTGCTCAACGCCACAAGGGCCATGAAAATCAAGGGATAAACAGACAAAAAAGATCCTTCGACTGCGCTTTCCCTCCACTCAGAACGACAAACAAAGGATAAATTTCCTTTCAATGTCATCCTGAGCGGAGCGGAGCGAAGTCGAAGGATCTATTTTTTTGCTAATATTCTAATCAGATGTCCAGCAGATCGCTGTACGCCTTCAAGGCGCCATCGGTCTCGTGGGCCAGCACGCGCTTGGCCAGCACCTTGCCCAGCTGCACGCCTTCCTGGTCGAAGCTGTTCAGATTCCACACAAAGCCCTGGAACATCACCTTGTTTTCAAAGTGCGCCAGCAGCGCGCCCAGGGTTTCGGGAGTCAGCTGATCGCCGGTGATGATGCTGCTGGGCCGTCCGCCCGCGAAGCTCTTGTTGGGGTTCTCGTCCTTTTTGCCGCAGGCGAAGGCCATGATCTGGGCGGCCACGTTGGCGCACAGCTTCTGCTGGCTGGTGCTGCCCTGAATGTCCACGTCCATGCCGATCTGGTTCTTGCGGAAGCCCACAAACTGCAGGGGCACGATGTCTGTGCCCTGGTGCAGCAGCTGATAGAAGCTGTGCTGGCCGTTGGTGCCGGGCTCGCCGAAGATCACCGGGCCGGTGGCGTAATCCACGGGCTCGCCGTAACGGTTGACGGATTTGCCGTTGCTCTCCATGTCCAGCTGCTGCAGGTGGGCCGGGAAGCGGCTCAGGGCCTGGCTGTAGGGCAGCACGGCGGTGGCGGGATAGCCCTGCACATTGCGCTCGTACACGCCGATCAGAGCGTCCAGCATATCAGGGTTCTGGAGCAGATCGGGGTTGGCCGCCAGCTTGTCCTCCGCCGCAGCGCCAGCCAGGAAGCGGGCGAAAACCTCCGGCCCAAAGGCCAGGCTCAGCACCACGCCGCCCACGCAGGAAGAGGAGGAATAGCGGCCGCCGATGTAATCATCCATGAAGAACGCGGCCAGGTAGTCGCTGCTCTTGGCCAGGGGAGAGGTCTCGCTGGTGACGGCCACCATGTGGCGACTGGCGTCCAGGCCGGCCTTTTTGAGGGCGTCCTTCACAAAGGATTCGTTGGTCAGGGTTTCCAGGGTGGTGCCGGATTTGGACACCAGCACGAAGAGGGAGCGGCTCACGTCGATGCCCTTCAAAACCGCCGCGGCGTCGTCGGGGTCCACGTTGCTGATGAACCGGGCTTCCATCTTGAAGCAGCCGTTGGTTTTCGCCCAGCCTTCCAGGGCCAGATACATGGCCCGGGGACCCAGGTCGCTGCCGCCGATGCCGATCTGCACCACGGTGGTGAAGGGCTCGCCTTTGGCGTTGGTGATCTCGCCCTTATGCACCTTTTCGGCAAAGTCCGCGGCCTTCTTCTGCTCCGTTCGGTAGAATTCCCGCTTGTTCACGCCGTCGGCCACCACGTCATCGCCCAGTTGTCCGCGGCACAGCTGATGCAGCACCAGGCGCTTTTCGCCGGTGTTGATCACTTCGCCGTTGTACAGCGCTTCATATTTTTCCGCCAGCTGCGCCTCTTTGGCCAATGCCTTGAGGGCTTCCAGCACGTCCCCGTCCACCTGCTTGGCGGCGTAATTGTATTGCAGACCCTCCGCCATGGGCACGGTGTATTCCGCCACGCGCCTGGCGCCGTTGCCGCCCGCCATGGCCTCCTGCAGGCACACGTGATCCTTCAAAGCCTTCAGCTTGCCGTAAGCGGCCAGCGTATCAAAATTTTTCCAGGAAATCATAGGATACTTCCTTTCTTGATAAAATACTTCGTTTATTATACTAAAATTCCCTCTGCCTTGCAACCTCAAAAGGGCGCTTTTTTGACCGGAACAAAAATTAGACTTTCTTTTTCCTCCGCCCTTTGTTATACTATAATTTATCCAAATCATGTACCATCCTTCACAGGAGCGTGAGTGTTTGATGAAAAAACTGATGCTTGGCAATGAAGCCATTGCGCGGGGCGCGTATGAAGCGGGGGTGCGGTTCGTCTCCAGCTATCCGGGGACGCCCAGCACCGAGATCACCGAGTTTTGCTCCGCCTATCCCGAGCTGCAGTGCGAATGGGCGCCCAATGAAAAGGTGGCCGTGGAGACGGCCTTTGGCGCGTCCATGGCGGGGGCGCGGTCCATGAGCTGCATGAAGCACGTGGGCCTCAATGTGGCGGCGGACCCGCTGTACACCGCGGCCTATACCGGCGTCAACGGCGGCCTGGTGCTCTTTGTGGCGGACGACCCTTTTATGCATTCCAGCCAGAACGAGCAGGACACGCGCATGATCGCCCGGGCGGCCCACGTGCCCGTGCTGGAGCCCGCCGACAGCCAGGAATGCAAGGATTTTACCCGGAAAGCCTTTGAACTGAGCGAAAAATACGATACGCCCTTTATCCTGCGCCTCACCACCCGGCTGGCCCATCAGCGGTCCCCGGTGGAGACGGCGGACCGGATCGACGCGCCCGTCAAGCCCTATGAAAAGAACGTGATGAAGTACGTCATGATGCCCGGCATGGCCCGCAAGCGCCACGTGTTTGTGGAGGAGCGCGAGGCCCGCATGGAGCGGGACGCCGCTTCATTGGGCCTCAACCGCGTGGAAATGCGCGGCACGTCATTGGGCGTGGTGTGCGCGGGCGTGGTGTATCAGTTCGTCCGCGAAGCCCTGCCCGAAGCCAGCATATTGAAGCTGGGCCTCAGCTATCCCTTGGATCGTCAGGCCGTGCGGGATTTCGCCGCCCGGGTGGATAAATTGGTGGTCATCGAGGAATTGGAAGGCATTCTGGAGCAGGAGATCGCCGCCATGGGCATCCCCGTGGAGGGCAAGAAATATACCGGCCGCCAGGGCGAGCTGAGCGTGCAGCGCATCCGCGAGGCCTTTGGCGGGGAGAAAGCGCCCCAGGAGCCGGCCTTGCCCGCCCGTCCGCCGGTGCTCTGTCCCGGCTGTCCCCACCGCGCCACCTTCCACGTGCTCAAAAAGCTCAGGCTGCATGTCTTTGGCGACATCGGCTGCTATACCCTGTGCGCGCTGCCGCCGGTGGACAGCCTGGAAAGCGCCCTGTGCATGGGCGCGTCCATCGGCATGGCCGTGGGTGCGGAAAAGGCCCAGGGCCGGGATTTTGCCCGGCACAGCGTGGCTGTGCTGGGGGATAGCACCTTCGTCCACAGCGGCATCACCGGCCTGGTGAACGCCGTGTACGACCGCAGCAACATCACCGTGGTCATCCTGGACAACCGCATCACCGGCATGACGGGCCACCAGCAGAACCCCGCCACCGGCTTTGACATCTACAATCAGCCCGCCCCCCAGCTGAACCTGGAAAGGCTGTGCGAGAGCATCGGCGCCCATGTGGTGGTGCAGAACCCCATGGAGATGGACAAGCTGGAGGCGGTCATCAAGGAAGAGCTCAGCCGCGACGGCGTCTCCGTGGTCATCGCCCGCTATCCCTGCGCTCTGCTGGACAAGCGCCGCCACGCGGCGGCCCGGGTGCTGGGCTGCCGCAACTGCGGCGCCTGCATGCGCCTGGGCTGCCCGGCCATCGAACGCACGGACAAGGGCGTCGTCATCAACGCGGCGCTGTGCAACGGCTGCGGCCTGTGCGTGGGCATATGCGCCTTCGGAGCCATTACTTGCGGAGGTGATCAGCAATGAAAAAGGACATCATCATCGTGGGCGTGGGCGGCCAGGGGATCCTGCTGACCAGCAAGATATTGGGCTGTCTGGCCCTCAAAATGGGGGACGACGTGAAGGTCAGCGAGGTGCACGGCATGAGCCAGCGCGGCGGGAGCGTCATCACCCACGTGCGCATTGGTGAAAACGTGGCCTCGCCCCTGGTCACTCCCGGCGAGGCGGACCTGGTCATCGCCTTTGAATGGCTGGAGGCGCTGCGGGCGGAATTCTATTTGAAGCCCGACGGCGCGGTCATCGCCAACACCCGGCGCATGCTGCCCATGCCTGTCATCATGGGCAAGGCGGAATACCCCGAGCGGCAGATCACCGGGCGGCCCGTGTACGCCCTGGACGCACAGAAGATCGCCGAGGACTGCGGCAGCGTGCGGGCGGTGAACATCGTGCTGCTGGGCGTCATGTCCACCCTGACCGATTGGCCCCAGGAAGCCTTCGAGGAGGCCATTGCCATGAGCGTCAAGCCCGCCACGCTGGAAACCAATTTGAAAGCCTTCCGCGCAGGCCGGCAGGCGGGCAGAAGCTGACAAATTTTCATAGTATTTTGCCCAAAACAGTGCTATAATAGAAACAGAAATCAGGAGGTCGCCTGCTATGGAGAAACGCCAGCGCGTGCCTGCTCAGGAGAAAACCCCATGGTGAACGGGGCGGCGGACAGCCGCGGCACCTGCCTGCGGGTGGATTTGAGCGCCATTGCCCACAACAGCCGCGTCCTCAAGGGCGCGGTGGGGGACGAGGTACAGATGATGGCCGTGGTCAAGGCCAACGCCTACGGTCACGGCCTGGTGCCGGTGGCCCGCACAGCCCTGATGAACGGCGCCAGCTGGCTGGGGGTGGCCGTGCCCGAGGAAGGCCGCAAGCTCCGTCAGGCCGGGGTCGCCGCGCCCATCCTGGTGCTGGGCAACGTCAACCCCGAGGGCGCGTCCATCGCCGCGGAATACGGCCTCACCCAGACGGTGTTCGATCTGCCCGGCGTGGAGCTGCTGGCCAGGACGGGCCGGGAGATCGACGTGCATCTCAAGATCGATACCGGCATGAACCGCATCGGCGCGCGGACGGAGGCGGAGATCCAGGCCGTGCTGGAGGCGCTAACGGCAGCGCCGCAGCTGCATTTGACCGGAGCCTTCACCCATTTCGCGGATGCGGACAATCCCGACGATGCTTTTTCCCGCCAGCAGTTTGACCGCTTTGAAAAAAGGGCCGCTCTGCTGCCGCCCGGCCTGCTGCTCCATGCCGCCGCCAGCGACGCGTCCCTGCGCTTTCCCTGGGCGCGGCTCAGCATGGTGCGGGAGGGTATCGCCCTCTACGGCTGCATCGAGGGCTATGGCGAGCTTGATCTGCGGCCCGCCATGTCCCTGGAGACCCGGGTGGCCTACATCAAGGAAATTACCGCCGGGGACACCGTGGGCTATGGCCGCACCTATACGGCGGATCACCCCATGCGGGTGGCCACCCTGCCCATCGGCTACGGGGATGGCTATCCCCGGGCCTGCTCGGGCAAGGCCCAGGTGCTGCTGCACGGTCAGCGCTGCCCGGTATTGGGCCGGGTGTGCATGGATCAGCTCATGGTGGATGTATCCGGCCTGGATGAAATCCGCCAGGGAGATACCGCCGTGCTCATGGGCCGCCAGGGAGATCAGCGGATCACCGCGGCGGAATTGGCCCGCTGGGCGGGCACCATCAGCTATGAGATCCTGCTGTCGCCCCATGCCCGGGTGCCGGTGATTTACGAGCATATACCGGAAGGAATGTAATCTGTCATGCAAAAGAACGCAAAAAAGAAGAACGCCGCCGAGCCGGTCTATAAGCCTTATCTGACGGGCCGCGCCATGAGCGGCCTGGCGGCCCGGCGGGGCGTGCGCGTCCTGGGTCTCATGCTGATCTTCGCCGTGGTGGGCGTCATCGCCAGCGGCGTGTTCAGCTTCAATAATCTGGTCCTGCGCATGGTCTTCAACGGCATGGTGCTGGCCTTCTGCGCCGGGGTCATGTACACCGAGGGCAGCCGCCAGGGGGAAAACGACGTGGCTTTCGCGGAGATCGCCCTGAACCGCCAGAACGAGGGCAAGGCCGTGCCGGACAAGGACCGGGACATCTGCTATCACCGCATGAAGGGCTTCGTCACCGCCCTCATCGGCGCCGCGCCCTTTGTGCTCATCGCGCTGGCCTATGCCTTGGTGGCCGTCAAGCAGCGCTACACCCTGGGCGCGCTGCCCTCCTGGGTGTCCGCCTATGAAAGTCAGGAGGAGATCGCCCAGGGCCTGGCCTACTATCACGAATCCGCAGCCATCACCCTGCCGGACATCCTGCGGGTGGCGGTGCGGCTGCTGCTGTTTCCCTATATGAACATGCTGGGCAACGGCAACTATGACAAACTGTACCTGCTGGATAAGCTGTCTCCGCTGCTGACGCTCATCGTGCCCCTTTTCTATGGCGTCGGCTATCTGCGCGGCCCCTATCTGCGGGCGCTGGTGCACGGCAACATCCGCCTGGCCCGCCGCCGGCAGAACCGCAGCGCCCGCAAAGCCCGGGAGGCGCGGGCCCAGAAGGCGCGCAAAAAAACCGAACAGAAGGAACTGATTTAAGCAGCCATGCGGATCATTGCTGGAGAAATGCGGTCCCGCACCATCCTGGCGCCCAAGGGCACGGACACCCGGCCCACCCTGGACAGGACCCGGGAATCGCTGTTCAACATCCTGGCGGCAGAATGCCCGGGTTCCCGGGTGCTGGATCTGTATGCCGGCAGCGGCGCGCTGGCGCTGGAGGCGCTGAGCCGCGGCGCGGACAGCGCGGTGCTGTGCGATTGCTCCCGGGAGGCCGCCCGGGTGATCCGTCAAAACATCGCCTCCTTGAAGCTGGAGGACAGGGCGCGGTTTTTATTCATGCAGGATCAGCAGGCGGTGGCGCTGCTGGGAAAAGAGAACGAAAGATTCGATCTGGTGTTCCTGGACCCGCCTTATCGCCTGGATACGGCTCCGGCCTGCAAAGCGCTGGCGGAGGCCCATGTGCTTTTGCCAGGCGCTCTGGTGGTCATCGAGCACGCGGCGGCCTCCCTTCCCCAGCCGGGGGAAGGCTATGAGCTCACCGACCGCCGCACCTACCGGGATACCATGATTTCATTCTACAGATACAGGGGGGATACCAATGCCGAAGGTTTGGGTGTTTCCGGGCAGCTTTGACCCGGTGACCCGGGGCCACGAGGATCTGATCCGCCGGGCGGCAGCCCTGTGCGATCAGCTCTATGTGGCGGTGCTCATCAACCCCGACAAGCACGGCTTTCTGCCGCTGAAAAAGCGGGTGGAGCTGCTGCGGACGGTGTGCGCCGACGTGCCGAACGCCATCGTGGAGTCCCATAACGGCCTGCTGGCGGATTACGCCCGCCTCAAGGCCGCGGACGCCGTGGTGCGCGGGGTGCGCTCTCCGGCGGAGATGGAAAACGAGCTTCCCTGGGCTTCCTTCAACCGCATGCTCTATGATCGCTTCGAGGTGGTGTATCTGCCCGCCCGGCCGGAGCTGCGGGACGTGAGCAGCAGCATGGTGCGTCAACTGGCGGCCTTCGGCGGGGACATCAGTCCCTTTGTGCCGGAGTGCTGCGGGGATATGATCAAAAATTACATGGCTCATCGGGTTTGAGCGGCAAGGAGGATACCATGGCAGAACTGAAAGTGTTTACCGTGCTCAGCGAAATCAACGCCCTGATGGACAGCTGCAAAAAGGTGCCGCTGAGCAACCTGATCATGCTGGACCGCGCCCGGCTGGAGCAGCTGCTGGATAAGTTGGAAGGCAGCCTGGACCCGGATCTGGAAAAGGCGGAAAAGCTGCTGGCCAAGGAGCGGGAGCTGCTGGACGGCGTGGAGCGCCGCGCCCGGGAGATCAGCGACAAGGCCGCCCGGGAGGCCAAAGAGGCCGTGGATCAGGCCAACGAAACCGCCCGCAGAACCGTGGACGACGCCAAAGCCCGGGCGGAGGATACCCTGCGCGGCGCCACGGACCGCGCCAATCAGCTGGTGGCCGGCGCCCAGGCCCAGGCCAACCAGATGATCAGCACCGCCCAGATGCAGTCCGCCCAGATGGTGGAGGAAAACGAGATCACCCAGCGCGCCCAGGCTCGGGCCATGGAGATCACCGAGTCCGCCCAGCAGGAGAGCGCCCGCATGCACCAGGAGACCATGGGCACCCTGTCCCAGCTGCTGGAGCACGCGGACATCGGTCTGTCCGCCCAGCTGGACGCCCTGCGCACCATGCGGCAGCAGCTGGGCGCGGGCTATATCGACCCCAATCAGGGGGGATACGACCCCAACGGCTATCCCCAGGACGGCTATGGCGAGAACTGAAAATTTGCTTGACAGACCGCAAGATATTGTGTATAATAACAAGGCTGTTTGTGAATGACTTGCAAACGCCTGCATTTGTAGAATGCCATCAGGTAAGGAGAGAAAAACATGTTCCGTACGTATCAGCCGAAAAAGCGCCAGCGCAGCAAGGTGCATGGTTTCCGTGCCCGCATGTCCACCAAAAACGGCCGCCGCGTTCTCGCCGCCCGCCGTCGTCGTGGCCGCAAGGAACTGACCGTGTAATCCTTGGGCCGTGCCGCAGCGGCATGGCCTTATGACGAAGCATGGCTCAACCCGCCCCGTTGCCTGCCATCGTGCACCCACAGGGGCGGGTTTTCCATGTCATAAAACACCTTTTGAGCGCGGAGGCACCATGCAGCGTCAGTACCGCATCCGAAAAAACGGCCAGTTCCAGTATGTGTTCCGCAAGGGCAAGGGGCTGGGCTGCCGGGAGATGTCGCTGACCTATGTGCGCGCAGGACGCATGCAGGTCGGCTTTTCGGTCAGCAAAAAAGTGGGCAACGCCGTGACGCGCAACCGCGTCAAGCGCCGCATGCGGGAATGCTTCCGCCTGCAGATGTCCTCGCTCAAAAACGGTTTTTATGTGTTCGCCGCGCGCCCTGCGGCGGCGGAGGCCTCCTATTCCCAATTGGAGAAGGCCATGAACGCTCTTCTCCGGCGGCACAATCTCTACCGCGGGGAACAATGACTGCACAGGACTGGGGTGGTAGCAGCATGAAGCGAATGATGCTCGCGTCTCTGCGCTTCTACAAGCGGAATGTAAGTCCGCTCCTGCCGCCCGCGTGCAGATATGTGCCCACGTGCTCGGAGTACGCCGCTCAGGCGGTGGAGCGCTTTGGTCCGGCCTACGGCGGCTATCTGGCCGCCAGGCGGCTGCTGCGCTGCCACCCCTTTGCCAAGGGAGGCTTCGATCCCGTACCCGAGAGCGCGCCAACAGTTATCAGGAAGGACGAAACGTAACCATGAGTGCATTTATGAGAAGCATCCTGGAGTGGATCTACGGCCTGGTGGGCAACTACGGCGTGGCCGTGGTGATCTTCACCCTCTTGATCCGCACCATCCTCACCCCGCTGGAGATCAGCTCCCGCAAGGGTATGCGCAAGATGAGCGAGATCCAGCCCAAGCTCAACGCCCTGCAGCAGAAGTACGGCAAGGACCAGGCCAAGCTGCAGCAAAAGCAGCAGGAGCTGATGAGAAAGGAACATTACAACCCGCTGTCCGGCTGCCTGCCCATGCTGATCCAGTGGCCCATCCTGTTCATCATGTTCTACGCCATGCGCGACGTGGCCAACAACAACATCATCGGCCAGGCCTTCACCTTCCTGCAAGGCCAGACGCCCACCTATGAACCCTTCCTGTGGGTCAAGAACGTGTTCATGCCCGACTCTCCCTTCAAGACCGCCGCTGTGGACGCCACCTCGCTGATGAGCGCCACCGCCCCGCCGAGCTTGCCCAGGAGCAGATCCTGGACTTCAGCAGCAACGGCGCCGTGCGCACCACCGTGGAAACCTACATCATGCCCGCCTTGCAGTCCATGCCCGCCTACATCAGCGCCACCGCGCCCGTATCCGGCTGGGCCGGCGTCAACTTCCTGCTGTTCAAGGTCACGCTGTATCAGCAGTTCAACGGCCTGCTGATCCTGCCCATCCTGTCGGGCCTCACCCAGGTCATGATGACCAAGCTGAACCCCGCCATGCAGACCCAGCCTGCCGCCGGCCAGAACGCCCAGCAGTCCAACAGCATGAACAACTTCATGAAGTATTTCTTCCCCCTGTTCTCCGTGTTCATCTGCCTGACCAGCAACGCCGGTTTCGCCCTGTATTGGTGCGCCATCAACGTGTTTGCCACCGGTCAGTCCATCCTGATCAATAAGTATCTGGAGAGCAAGGACGCCAAAACTGCCATCGCCGAGGAGGGCGGAATCAAATGAGCAGAAGCTATGAAGCCAAGGGCAAGACCCGTGAAGAAGCCATTGATAACGCGCTGGAAGCGCTGAATCTGACCATCGACGAAGTGATCGTGGAGGACATCGAGGAGGGCAGCAAGGGCCTGTTCGGCCTGTTTGGCAGCCGTCCCTGGACGGTGCGCCTCACCGCCATCGAAAAGGAAGAGGAAGCCTCCGTGCTGGATACCCACTCCCTGTTCGCCGATTCCCTGGAGGAAAAGAAGCCCGCTCCCAAGAAGCAGCCCGCGGAGAAAAAGCAGCCCGCCCCCAAGCGGCAGCCTGCCGAAAAGAAGCAGGATGCTCCCAAGGAGCCCAAGGAAGAGAAGAGCGCGCCTGCCGAAAAGAAGGAAAAGAAGCAGCCCGCCGAAAAGAAGCCTGCCCGCAAGCCCAAGCAGGAAGCCGAAAAGAAGCCCGTGACTCCCGCCGAGCAGGCGGACCGCGGAACCTCCGCCGGCACTGCCCAGGAATTCCTGCAGGAGCTGACCAAGCTCATGGGCGTGGAAGTCTCCGTGCACGTGAGCACCGATGAAGAGGGCAACGTGCGGGTCAATATGGAAGGGGACAGCCAGGGCATCCTGATCGGACGCCGCGGCGAAACCCTGGACGCCCTGCAATACCTCACCAGCCTCAAGGTCAACAAGGGCAAGAGCGAGTACACCCGCGTCACCCTGGACACCGAGGGCTATCGCGCCCGCCGGGAAGAGGCCCTGGTGCGCCTGGCCAACCGCATGGCCAACCGCGCCGTCAAGACCGGCCGCCGCGTCAGCATCGAGCCCATGAATCCCTATGAGCGCCGCATCCTGCATTCCGCGCTCCAGGGCAATCCCGATGTCACCACCCATTCCGAGGGTGAAGAACCCAACCGTCACGTGGTCATCACCGTCAACAAGCCCCAGCGCGCCAAGAAGGCTGCCGCGCCCGCAGAGGAAGCGCCCGCCGTCGAGGAGACCGCCGAGGAGTAACAACAAACCAAAAGGACGACGGAGCGCCTTGCTTCGCCGCCCTTTTTTATCTGAAAGGAGAAGCTATGCCCGAAGAAAACAGCATGGGAACGCAAAAAATCAGCAGGCTGATCCTCACCACCGGCATCCCGCTGATGCTGAGCCTGCTGATCAATTCCCTCTACAATTTTGTGGATTCGGTGTTCGTCTCCCGGGTGGCGGAGGACGCGCTGACCGCCTTAAGCCTGGCCGCGCCGGTGCAGGTGCTGGTGTCCGCGCTGGGCTTGGGCAACGCCGTGGGGCTCAACGCCGCCATCTCCAAGGCGCTGGGCGAAGGCAAGCCCGACCAGGTGAAAAAGACCGCCAACGCCGCCATCTTCCTGGCTCTGTGCGCCTGGGTGCTGATCTCCGTGGCCTGCCTGCTGGGGGTGCGCTGGTATTTTGATTGGCAAAGCGGCGGCAACGAGACCATCGCCGCCTATGGCCGGGATTACCTCAGCATCTGCATGCTCTTTTCCCTGGGCCAGATGGGCCAGTGGGTCTTTGACCGCTTCGTCATCGCCAGCGGCAAATCCCACCTGTTCCTGTTCACCCTGTCCGCCGCCTCCATCACCAATCTGATATTGGATCCCATCTTCATCTTCACCTTCGGTCTGGGCACCAAGGGCGCGGCCATCGCCACGGTGATCGGCCAGTTCATGGGCCTGCTGGCGGGCATCTTTATCAACCGCCGCTGGAACAAGGAAATCAGCTTTTCCTTCACCTTGAAGCCGGATTGGAAAAGCGTGGGCACCATCCTGCGGGTGGGCATCCCGTCCACCCTGGTGCAGGTGCTCACCTCCTTTGTGTCCATCGTCATGAATTCCATCCTGCTGGCCTTTTCCTCCACGGCGGTGGCCGTCTATGGCGTCTGCGCCCGCATGCAGGGCCTGTGCACCGTGGGCGTCCATGGCATTGACAACGGCCTCATCCCCATCGTGGCCTATAATTACGGCGCGCGCAAAAAAGAGCGCATCCACGCGGCCATCCGCTGGGCGCTCTTGGATTCCCTGCTGTTCTATGTGATCTTCCTGCTGGCCCTGGAGCTCATGCCCCAAACGGTACTGCGGCTGTTCAACGCCTCGGACCATATGCTGCAAATCGGCATTCCCGCCGTCCGCGTGCTAGCTCTGGCCTGGCTGATCTCCATCCCCAATCTGGTGGTGGCCTCCGCCCTGCAAGGGCTTTCCCTGCCCACCCCCAGCATGATCCTGACCATGCTCCGCCAGGCCATCCTGCCGGTGGTCCTGGCCCTGCTGCTGCGCATGACGGGCAATCTTGCCCTGGTCTGGTGGGCCTTCGTGCTGGCGGAGGGAATCTGCATCCCGTTGGCCTTCGTGCTCTGGCAAAGGAACCAGCGGAAGGTGCTGAAGTAAAGACAGCGGATAAAAGACAAAAGAAGATCCTTCGACTTCGCTTACGCTTCGCTCAGGATGACAGCAATGGGTGATTTTTCCTTTTGTTTGTTGATTTTTACAGCAAATCAAGCCGTCAAACAAAGGAAAATCCGTCTAACATGTCATCCTGAGCGAAGAGCAGCGTAGTCGAAGGATCGTCATTATTTGCTATAAGCAAGTAATTTCAAAGAAAACGCGCTGCTTTTATTCCACGCCAAAGCTGTACACCGTCTGCGAAGTAAACTCCTCGCCCGCCTTCAGCACCACGCTGGGGAAATTGTCATGATGGATGGCGTCGGGATGGTGCTGGGTCTCCAGGGCCAGGCCGGCCATGGAGGAATAGTGCCTGCCGCCATGCCCCAGGGTGTCAAAATGCTGGCCGGTATAGAGCTGCACGCAGGGCTCGGTGGAGCACACGTGCATCACGCGGCCGCTGGCGGGAGCGCGCAGGATGGCGTGCACGCGCATGCCTTCGCCGTCCACCCGGAAGTTGAAGTCATAGCCGTTCTTGACCACCATCAGGGGATATTCCGCGGCCCGGGCCATGCCGTCCCGAATGCGCAGAGGCTTGCGGAAGTCCACGGGCAGGCCGGTGACGTCCAGCTCCTCGCCGGTGGGGATCAGCCCTTCGTCCGTGGCGGTGATCAGGCTGGCGTTGATCTGCAATTCGTGATCCAGCACGTTTTCCTCGCCGCTCAGGTTAAAGTAAGCGTGGTTGGTCAGGTTGCACAGGGTGTCCTCGTCGCTGACGGCGTTATAGCTGATGCACATTTCATTTTTATCCGTCCAGGCATAGGTGACTTCCACGTCCATTTTGCCGGGATAGCCCTCCTCGCCGTCGGCGCTGACATAATGGAAAGTGACCATGTCCGCCTCGTCGGCTTCATGGCATTCAGCGCTCCACCAGCGGGTGTGGAAGCCATCGCCGCCGTGCAGGCTGTTGACGCCGTCGTTGGCGGGCAGATGATATTCGATGCCGTGCAGGGTGAAGCGCGCGCCGCCGATGCGGTTGCCCACCCGGCCGATGCTGGCGCCCACCGAGGGACCGCCCTTGGCGGCATAGCGGGCCACGTCGTCAAAGCCGATGCAGACGTCCGCCAGCTTGCCGTCCCGGTCGGGCACGCAGATGGATACCACCCGGGCGCCAAAGTCGCACAGGCTGATGGACGCTCCCGATCTGTTGGTCAGAGTGTACAGGGTGGCCACGCGGCCATCCTCGGTTTTGCCGAAGGCGGAAAGGGAAATGCTCACGGATTTGTACCTCCTTGTATGCGGGATGTATGGTTTCTGCGTTTCTGCGCAGACTACGACCGTAAAGGGGGAAAGAAAAATGTCCGCTAAAAACCGCGTTTCGCTGTATCTGGTCCTATTGGCCTTGACGCTCATGCTGGCGTCCAGCCATCTGCTGCGCTCGGATGCCGTGCCTGTCCAGGCCGTGCTGACGCTTGACTGTCGGGAAGGATATATGCTCACCGCCGGAGAGCTGCCGCCGGAAGGCGTGCGCCGCTCCTTTGACCGGGATGCGCTTTTTCGGGGCAAGCTGCTCTATGTGAGCGCGGAAAACCCGCTGCCTGCCGATCTGCCCGTGCAGCAATCCCGGGATGTGCGCAGCCTGGTGGGGCTGTATATCCCCGCGGCGGCCCATGTGAGCCTGTCGGAGGAGACTATATATGCCCTGTGCGATCTGACGGCTCAGAATCCCTTGCTGTCCACCTGGATCATGGTGGGCATGCGCTCGCCCGGAGAGCAGGCCGCTCTGCAAAAGGCCGCCTTTGCCGCTTATCAGGCCACGCTGCCGGTATCGGAGGCTCTGCAAAAGGCCACCCGGGATATTCCGGACAGCGGCGGGAGCGAGCACCAGTTGGCCACCAGCTTCGATCTACGCCTGGACGGCGCGCAGGATTGGTCCCAGCCCGATCCCATGGCGCGCACGGCGGATGGCCGCTGGCTGCTGGACCATGGCTGGGAGTATGGCTTCATCCGCCGCTATCCGCCGGAGAAGGCTGCGCTGACGGGCGTTGCCAATGAAGCCCTGCACTGGCGCTTTGTGGGCCGCCTCCACGCCCTGGTGATGCACGCGGCGGATTGGTGCCTGGAGGAGTATTTGCAGGCGCTCCATGCTTATGGCGCGCTGCGATTGCAAACCCCGTCGGGCGCTGACGCCTGGATATTGTGCCAGCCCTTGACGGACGCAGCCGCCTTTCCCATCCCGCAGGAGGCGGAATGGGAGGTCAGCGCTGACAACCAGGGCTGGGCGGTATGCGCCTATTGGATGGATCAGTCCAGCTTTTGAATCAGCTGGGCGTTGTTGTCGGTTTCTTCGATCAGGCCGTTCAGGTATTTGCCAAATTCCTCGTTGCCCTTCTCCATGGCCAGAGCGTGCAGCTTTTCCGTCACGGCCAAAGCCTCTGCGGACAGCATGGCGCCTGCGTTGCGGGTGCCGCTGTTCGCATAGTCGATGCGGCCGGGAGCCTCCAGACGGAGTTCCATGTTGGCGGTGCCGCGAAATTCCGTCTCGATGGCGTGATCCAGCGGGATGCCGGTGTCCGACAGCATGATGGCGATGATGGTCAGGCTGCCGCCTTCCCGCAGGGCGCGGGCGGAGCCGAACAGCTTCTTGGGCTTGGCCAGAGAGCCGGCCGCCAGGCCGCCGGACAGAATGCGCACGTTCTGGGGCGCGCAGTCGCTGTAGGCCCGGCACAGGGCCGTCAGGCTGTCCACCAGCAGCACCACGTCCTTCTTCTGCTCCGCCAGGCGCAGCGCGCGCTCCAGCGTCAGTTCGGCAATGCGGGTGTGGTTCTCCATGGGCTCGTCAAAGCCGGCGTAGATCACCTCGCCTGGAGCCGTGTCCCGGGCAATGGTGATGTCCTCGGGCCGCTCGCCCAGCATCAGGCACAGCAGCTCCGCGTTGGGATACTGGGCGTGGATGGAATCCGCCATGGCGGTGATCAGCGCCGTCTTGCCGCTGCGGGAGGGGGCGGTGAGCAGGGCGCGCTGGCCAAAGCCGATGGGGCACAGCAGATCGATGGTACGCAGGGTCTTGTTCTCCGGCGCTTTTTTGGACAAAAGGATCTGCTTGGTGGGATAGACCGCCGTCAGCGTGTCAAACACCACCGGTTCCTTGACGTCCGCCGCGTCCACGCCGTTGACGTCCGTCACGTACAACAGCATGGCGTGGGTCTCGTTTTCCCGGCGGGGACGCACCTTGCCGCTCACCCGGTCGCCGGTGCGCAGATGGAACCGGCGGATCTGGGCGGGGGAAACATAAATATCGTTGCGGCCAGGCAGATAGTTGCCGGTGCGCAGATAGCCGTAGCCTTCGCCCTGCACCTCCAGCACGCCCGCGTCGTCCACCACCTCGCCGGAGGCCAGCAGATCGGGCAGCGCCATGGAGGAGCCGGCGGCGGGCTCGCGGCGGCGGTAGTCGTTCTGATACCCGGCGTAATAGGCCGGCGCGGGGCGGTTCTCCGCGGGATAAGGGGCATTGTAATGCGGCCGGGCTTCCTGCTGCGCGGTCTCCGCGGGCTCCTCGGAGGTCTGCACGGCGTCCGGGCCAAAGCGGGACACCGTGGGCGCGGGCCGCTGGGGCACGCGCTGCTGTCCGTAGGGCAAGGGCTGGGTGGGCCGCTGCTGGGCGGGATAGCCCGTCGCGGGCCGCTGGGCATAGGCGCTGCCGCTGGGCTGCTGATAGGTGCGGGGATTGTGCCAGGCGCGGGCGCCCTCCAGGGTAAAGGCGGGCTTGTTGGTGCCGGGCACGTTGCCGCGGTTCACGGCGGGCGCGGCGGCGGCAGGACGGGGCGCGGGCTGTTCGGCGGCTCCGCGCATAAAGGGCGCGTTGGGCGTCAGCACCGGGGTATCCTCATCGTCAGAAATAATGGAGGCTGTGCGATGCGCGGCGGCGGGAGCAGCAGCTGGCGTGGGAGCGGGCGCTTCCTCCTCCTTCACCAGCACGTCGCAGAGCCGCTCCACGATGCCTTGCTTGGAAATGCCCGCGCTGAGCTTTATGCCATTCTCCCGGGCGATCTGCCGCAGGTCAACGACGGTCATGGCTTCAAATGCTTCCTTGCTATACAACTGTTTGCTCCTCCTAAAAAATAAGGTTTGATGGGCGTGAAGATCAGGGTCTGAGCGCCACCAGCACGTCCCGCTGGATGGCCTGTTCGACCCAGTGAGAAAAATCGGCGTATTCCGGTCCGTCCGGCAGGATAAAACCGGCTTCCCGCACCAACTGGGTCAGGGTGTCACGCTTGAGGGTGTAGGTGTTGAAGGCGATGGCCGCGGCGCAGCCGGGCAAAAGCGCCTGCCGCCAGGCGGGCAAGGCATCCCGCAGCAGGCTTTCCAGGTCGCTCATGCGCCCGTTTTCCTGGGGCGCGTGCTGCACGCCGTAGGGCAGATCGGCCACCAGCGCGTGGGCTGGCGCCTTGCGGGTCAGGTGATCCGTATCCCGGGTGTCCGCCAGGATGAGCTTCAGTTCCCTTTCCTGCACGCGCAGGGTGGCGCAGGGCGCGCTTTTGCCGCCGGGCAGGGTCAGGCTGCTGTGCTGCACGCTGTGTTTGAGACGGTGGTATTGCAGCCATTTCTGGGCGTAGGCCACGCCTTCCTGGACGCTCCTTTTGTCGCTGTCGATGCCCACGGCGTCCATGCCGCGGCCCAGGGCGCAATAGAGCGTGGTGCCGCGTCCGCAGATGGGGTCCAGGATGCGCGGGGCCGGATTGTTCCATTGCCCGCCGGCTGCCAGCGCCAGGTTGATCAGCATCTGGGTAAAGAGGGTGTTGGTCTTGCCCTTGTATTTCAGAATCTCCGGCATGTCCTGGGGCAGAGCCGGTTCCTTTGCGGGGGGCAGCGGCCGCAGCAATTCGCCTTCCAGGGCGCAATGCATATATATGGCGGAATGCCCTTCCAGAAAGGCGCGCTGGGCCGGGGTCAGCGCAGGCGCGTCAAAACATAAAAAGGGAGCGCCGCCCAGCCGCCGCACTTCAATCTCCGCCGCAACGCCGCAGGCGTTCAGCATGCATCGCAATTCCTTTTGAGATAAAGAGACCAGAGAATCCTGATAGCGTGCGTTGGTTTGCGCGCACAATTGATAGGCGTACTGCATAACAACCTCTCTATGCATCTTCTGCCGCTGCTGCCATTATATCACAGCTCCGCCCGATTATCAAGCCGCGCGGAGCAAGAAATACAAGGGCATATCCTGTGCCATTGGCACATAGCATAGGGCAGAAATCAAAGGGGGAATCAGGCGATGAATGTGCCCATGAAAAGAGAAACGGTAAAGGCGTCCGGCAGGCTGCGCGCGCCCGCCCAGCAGGCGTCGGTGGAGGCGGAGGCCGCGCTGCCCGGCGGCCTTCGGGACGAGGTGCTTTTGTTTTATACCGAGGCCCAGGCTTTGCCGCTGACGGCGGAAACCGTGGGGGATCGGGTCAACGTCAGCGGGCGGGTGGCCTTTCGTGCCCTTTATTCCCAGGGGGATCTGACCCGGGTACGCAGCGTGGAGGAAAGCCGGGATTTCAGCCGCTCCCTGTCCGTGCCCACGGCGGACGCCGGAGCCGTCTATGAGCCGGTGTGCGAGATCACCGCCGTCACTGCCCGGGTGTTCAACGGGCGAATCTTGATGAAGGCCGAGATGAACGTATCCGCCGAGGGCGTCCGGGAGCAGGAGATCAGCGTGGTCACCAGCCTGGAGGACCCCAAGGCCCAGGTGCTTGCCGAGACCGTGACTTTGCAGCACGCCGTGGGCGGAGGCGAAGCCCAAGGGCTTATCAAAGGCGAATTTGAAATCTCCTCCGCTTTGCAGGCGGAGGAAGCGCTGCTGGGCAGCGGCGAAGCCCGGGTGGAGGACATCCTGGGCGGCGCCGACGGCCACGCCACCGTCACGGGCACCGTGGACCTCACCGTGTGTCATGCCTCCCGCATGCCGGGACATCCGCTGGTGTGCACCCAGCACAGCCTGCCCTTTGAGCAGCAGGTCAGCTTGAACGGCGAGGCGGGGGAGATGCTCTCCGCCTCGGTGGACGTCACCGACGTGGCCGCCGCTCTGGAAAACGCCGAGGATATGCAGACCCTGCGGGTGGAGGTGAGCCTGCGCGCCCGCATCGACGCGCTGCGGGAGCAGCAAGTGCGGATCGTCACCGACGTGTTCGGCAACGGCGAAAGCACCCTGACGCCCGCCGGGGAGCGGCTATCCTTCTGCACCGGCCATGTGAACGATTATTCCGCCGAAAGCGGACGGCTGCAAATCATGCTGCCCGAGGACGCGCCGCGCATCGAAACTGTGCTGGCGGCCTTTGTCCAGCCCGTGCTGGCGGGAGCCAAAGCGTCGGGCGGCAAGCTGCAGGCGGATATGCTGCTGCGCTCCACCCTCATCTATATGACGGAGGACAGCAACATCCCCGTGTCCTTCACGGCGGAGGAGCCAGCCCGCATGGTCTTTTCCGGCGATCTGACGGAGGAGGATCATTTGCGCCTGCACGCCTCCTGGGTGGAGGCGGCGGCTCTGGCGGGCGACCGGGCGGAGATCCGTTATATCCTGTCCCTGGGAGGACATGGCGCCCGCTATCGCGCGGCCTTTGCCGTCACCGACGTGGCGGAGGAGCAGACGCCCCCCGAAAAGCCGGTGCTGGCCCTTTATCGCGTCCAGGGGGATGAAAGGCTGTGGGACGTGATGAAGCGCTATCGCCTGTCCGCGGACAGCCTGGCCGCCTTCAATCCCGCGCTGGAAAACAAACAGCCGGCGGAGCCATTGCCCGCCGGCATGGAGATCATCGCCTACAAGCGATAAAAACCGCAACGCTGATCAGGCAGGCCGCCAGGGAGCGCCTGCCTGTTTTTTGCATGCGCAGGAGCAGGCCGGCCTGGGCCAGAACGCCCGTCAAGGCGATCAAAACGGGCATATCCGTTCCTTTCGCCAAGGCGGCCTGCAAGGCCAAGGCCGGGCAGAAAGCGAGCAGCGCGCGCCACCGGCGGCCGGGGGAGGGATTCTGATACCACAGGCCGGGCTGCTCCTTTGCCGGAAGAAAAGAAATGATGCCCTGGGCGATCCAGGCCGCCTCCAGCCGCCAGACCGCCAAGGGACACGCCAAAACGGCGCACAGAAGTGTGCGCCGCAGCATCCGCGCCGTGCGATCCATTTACTTTTTGTACAGATCCATGCCCTCGGCCAGGGTGTCGGCGTTGGCCTTCACCGTGGTGTAGGGGCTGCCGGACTGGAGCATGTCGTAGAGGGATGTGATCTCCTCTATGGCCTTTTCGTCGGCGGTGACGGCAATTTTGTCAATGCCCGCATGGATGGCCTGGGCGCGGTCCAGCACCATGGCCTGCAGCCGGTCGTCCACGCCGCCGCGATAGCTGCCGTCCAAGGTCACGCCCACCAGGGCGGTGTCGCCCACAGCCACAGCCACGGCGGTGTCCACCTCCGTCAGCTTCTGCACGGCGTCCCGCAGCTCTTGGGAAGCTTTGAGGGCGTCCTCGGCGGTGGTCAGCGCATCGTCCCGGCCGTTCAGCGTGTCGTCCAGCTTTTCGCCCAGATCACCCAGCAGCCCGCCGTCGGTGGCCTGCGGGATGTTGCTGGGCAGCATCGGGCTGGCGGTGGTCATGCCGGGCGAAGCAGAGGGCGCGGTGTCGGCGCTGCTGGAACAGCCCGTCAGCGCCAGAGCCGCAACGGTGGTCAGCAGCAGGAGAAAAAGAGTTCTTTTCAAAGCAAATCGCCTCCTCGCGGCTATTGTGCGCAGAGAGGCGGCGATTTATATTACCAAAATCATTTAAGCGTAGAAGGTATTCCCGCCGATGAATTCGCGCAGGATGGAGAGCGGCGGGATTTCGGAGAGCACCTCGTCCGGCGCGGTGCGGAAATAGTTCAGCGTCTTGATGAGGCGGATGGCCATAAAGTAGTTGGGATCGTCCTGGGGCACCTTTTGCAGCATGGGATAGGCGATGCGCTTGAGCACCGGCAGTTCATAGTGCAGGGCGGTGTTGAACACGATGTCCGCCTGCTCCTGGTAGGGGAAGATCCATTTTTCCTCGCCCCGGCGCACGCTGTCCCACATGGCCAGGGTGCCTTCGGGCGTGGTGCCGCGGAATTGGTAATCCCGCACGATGCGCCGCAGAAGCCTGGCGTCGGTGGTGCGGATGCGGTTGTGGTCGTCCAGGTTCAGGCAGGTCAGCTCGCTCAGATAGAACTTGCACACCTCGCCTGCCCGGAACCCCTCGTGCAGCACCGGGTTCAGCCCGTGGATCCCCTCCACGATCAGCATCTCGTCCCGTCCCAGCCGCAGACGGTAGGCGTCGTCCTGCCGCATGCCGGTGGAAAAGTCGTAGAGCGGCATGCCCATTTCCTGGCCGTCCAGCAGCCCCCGGATGCAGCGGCGGAACAGCTCCACGTTCAGCGCGTACAGGGATTCCAGATCCAGTTCGCCCTTTTCGTCCCGGGGCACGTCGGGCCGGTTCTGGTAAAAGTTATCCATGGAGATCAGCACGGGCTTGAGCCCCAGCACCCGCAGGTGCACCTTGAGGCGGTTGGCCGTGGTGGTCTTGCCGCTGCTGCTGGGCCCGGCCAGAAAGATGGCCCGGGCGTTCATGCGCAGTATGTCCTCCGCGATGTCCGCCAGGCTTTTATCGTGCAGGGCTTCGTTGACGCGGATAAACTCGTTCATTTCCCCCCGGTCGATCAGGGCGTTGAGATCCGCCGCGTTGCGGCAGCCCAGGATCTGGCACCAGTAGTTGCTTTCAAAGAAAGTGGCCATGTGCTTGGGCCGGCTGACGTAGGGCGCGGGCACGGTGGGATCGGCGGGCCCGGGCATCTGCAGTATCAGGCCCGGCGGATGATAGCGCACGGCAAACACCGGCACGTCGCCGGTGGCGGGCAGCATGGCCCCGTAAAAGTATTCCGCCAGGCCGCCGCATTCATAGATGTTAAAATAATCAAATTGCCGGTAGGCCAGCAGGTCGGCCTTATCGCTCCAGCCCAGGGAGTTGAAATAATCGATGGCCTGCTGCCGGGACCAGCGGGAGCGCTTGAAGGGCAGGTTGGCCGCCACGATCTCCTGCATGGTGTCCTCGATCAGCTTGGCGTCTCCCTGCACCACGCGCTTGCCCTCCAATTGCAGGTAGAGGCCAAAGCCGATGCTGTGCTCGATGCGCACCCGCACGCCGGGATAGCAGCGGTGCACCGCCAGCAGCAGGATAAACCGCAGGGACCGTTCATAGATCCGGCGGCCTTCCTCATGCTGGAAGGTGATGGGCTTTAATTCGCAGTCCTGGGTCAGCTTGGCGTTCAGCTCCAGCACCTTGCCGCCGCAGAATGCGCCCAGGGGCTTGTCGCAGCCCGCGGGCAAAAGCTGGGCGAAGGCCTCGGCCACCGTGGTGCCGGGGCTGCATTCCAGCCTTTTATCCTCATAACAAATGATCATGTTTCCTCCCGGGCCGCCTGCTGGGCGGCCAGCTTGTTTTGCCATTGGATCAGCTTGGTGGATACATAGGCGGGGTTCTGCTCCTCCGCCATGGACACGGTGCGCACCATGTCCTTGCGGCCTTTTTCCCCCTTCTGGAATTTGATGGTGACAAAGAAGAGCCCGTGATCGCCGCAGACGCACAGCGCCTGCTGGCTGCCGTCGGCCTTGGTCACATAATCCGCCGCCAGCTCGCAGCGATGGCCGCACACGGGGCAGGGCGGCGTCTTGGCATGCTTGCCGTGGATGGCCTCCGCCGGCCGGCCCACGTGGATCACGTCGCATTTTTCAGTGCGGCGGGTGCGCTCCTCATGGGTCAGCTTGCGGGCGGTCTGGGGAAAGCGCAGCACGTCTTGGGGCTGTGGGCATTTTTTGAATACCAGCGCCGTGTAATAGGCGTCGTTCAGGGCGTTGTGGAAGGGATGGTCGGCCTCGGGCTCGATTTCAAAGTGCTCCATGGCGCTCTTGAGACCCGTGCGGTTCTTGGTGTCCTGCACCAGCTCGCCATAGAGCTTTTGCAGGTCGTACATGGGGGGAAAGGGGGTGGAGAAGCCAAAGAAATCCAGGTTTTGCTGGAGGACGGAGATGTCGTCGCAGCCCCAGGTCAGAAGGGCGCAGCCGTCGCCGCACCAGGCGCGGAAGCGTTCCGCCGCCTCCACAAACTGCGGCGCGTCGCACAGATCGTCCTGGCTGATGCCGGTGATGCGCTTGATGCGCGGATGCAGCTTCACATAATGGGTGGGCTGGATCAGCTGGTTGAAGCTGTCGGTGATCTCCAGCTGGTCGTTCAGGCGGATGGCGCCGATCTGGATCATTTCAAACAGCAGCCGTCCGCCCACGCTCTTGTAGGCGCTGCTGTTGTAGCTCATGGGCTGGTTCCATTCCAGATCCAATACGATGTAATCCATGGTGTTCAAAACCCTTTCGGTTGATTGTCAAGCTTGTATTTTTCAAAGGCCTTTTCCCAGTCGATGTGCATTTCCGAGGCGCAGCAGGCCAGCAGCGATACCATGTTGGCAATGAAGGCCCACAGCCCGATCCACTGGGCCAGCGCCGCGCACAGCAGGCTGATTTCGCCCAACAGCCGCATGAAGGCCAGATAGTGCCGGGAGATGGCCGCCCGGTCGTAGCGCGCCTTTTGGCTTTCCGTCAGGCTGTTGAAGCCCGCCGCGTAATCCGCGCCCTTCTCTTTTTTGATGGCAAAGAGCGCCGCGCAGCCGAAGAACACCGCGGCCAGCATGAGGCAGCTGACGGCCCATTTTCCGTTGGTCACGCTTGCTCCTCCGTTTCGTACAGGGCGGCGCTGTTGCCCGCCAGCGCCCCGGTGGAAAAGGCGATCTGCAAATTGAAGCCGCCGGTGAAGGCGTCCACGTCCAGCATTTCCCCGGCAAAGAAGAGGCCCTTCACCTTCTTGCTCATCAGGGTGGCGGGGGTCACTTCCTTCACGCTCACGCCGCCGCAGGTGACGACGGCTTCCTCAAAGCCCCGGGTGCCGGTGACGATCATGGGCAGGCACTTCAGCGCGCCCACGATGCGGGCGCGCTCCGCCGCGGTGATCTGAGCCGGCTGCTTGGTGGGGTTCACGTTGCACAGCGCCGGGAAGATCTCCGCCATGCGGCTGGGCAGCAGCGCGGGCAGCAGGTTTTGAAGCTGCTTCCTGGGGGCTTCGCCAAAGTCCCGCAGCACCCGGGCGTCCAATTGCTCATGGGTCAGGGCGGGCTTCAGGTCCAGGGACAATTTGACATCCTTCCAGTCCGCCGTGGCCAGCACGCTGGAGAGCGACAGCACCAGCGGCCCGGAAATGCCAAAGTGGGTGAACAGCATCTCACCCTGCTCACAATATTTTATTTTATCATGAACAGTGGCCGTAAGGCAAATGTTTTTGAGCGAAAGCCCCTGCAATTGCCTGGGCCAGGCTTCCTTGATCTGCAGCGGCACCAGGGAAGGCCGCAGATCGGTGACGGTGTGGCCCAATTCCCTGGCAAAGCGCAGGCCGTCGCCGGTGGAGCCGGTGGCGGGATAGCTGACGCCGCCTGTGGCCAGGATCACCGCGTCGCAGGGCAGCAGGCGGTCCTGCAGCCGCACGCCGGTCACGCGGCCGTCCTCCACCGCGACGCCCAGCACCTCCGCGTTGATTTTCAGCGCCTGACCCTTGAGGCCGTCCAGAAAGGCGCGGCTCACGTCGCTGGCGTGGTCGCTGACGGGGAACACCCGGTTGCCGCGCTCCACCTTGGTGGGGCAGCCCAGGTCGTTGACCAGCCGCTGCAAGTCCTCCGGCGACAGGAAGCGCAGAGCGGAATACAGGAACCGCGGATTGCGCTGCACGTTTTTCAGAAAGGTTTCCACGTCGCAGGCGTTGCACAGGTTGCAGCGGCCTTTGCCGGTGATATACAGTTTTTTGCCGAATTTTTCGTTTTTTTCCAGCATCGTCACCCGGGCGCCGGCACGCGACGCAAACAGCGCGGCAGAGAGTCCCGCCGCGCCGCCGCCAACGATCACTACATGATTATTTGCTTTCATTCATATACACGCTGTAAGCGTCCCACAGTTCTTCCAGTTGTTTGAATCTGTCTGCCAGCACGTCCCGGTTTTTGAGCCCCAGAGCCACGATAAGGGCGTTGATCATGCTCATGGGCGCGGCCATGGAATCCACAAAGCTGGCCATGTCCGTGCGCACGGACAGGCAGATGTCCGCCGCCTCGTGCAAGGGGCTCATGGGTCCGTCGGTGATGCCGATCACCTGGGCGTTCCGGGAACGGGAGAAGGTCATGGCCTCGATGGTGCGGCTGGAGTAGCGGGGAAAGCTGATGCCGATGAGCACGTCGCCCGCCCCGATGCGGGAGACGGCCTCAAATACGTCCGTGCTGCCCGCGGCCACCACCCGCACGTCGTCAAAGATGTAATGCAGGTAATATCCGGCAAATTCCGCCAAGGGCGCTGCGGAGCGCAGACCCAGGATATACAGGGTTTTGGCGCCGCTGATCACCCGCACGGCCTCCCGGAAAGCGCTCTCGTCCACATCCTCGATGGTGGAGCGGATGTTCTGCATGTCCGCCTTGAGCACCATGGAAAGCACGTTGTCCTCGCTGATGTCCGAGATCATCTCAAACCGCTGGGTGGTGGTGAGCCGGTGGCGTACCAGCTCCCGCAGGCTGTCCTGCAGCTCGGGATAGCCGTCGTAGCCCATGGCCACGGCGAAGCGCACCACGGTGCTCTCGCTGACGCCCACGGTTTCGCCCAGCCGTGCGGCGGTCATGAACACTGCCTTGTCGTAGTGCTGGGCAATGTAGTCGGCGATGCGCCGGTGGCTTTTGCTCAGCCGGCTGCCGCTGCGGTTGAGACGCTGGATCATGTCCTGGGTATTTTGCATAAGAGACACCTCAAAAATAGCAAATATACCCAGCTAGTATACAGCATCAGCGGAAAAAATGCAATATCAATGAATTAATTCCTGCAAATTCTCCCGAATCCACCCGTTTTCTTCCAGATAGGGACCCACCAGGGAGAGCACGGGACAGCCATCGTTCAGCAACGCCATGTCGGTGCCCGGCCTGTGGGGCTCGATCTTAAGCCCCGCTTCCAGCCAGAAATAGCTCTGTCCCCGGGGACTGACGCGCCTTTCATAGCTGTCCAGATAGCAGGCGTCGCTGAGGGGGGCCAAGCGCAGGGGCTTCCACTGATCGGCCGGGATGGCGGGGGCGTTGAGGTTCAGAATGGAAAGCCTGGGCAGCTCCTTTCCGTCTGTCTTTTCCGCGATGTCCACGGCCATCCGGCCCAGACGCAGCAGGGTGTTCCAATCCGCGCCGGTCATGATGGACACCGCCATGGCGGGCAGGCCGCACATCCGCGCCTCCCGGGCGGCGGACACCGTGCCGCTGTAAAAGATGGCCGTGCCCGCGTTCTCGCCGTTGTTGATGCCGGAAAAGGCAAAATCGATGGGCCTGCCGCTGAGCAGCTTGCCAATGCGGGCGCAGTCGGCGGGCGTACCGCCCAGGGCATAGGCTTCGCCACCCTCCCAGGGCACCTCCTGCACCATCAGCGGCGCGTTCAGCGTCAGGTGATGGCTGGCGGCGCTTTGCTGGCTTTGGGGCGCGCACACCGTCACCGTATGTCCGGCTTGTGTGATGGCCGCGCTGAGAGCCTTGAGGCCGATGGCGTCGATGCCGTCGTCGTTGGTCAGTAAAAAGTGCATAAAGCGCTCCTTTCGGCGGACTTTCAAGCTATTATACCGGATTTTCTGTTCCAGGGCAAGCATCTTTGCATTTCAGCCGCATAAATAAATGAAAAAGGAAGGTGATCACATTGTCCTATGTGCGGCTGACGGGACGGAATGGCGCTTTCGGCTGGCAGCGGGAGGGGCGGATCGCCCTGGGCGGGCTCCGTCCCCGGCAAACCTATGGGCTGCTTTTCGACGGCGGCAAAAGCGAATTTCAGGCGGATACCCAGGGCGCTTGGTCCGGCAAGGCGGCAGGGGAGGTCCTTTGCGTGGGACGGGGCGGCCAGGCCATCCTGTGGAACGAAAACCGCGTCCATCAGGCGGGCGCGCAAGCCTTGCTGAACATCCGGCCGGAACCGGCTCCGCAGACTCCGCCGCCACCGCCTCCATCCCCGGAAAAGCCCAAAGAAAAAGCGATCCATTATCGCAGGACCGCCGATACGCCGCCGGTGGACGCTCTGCCCACCTTGCAATGGCCGCAGGCCGCCGCCCAGCTGCGTCCCTATTTTGATACCCTGCGGCCCGTGGGCCTGTTCCCGGGCTGGCGCACCGTCAAGACCCGGGAGGCGGGCATGCCCTGCTGCTTCGGCTTCCATATCCAAGGCGACCGGGTGGACGGCCTGCTCTATGGCGTCCAGGCCCGGGGCAGCATGCTCCCGCCCAAGGGCCTGCAGGGGTACAGCTACGAGCGTGCCGCCGACGGCCAGGGGTATTGGGTGCTGCGGCAGACGGGACTGTGACATGGTTCAGACAAACAGAAATTGGCAGAGGGGAACGATCGAGGCCTCCGCGATCCGGGGCCTTCCGGCCCGCTTTCCGCTGAAAGCCTGCCACAGGCAGCCTTTCCGGGCGCTCCAAGCCCTCGAGCGCATAATTACACTTTCAAACAATTTCCGCCTGTTGATTGAATGGGCTTGACTTGTTAAACGCTCCAGAAATACGCCGCAGCACAAAAGATCCCAGCTTTGAGCAAGCTCAAGCTGGGACTTTTGCTTATGCGGCTATGCTGCTGACGCAGCATTGACGGCTAAAACCGTCATTTCTGGA
>CACWUV010000030.1 GCA_902764185.1 uncultured Eubacteriales bacterium
CAAGGTGCGCGTGATCCGGGAGGAAACCTTTGCTTCCGCCGTGCTGATCACCATCCATGAGGGACACAATCGCCAGGTACGCCGGATGATGGAGGCGGTGGGGCATAAGGTGCTGCTGCTGCGCCGGGTCAGGTTTGGCCCCATCGATCTGAAAGGCGTGGAGCGCGGAACCTGGCGGGAGCTGACGGCGGAAGAAGTCAAGGCGCTGAAGGAACTGTGAGCCATGCGGGATTTTGAGCTGAAATCGGCCCGATATATAGCCGCGGATTGTCTGCGGCGTTTTTTGCTACCCGGGGATACGGCGGTGGACGCCACCATGGGCAATGGCCATGACACCCAGTTCTTGTGCGAGCTTGTGGGGGAAAGCGGCCACGTTTTCGCCTTCGATATTCAGGAGCAGGCGGTCGAAAACACCCGCAGGCGTCTGATGGAGGCGGGACTGCTGGAGCGTGCGTCCCTGTATTGCGTCAGCCATGACCGAATGAGCGAATATGTGAAGGAACCCGTGCAGGCCGTGATGTTCAATCTGGGCTGGCTGCCCGGTGGGGATAAATCCGTCACCACCCACTGGAAAACCACCCGTAGCGCCATTGAGCAGGCGCTGCGCCTGCTGGAAACAAACGGCGTTTGCGTCATATGCGCCTATCCGGGCCATCCGGCGGGAGAGGAGGAACGGCTGCATCTTCTCGCCTGGTTTTCATCGATGAAACCCCAGGATTTCAACGTGCTGCACCACCGCTTTATCAACGCCGGGCCCGGCGCGCCGGAATGTTTCATCCTGCAAAAACAGCCGGGCGCAAAATATTGATCTTTGTCAAGGAAAAATACTTGACAAAGAGACGGGATTCCTGTATAATGCACTATGTCAAGGGAAATGCCTTGACAGGAGGAATGCCGTGGCGGAGGAAATTCTTCACAGGGTGGCAATCGACTGGCTGCTGGACATCTATGGCAATCTGCTGACGGACAAGCAGCGGGAGATCGCAAGCCTGTATTACGAAGAAGATTATTCTCTGGCGGAGATCGCTCAGCAGGCAGGCGTCAGCCGCCAAAGCGTGTACGACACCCTGCAGCGGGTGGAAAAGCAATTGCTCTCCACCGAAGAAAAGCTGGGCATCCGCAAAAAGTTTCTGGATGTGGAACGGCAGGTGGAGGCGGCCATGGCGTCGCTTTCCGATCAGGCCGCCGCACGGCAACATTTGGAAAAGGCGCTGCGCCTTTTGAACGACGAGGAGGAAGTCAATGGCCTTTGAGGGTCTTTCGGATAAGCTGCAAGCCGCGTTTAAAAAGCTGACGGGCAAGGGCAAGCTGAACGAGCAGAACATCAAGGACGCGATGCGTGAGGTGCGCATGGCGCTGCTGGAAGCCGACGTCAACTATGTGGTGGTCAAGGATTTCATCAAGCGCGTCACCGAGCGCTGCGTTGGCACCGAGATCCTTTCCTCCCTGAACGCGGGCCAGCAGGTGATCAAGATTGTCAACGAGGAACTGACCAGCCTGATGGGCGGCAGCAACGCCAAGCTGACCTGGTCCTCCTCCGTGCCCACCATTTACATGCTCTGCGACCTGCAAGGCGCCGGTAAAACCACCATGTGCGGCAAGCTGGCCAACTACCTGATCCGTGAAGGCAAAAAGCCGCTGCTGGCCGCCTGCGACATCTATCGTCCCGCCGCCATCAAGCAATTGCAGGTGGTAGGGGAACAGGTCAAGGTTCCCGTCTTTGAAAAGGGCACCCAGAACCCCGTCAAGACCGTGAAGGAAGCCGTCGAGTACGCCCGGTATTACGGACGGGACGTGCTGATCATCGATACCGCCGGCCGTCTGCATGTGGACGAGGCGCTGATGAACGAGCTGGCCGAAATCAAGGCCGCCGTGCATCCCCAGGAAATCCTGCTGGTGGTGGACGCCATGACCGGCCAGGACGCGGTGAACGTGGCCAAGGCCTTCAATGATCAGCTGAACATCGACGGCGTGATCATGACAAAGCTGGACAACGACACCCGCGGCGGCGCTGCGCTGTCCGTGCGGGCCGTCACCGGCAAGCCTATCAAGTTCTCCGGTACCGGCGAAAAGATCGGCGATATCGAGCCCTTCCATCCCGAGCGCATGGCTTCCCGTATCCTGGGCATGGGCGACGTGCTGACCCTGATCGAAAAAGCCACCGAAAACATGGATCAGGAGAGCAGCGACAAGCTGAGCAAAAAGCTGCAGCGCAATCCTGCCGACATCAACCTGGAAGATTTCCTGGAACAGATGCAGCAGATGAAGAAGATGGGCCCGCTGTCCAGCATCCTGGGTATGCTTCCCGGCGTGGGCAGCAAGCTCAAGGACGTGGAGATCGACGAAAACGCCCTCAAAAAGCCCGAGGCCATCGTGCGCAGCATGACGCCGCAGGAGCGCCGACATCCTGACCTGCTCAACGCCAGCCGCCGCAAGCGCATTGCCGCCGGCGCAGGCGTCACCGTGCAGGATGTGAACGCGCTGATGCGCCAGTTTGACCAGATGCGTCAGATGATGAAGCAGATGGTGGGCAGCGGCAAGAGAAAAGGCGCCATGCGCCGCATGGCTGCCCAGATGAGCGGCATGAAGCCGCCGTTCCGTTAAAAAGCAGGTAACATCATTTTCAATGATTACCGATAGAAGACAAAAAATCAGGAGGAAACAACAATGGTTAAGATCCGTCTCAAGAGAATGGGTATGAAGAAGCATCCTTTCTACCGCATCGTCGTGGCTGACGAGCGCTCTCCCCGCGATGGCCGCTTCATCGAGGAGATCGGTTATTACAACCCCATGACCCAGCCTGCGCAGATCAAGGTTGACAACGACAAGGCGCAGGATTGGATGAAGAAGGGCGCTCAGCCCACTGATACCGTGCGGGTTCTGCTGAAGAAGAGCGGCGCCATCGAGGGCTGATTGCTTCAGTAGAAAGGAAGGCCCTATGAAAGATCTGATCCTCTTTCTGGCGAAATCTCTGGTGGAAAACCCTGATGCCGTCCAGGTAACGGAAACCGAGGGGCCTGATTCCATCATCATTGAGCTTAACGTTGCGCCAGAAGACATGGGTAAGGTGATCGGCAAGCAAGGCCGTATTGCCCGGGCAATTCGTTCCGTACTGAAAGCCGCCACCCCCAAGGACGGTAAACCCGTTTTTTTGGAAATACAGCAATGAAAAAGGGCGCTTTAAGCGCCTTTTTTCGTAGGAGGAACCATGTATAGCGACTACCTTTTGATCGGTGAAGTGCTGCGGCCCCAGGGCGTGCGCGGCCAGGTGAAGGTGCGCCCCGATACCGATGATCCCGCCCGTTTTTTGAAGCTGGATACCGTGTATTTGAAGGCCGGGGATCAGTATATGCCCGTGGTGATTTCCGATGCGGAAAGCCGAGCGGATGGCTTTGTGTATTGCGTGCTGGATCACGCGCTGGACCGGGATCAGGCCGAAAAGCAGCGGGGATGGCTGCTGTATGTGGATCGCGCTCACGCGGTGGAATTGGAAGAAGGGCAATATTTCATCAGCGATCTGCTGGAATGCCAGGTGCGGGATCAGAAAGGGAATATCCTGGGAACCATAGAGGATGTTTTGCAGCCAGGCGCCAACGACGTCTACCAGATCAAATGCCCGGACAAGCGGCGCATGTATCTGCCCGTGCTGCCCTTTGTGATCAAGGCGGTCAACGTGCGGGAAGGGTATATCGTGGTGGATGAAGAAAAGCTGCCGGAGGTGGCTGTCTTTGAAGATTGAGCTGCTCACCATTTTCCCGGAGGTCTTTGATTCCTTCCTCAATACCAGCATCATCGGACGGGCACGGGCCAACGGGATTTTGAATATCCACGCCACGGACATCCGCCCTTTTTCCGCCAGCAAGCATAAGAACACCGATGATTATCCCTTTGGAGGCGGAGCAGGCATGCTGATGATGGCTCAGCCCATCGCGGACGCCATGAAGGCGGTCACCCAGCCGCCATTTCAGGGGAAACGGATCTTTCTGGGGCCCAAGGGTAAAAAGCTGACCCAGGAACTGGCGCAGGAGCTGGCCAAAGAGCAGGAGTTGGTGATCCTGTGCGGACACTACGAGGGCGTGGATCAGCGGGCGCTGGACCATTATATCGACCTGGAAATCTCCATCGGCGATTATATTCTCACCGGCGGCGAAACCGCGGCCATGGTGCTGATCGATTGCGTGTCCCGGTTGATTCCCGGCGTGCTGGGCAGCGAGGAAAGCGCGGGGGACGAGAGCTTTTCCGCCTCCGGTCTGCTGGAATATCCCCAATATACCCGTCCCCGGGTCTTTGAAGGCGTCGAGGTGCCGGAGGTGCTCCTGAACGGCGACCACAAGAAGATCAGCCAATGGCGCAGGGAACAGGCCTTGCTGGAAACTGCCCGTCTGCGGCCGGATTTGCTGGAAAAAGCGGATATAACGCCCAAGGAACGGGCATGGCTGAAGGAGCAGATGGGAAAAGACGCGCTTATGGATGACTAAAGAAAAAGAAGGGGAAAGGAAACAGTTAAATGATTGATTATCAAGCGATTGACCTTTCTCAGATTCAGCCTTCCCAATTTTATATTTCTGAAGAAAAGCTGCGGGCCATTGAGACCTGGTTTGATCCCGCGGACCTATCAAACTTTGAACCCATCCCGATCAAGACGCTGGATGGGGCACTGGTGAGCACGGACGGTCATACCCGATGCGTAGCTGCCATGCTCCATGGGCTGACGGCGGTGCCGTTTGTCTGGGAGCAGGACGAGCTGGATTGGGAAATGTACCGGCGCTGCATCACAGCCTGCAAGGAAAAAGACGTTTATTCCGTCGATGATTTGCGTCACCGAATTATTTCAGCATCGGAATATGAAATCAAGTGGAATCAATGGTGCGACGCAATGCAGGCGGAAGTCACGGCAGAGCGCGAAAAAGACAGTGCTCCGTGATTGTTTTTCTTTCTGATCCATCCAGACGAATACAGGGGACAGCCCCTTGACCGATATAAATCCCTGATTTCCATCTATTCGCAAAAGGCATCTTTTACGAATAGATGGCTTACTTTTTGGGCCCAATATGGCTGTTTCGGAAGCCTCTCTGCAGCAACGATCGGTTTGGCCTTGATCTGCCTCCTTTTCTGATGGCAGTTTTTTAATCTTATTTGGAATTAGAGTCTTCTGATCGTATTTTGATTCTAAACGATTTTCTTTTTCATCGAAACAGAATTGTCCGCTGGCTGCGATGCTTTTCCTTTTACAATCGCACAGATATTGTCTTGCTATCCCATGCTTCTTGACGCTCCGCCAAATGTAACGGCTGATCCTCCTCTTTCAAACAGACGCGTTTTCAACCTGGAAAGATTTTCCCCCAATAAAATGGGTTGACGGCTGTCGAAAAAAGCGGTAAAATACTTTTGCGAATAGTTGAACGAGGTGAAACGCACGCATGGCCAAAGTCAATGATTATCATCAGCAAATCTCCATGCAAAGAACGCAGCGCATCCGGGACATCTGCCAGGAATTGCCCGATGCGTGCAGAGATTATTTTTTTGCCATCTCCCAAACCACCAGTGCCCTGACCCGTCTGGCCTATGCTTATGACCTGCGCGTCTTTTTTCAATATCTTACATTGGAGCAGGCGTCCTTCGCAGGCGTTGATCCGCGGCTGATCACCATTGATCAAATTGCCGGCATCACCGCCCGTCAGCTGCGGGGTTATCAGGATTATCTGACCATGTACATCAAGCAGAATGAGGAAACCAACAGCGAAGTGGTGGTCAATAACCATGAGCTGGGCATCATGCGCAAAATGTGCGCGGTGCGCTCCTTCTTTGAGTATCTTTTTACCAATGAAAAAATCCCGGCCAATATCACCACCCTGGTTCCTCTGCCCAAGCTGCACGAAAAGCCCATTTTGTATCTGGAGAAGGAAGAAGTGGAAAAGCTGCTGGAAGTGGCGGAAAACGGCGAAGGCCTGACCGCCCAGCAAAAGCGATTCCAGAAGGTGACCAAGAACCGCGACATCGCCATTTTGACGCTGTTTCTGGGCACGGGGATTCGCGTCAGCGAGCTGGTGGGCATCGACATCGACGACATCGATTTTTCCATCAACGGCTTTCTGGTTACCCGCAAGGGTGGCAATCAGACAATTCTATATTTCCCGGAAACCGTGGCGGAAAACCTTCAAACCTATCTGCGGGAACGCCGGGAGATCGAGGCCGAGCCCGGCAGCGAAAACGCGCTGTTCCTTTCTCTGCAAAGAAAGCGTATCACCCAGCGGGCTGTCGAAAAGCTGGTTAAAAAATATGCCATGATCGCAGCGCCACTGAAAAAGAAAATCAGTCCCCATAAGCTGCGCAGCACCTTTGGCACCAGCCTCTATCGGGAAACCGGCGATATTTATCTGGTGGCGGACGTGCTGGGACACGCGGATGTGAATACCACCCGCAAGCACTACGCCGCCATGAGCGATCAGCGCAAGCGGGAAGCCGCCAAGCGGATCACGCTGCCCACGGTGGAAACAGCCCCGGATCAGGAGGAAAAGACGGAATGAGTCAAAAGCAATGCATTTTATATGATCGACCCTGCAACGACTGCGGTGAATGCGATTTTTGCGAGCTGGACCCCAGCAAGCGCTGTGATAACTGCATGAAATGCGTGAATGGCGACGCGGAATATCGGGCGGTGGTTATCGATTCCGTTGAAGGCAGTCCGGAGGCGGCGCAGCAGAAAAAAGGATCGAAATTGCAGTAAATCGAACAAATGTTTGTTTTTCTCTTGCCAAACATATGTTTGCATGCTATAATATATAAGAATTGATCGATAGGAGCCCATGCCCATGAGCACAGCCAAACGCGCCCGCGGCGACACACAGCAGCGTATTCTTGCCTTCATCGAACAGGAAATAGCACAAAAGGGCTATCCCCCTTCTGTCCGTGAGATCGGAGATGCCGTGGGGCTGAAATCCACCTCCACGGTGCACGGCCATCTGCGGCGATTGGAAGCCCGCGGCATGCTGCGTCGGGATGCCATGAAGCCCCGGGCCATGGAGGTCTGCGTGGACAGCAGTCCGGCGTACAGCAGCGGCATCCAAATGGTACCACTGGTAGGCAATGTGGCCGCAGGTTCGCCCATATTAGCTGAGGAATATGTGGAGGATCAAATTCCTTTGCCGGAAACGCTGCTGGGCGAAGGAACGCATTTTGTGCTGAAGGTGCATGGCGACAGCATGATCAACGCCGGGATCATGGACGGTGATTACGTGGTAGTGCGCCAGCAGAACACCGCCAACAACGGCGAGATCGTGGTGGCCATGATCGAAGGCAACGCCACGGTCAAGCGCTTCTATCGGGAAAACGGTCATTTCCGGCTCCAGCCGGAAAACAGCGCCATGCTGCCCATCATCACCCGGAGCGTGGATATTGCCGGGAAAGTGGTAACGGTTTATCGAAAATATTAGGTCCTGCTTCTAAATTCGAAAAGATGCATTTTCGGCATCAGAGCTTCCTTAAAAAAACCGCCTTTCGGCGGTTTTTTGATTGGAAAATCGGTGGAAAACTTATCTGAACGGCATTTTATTATCCTTTGAATAATGTTCTTCATATTAGATAATCAATTCTATTATAATTTTACTATAATATCTTTTTAGCAGAATATGGTTTAAATTATATAGAATATAATATAACATTTCATTTTCATCAACAAGTTATCCACCGATTCTCCTATCCCCTCTCTTATCTTCGGGCGTCTTTTCCGTACTGGCATCGCTTCACTCCGGGCAACGCAGCGGTGCTGTGCCTCCCTTCATTCAGCTTCGTCAGGACGAAAAATCCATCCCGAATCTTTCAACGGTTGAAACGTCAAATAGTATAAAACCTACGATCAGCCTTTGCTGCACGTATTGATCCATAGAAAAAGGACGCCGAAAAATCGACGCCCCTATGTAAATGAGTGCAGACTGTAAGCCGAGTTCTGTCGTGAATAGTCATCTATCTACGCGATCTGTCGCCAGACCGCTCCAGCGATTACGAAGACGGGCGAGCAACCCATGGTCTTCATCAATCTTGCACCAGATGGGGTTTACATGACGGACGAGTTGCCAGGCCGCCGGTGCGCTCTTACCGCACCTTTCCACCCTTACCGGCAAAGCCGGCGGTATATTTCTGTTGCACTTGCCTTGGAGTCGCCTCCACCAGCCGTTAACTGGCATCCTGCTCTGTGGTGCTCGGACTTTCCTCATGCCTTGCGGCACGCGACTATTCATCTGCCTCAATTACGTCTGTTTTACCGGATGATCAGCCTGCCGCAGCTTTCGCATTCCACAGGCGTACCGGCACGCACGCTGCGCAGCACAGCGGAGGGCAGCGACATGCGGCAGCCGCCGCACTGATCGCCGCTGAGCTGGGAAAGGGGCGGAATAATATGCTGGCGGATGGATTTATACTTTTCCATATAGGAAGCATCCACATCCTTGCCCTTTTCGGCGGCAGCCTGCCGCAGGGCTTCCAGCTTCTCCATATTCTCCTTATATTCCACGTCGTACTGTTCCTTCAGCTTATCGTAGTCGGAACGGACGCTGGCGGCGCGCTTGAGAATATCACGCTGCTGGTTATCCCGATCCATGGCGTCCTTGCGGATGCGGCGGATCTCCTGCTCATAGCCGGAGATGTTCTGGATCAGGCGCTGGGTTTCCTGGATGAAGCTCTGCACCCCCTCGCTGCTGGTGGGACGATTGGCCTCGTAGCGGCCATGCAGGGCCTTGAGCTGATCCTCCGTATGGGCAATGGCATCCTTCAGGGCGTCAATGCGGTCGCTCATGGCGTGCACTTCCTCTTCCAGATGCACGTTGGCGGCCTTCTGCTCCCGGAGGTACTCCTGATATTTAAGCAAACGCTGACGGGTGGGCGAGCGCTTCATGGTGTTTTCCTGACGCTCCGCCTCCATATCCGCCTGCTGATATTCCCACAATAAATCCAGTTGATTCATGATTTCCTCCTTACAAAGCCCGCCGTCCACCGTAGGGCCGACATTGGGATGGATACACAACAACATCATATTGTAGCGCATTCATGGCGTTTTGTAAAGCCCCCGCCAGTGTGGGCACCAGAATCCCTTCCGTGCCGTAATGCCCACCCTGATAAAGCACAAAGCCTGTGCCGCAGGCGGCCAAGGCGTTATGATGGCGCACCTCTCCGGTCAGATAGGCCTGCGCGCCCATGGCCCGCGCCTGCTCAAAGCCCTCGTCATAAGCGCCGCCGCAGATAGCAAGGGTGGTGATCAGCGCGTCATCCGGGCCATACTGATAGATGAAATCCTGCTCGCAGTCCGCGATCCGCTTGCACAAGGCATCTGCCCGCACAGCGCCATCCGGCAGATCCCCCACAAACATAAAGCCTTCCTGGCGCATGTTTTGCAGGCCCAGCTTGGACGCCAGCACGGCGCTGCCGCTGTACAGCGGAGATTGATCCAGATTGGTATGAGCTGCGATCATGCTGATATTTTTACGGATCATGCGGCTGATCAGCGCGCCTTCATAATCATCCTCCAGGATGCGCTTAGTACCCCGGAACATCAGCGGATGATGGGTGACGATCAGCTGCACGTCCAGCTTTTCCGCCTCGTCCAGCACCTCCGGCGTCACATCCAGCGCCACCAGCATGCGATCCACGGCAGCATTGCTGCTGCCTACCAGCAAGCCCACGTTGTCATAGCTCTCCGCTGTTTCAAAGGGCGCGATTTCATTGAGCCAATCCAGTACGTTTTTAACAATCAGCTGGTTCATGCTGCATTTCCTCCCTGATCCATTGGAGCTGTTTTTCGTGCCCCTGCTCACAGCTTACCACGCCTTCCCGCCAGTGGAGATAAGAGTGCCAGAGCGCCGGCTTTTCCCGCAGCAGCACAGGGCCAAGATACAGTTCCTTTTCCGTATAACAGGCTTTGCCGGGCTCAGCCCGGAGCACGATATAGAATCGTCCCTTGGCACGCACCAGCCGCTCCGCGCACAGATGATAGCCCAAACGCACCAGCGCGGCCCGCAGCAAAGGGATTTCCGTATGGCAGGAGAGCACCAGCGCAGCGCCGTGAAGCCGCTCCTGTCCCCTTTCCAGAATATCCGCCATGACCCGGCCGCCCATGCCGCAGATGGCCACGCAGTCCACATTTTCATGCAAGGCCGCAAGCCCATCGGCCACCCGAAAATCTGCCCGATCCTCCAAATGATGGAGGGTCAGCAGCCGCCGGGCCTTGGCCAGGGAATCGGCGCTGATGTCCGCCACGATCATGCGGCGGCACTGATCATGGGCCAGTAAATAACAGGATAACCGCCCATGGTCAGCGCCGATATCGGCGCCGGTGCCACAGGCGGCAAACAGATCGGCTGCGGCCTGCAGCCGTTCATCAAGCTGTGGAGTACGCACGTTATTCAAGATAATCCTTCAATTTTTTGCTGCGGCTGGGATGGCGGAGCTTACGCAAAGCCTTGGCCTCGATCTGGCGGATGCGCTCGCGGGTCACCTTGAACTCGCGGCCCACCTCTTCCAGCGTGCGCTGGTTGCCGTCGTCCAGACCAAAACGCAGGCGCAGCACCTTTTCCTCACGGGGTGTCAGGGTGTTGAGCACCTCCCAAAGCTGCTCGCGCATCAGGGCGTGGGAAGCCATTTCAGCCGGCGCGGGCGTATCGTCGTCCGCGATAAAATCGCCCAGATGGCTGTCCTCTTCCTCGCCGATGGGCGTCTCCAGGGAGACGGGCTCCTGGGCAATCTTGATGATTTCCCGCACCTTGGCCTCGCTGATGTTCATAGCCTTGGCGATCTCCTCCGGCGTGGGCTCCCGGCCATATTCCTGCAAGAGCTGGCGGGAAACGCGGATGAGCTTATTGGGAGAATTTGTATCCTTTACGATAATCAAACTTTTCCACGGCCTTGATCAGGCCCAGGTTACCCTCCTGAATCAGATCCAGGAACAGCATGCCGCGGCCCACATAGCGCTTGGCAATGGAAACCACCAGGCGCAGGTTGGCTTCGGCCAGGGAGCGCTTGGCCGCGTTGCCGTCGTCCACCAAGGCCTGATACGCCTTCTTTTCCTCCTCGGTCAGCGGCTCGCCGTCGTCAGTCTGGCCCTTTTCCAGGGTCTGCGCCGCGTCGTCCCCCCGCTCCATGCGCATGGCGATGTCGATCTCTTCCTCCGCGCTGAGCAGCTGCACCTTGCCGATTTCCTTTAAATACATGCGCACCGGGTCATCAATGCTGATACCCTCCGGCATGGTGAGGTCCAAATTCTCTTCGACAACGGTGTCGGACGCGCTGGGGCTCTCCGGGACGGAGTTCATATCCCGGATCACCTCTACGCCCATCCCCTCCAGGGTTTCCAGCACGGTATCAAACTGATCAGGATCGATATCCGTGGTGGACAATTTGGTAATGATCTCGTCATAGGTCATTACACCCTTGGATTTGCCCAGCTCATAAATCTCATTGAGCTTGCTTTGCTTCTTATCGGGTTGATTGCTCAATGTGGCCGCTCCTTTCAATGCACCAGTCTTTTGATGCGGTTCAGTTCGGTGGTTAAAGCCATCAGCTGTTGTAGTTCTTCCTTCTTGTTCTCCGCGTCCAGATTGTTCAGGTTCGCGCTCATTTCATCAATTTGTTTCTGCAATCGATGGACCCGGACGGTGTTGAGACATTGCTCCGCCATACTGGCGGCGTTTTCCGCGTTGATCTGGATATCCAGAGCGAAAAGATCGCTGATCTCCTGACGATCCTGGTCGTTTTCGCACTGGCTCAGAATGGCCGCGGGCGATATGCCGCCCAACAGCTTTTCGGCCAGCTGCCGGATCAGCGGGGTGTCAAAATCCTCGGCGCGGATGGCGTTTTCCGGCGCAAGGCCGCTGGCCAATATGGAAATCAGCGTTTTTTCTTCCATGGAATGCGCGTTTTCCGCCTGATTTCTGCGAACCGGACGGAGGGATGGACGCTGCTGCGCCGGCTCCGGCATGGTGATGCCCATCTGCTGCACCAGGATCTCCCGGGAAATCCCGGTATCCACCGTCAGATTTTTGAGGTAGTGATCCAGCTCGATGGGCTCCTTCACCTTGCGCAGGATCTGCGCGCTGCGCCGGGCATACTCCATCCGGCCTTCGTCGTCGCTCAGATCCAGATCCTCCTTGGCGCGCTGGAGCAGATATTCCGCCGCCCGCAGCGGGCGAAGCTGCTGAAATGCGTCCAGTCCGCGCTGGCGGATAAACTCATCGGGATCCAGGTTATCCGGGAAAAACAGCACCCGGGCCCTGATATCCTCCTGCTCAAAGATCTCCAGCGCCCGGACGATGGCGTGCTGTCCGGCGCTGTCGCCGTCATAGGAAACCCAAATTTCCGGCGCATAGCGCTTGAGCAGCCGCGCCTGCTCATTGGTCAGCGCGGTGCCCAGGGTGGCCACCACGCCGTTTACTCCGTGCTGGATCAGCGCCACTACGTCCATGTATCCTTCCACCAGGATGATGCGTTTCAGGTTGCGCTGCTTTTTGAGGAGATTGGCGGCATAGACACCCTTGCGCTTGTTGAACACCGGCGTATCGGAGGTGTTCAGGTATTTGGGCTGCGCGTCGCCCATGGCCCGTCCGCCAAAGCCCAGCACCTGTCCTTGCGCGTCGATGATGGGAAAAATGGCCCGGTTACGGAACATATCGAACCGGCTTTCCGGCTTGACCACCGTCAGCCCGGCCAGCCGAAGCTCCTCCTGGGTATATCCCTGATTTTCCAATTCGGTGGTCAGCGCGTCCCAGCTATCCGGCGCGGCGCCCAGACCGAATTTTCGGATGGTGCCGTCGTCCAGGCCGCGGCCATGCAGATAATCCAGCAATCGCTGATTTTCCGGCAGCCACAATTGGGCATGATACCATTTGGCGGCGGCCCGATTGGCGGCCAGCAGCCGTTCCCGCTGGGTGCGCCTGCGCTCATAATCGGGGTCCTCCTGCAATGCGGGCACAGGAATGTGCATCTGCCGGGCCAGGTATTCCACAGCTTCCGGATAGGTGAGCCGCTCCATCTCCTGCACAAACTGCACCACGTTGCCGCCTGCCTTGCAGCCGAAGCAATAATAGAGGTTTTGCTCGGCATTGACGGAAAAAGAAGGTGTTTTTTCGTGATGGAACGGGCAGAGCCCCCAATAGCGGGAGCCGTTTTTTTTCAGGGGTACATATGCTGAAACGATTTGCACGATATCAGCCCGCGCGTAAAGCTCGTCCAGCCACGCGGCTGGAAACCGTCCCGGCATCGCTTGTCCCCCTTTCTCTTTGCTCCCGGCCTGTATTGTGAGATTCGCCGTTCATCCCAATTTTCCTGCAATTATGACAAGATAATTCATGGAATTTGCTGCTGTATCCGGCAGGGGATGTCTTTGGGTACATTCGTATATACGATGCGAATGAAAAAAATCCTTTTTTCGTATTTCTTGAAATGCAGAAAAAAATTCCGGGCGCTGCTGCCCGGAAAAAGGAATCAGGAGATGGCCGCGTTTCTGCGGTTGCGCCTGCCTCGGCGCTTGGCGGATCTTAATGTCATGGGCACGCTGATAGCGGTGGCGTTGGAGCGGTTGCGCACGACGTTGAGCACCAGGCCGATGCCCGCCATGTTGGTCACAAAGTTGGAGCCGCCATAGCTGAGGAAGGGCAGCGGAATGCCCGTGATGGGCAAAAGGCCCACCGTCATGCCGATATTTTCCACGATATGCGCGAAAAACATGGACATGACACCGCAAATCATCAGTTTTCCATAACGATCCGCGGTAAAATGGGCCAGGTAGAACATGCGCAGCAGCAGCAACATATAAGCGATAATGACACCCAGACATCCCACGAAGCCAAAGGCTTCCCCGATGGCGGAAAAGATGAAGTCCGTCCAGTCCTCGGGCACATAGTTGAGCTGGCTCAAAGAGCCTACCACAAAGGTGCCGATGCCGCTTTTGCCGCCGGAGCCGATGGCCAATTGGGAGTTCAGGATCTGATATCCACCGCTGTTCTTGTATTCCTCGGGGTTCAGAAAGGACAGGATGCGCTGCAGGCGGAAGCTTTGGGAGCCGCTGACCATCATATAGCCAAATAGACCAAACACGGCGAAGATGGCCAGGATCATGATGGTGAGCAGCAGCCAGGGCTCGGCGTCGGCAAAATAGAGCATCACATAGAAGATGACGCACATGACCAGCACGGAGCCCACCTCGCCCTGCGCCAGGGTAAGGAGCACCGGCACGCCGAAGATCATCAGATTGTAGCCGGCGTTGCGCAGGGTGGCGAAGGGCTTTTCCGTGGCGGCAAAGCTGCGGGCCAGCATCATAATGATACCGATCTTGATAAACTCGGCGGGCTGGATGGTGCGGCCACGGCCGATGGGTATCCACGCCGTCACGCCGGAAATGGCCTCGGAAGCCAAAGCCAGCAGCAGCAAACCGATGATGCTGTAATACACCAGGCGGCTCTGCACCCGCAATAGCTCATAAGGAATGGCCACCAGGAAGCCCAGGATCAAAGGAGACGCCAGGATGAACACCGACTGCCAGGAAGCGGAATTGGAATTGAGGATATAATTCAATACCGAAAGCTCCGTGCCTTTATCGGGATTGAAGGTGGCAATGGCAATGCTGTACACGCCAAACAAGGCCAGCGCGTAGGTGATCAGGATCAAAGGAATATCCAGATGCGCCCGCGTCCGGCGGTCTTCGGTTGACATGACGCCCGCCACCTGGCGGCGCATTTTGTGTTTCAGGAATGCCACGGAAGCCTCCTTGCGTGATAGGTTTTCAGCGGAATGTATTCCCCGTTCAGCCGCCGGGCGAGCTGATGAATGGCGTCCCGAAGCTTTTCGGGATATTCGTCCAGCAGCCGGCCTTCAAAGGCGGCGTTATAGATCGCGTCGGAAAAGGGAATGATGCCCTGCAACGGAAGATCCAGATAGGCGGACAAAGCGTCCGGCGCAGCCACCCGGCCCGAGGATACCAGCGCCTTGGAGAAGAAATTCATGATCAGAAAAACGGGCCGGTCACACCAATCCCGGATCATGGCCGACGCGCGCTCGGTGTTTCGGGAGGCCGCGTCTCCGGGCAACGAAATCAACAGGATTTCTTCCGCCTGCGGAAGCAGCCGCCTTGCCATGGGCTGCATGATTCCGGGCACATCCAGAAGCACAAAGTCAAATCGTTTTTTCAGCCGTTCCAATCCCCGCTCTAGCTGCTTATCCGAAAGCTCGCTTTCCCATTGCGGGGCCGCCATCAAATACAGTTCTCCCCCACGAAGCTTGACCAAAGCCTGCTCCATGGTGCAATCCTGCTGGCAGAAATCCGCCAGATCAAAAACGATTTTATCCTGGACGCCCAGAGCCATATCCAGGCCGCGCAGGCCAAAGCACCCGTCCGCCAGGCAAACGCTTTTGCCGCTTTCCGCCAGCGCCATGCCCAGGGAGGCGGTCAGCAGCGTTTTGCCGCTGCCGCCTTTGCCAGAGGTGATAGCGATGATTTTTCCCATAGTTGTTCCTTTTTACGGCATCAGCTGGTTGCCGCCCACCACGGTGACGTCGCCGGTGGTCTTTTCCCGCTCGCCCATCCACCAGGTAACAAATTCCTTCACAGCCACGGAGCATTCACCTCCGGAGAAGCCATTGGGGATGAAGCAGATCATGGCGATCTCCGCATCGGAGCTGAAGGGAGACAGGGCGCAGAACCAGGCGTTGTTTTCCAAATCGATCTTCACCTTGCCGCGGGTGATCTGGGAGGTTCCCGTTTTCGCCCAGATCTCCCTGCGGTAGGTCCAGCCGCGCACGTGCTTGGCCGCGGTACCGGAATCGTCCACCACACCCTCCATCCCGGCCCGGATGTAAGGCAGGTAAGCATCCACGCCTTCCAGCTGGTTGAACAGACTGGGCGAGGTCTTGGAGATCACTTCCCCCTCGGGCGAAATCACGGAATCAATGATGTGCAGGTTCCACACCTTGCCGCCGTTGCCCAGGGCGGCGATATAGCGGGACATGGCGGCGGGCGTCACCATGGTGATGCCCTGGCCGATGGCGGTCTGGATCTCCAAGCTGCCGCCCCACTTAATATCGTTCAGGTAATTGTAGATGTCGCTGACGACGGCGGCCTTCATGGCGGTTTCACGGGGCATGTTGAGCTCGTCCATCAGGATCACCTGCAGGGAGGATACCCAGCGGTCCTGGGCGGTTTCCACGGCCATATCCATCATGCGCTTGATGCACTTATTCAGTCGTTCATCATTATAGGAAATGCCGTTGGTGGCGCCTACGCCCTGCAAATGCTGCTTGATCTTGGCCGCCACCAGGGTGGGCGTCCAGGTGCGCTGCTCGCCCAGGGATACGGAGGGATCATACAGGTTGGCCTGATTGCCCACCAGGCTGCGGGCCTCCCCTTTGAGCTCGATGCCCGTCTTGCTGGTCAGGCCCATATTGACGGCGTATTGATACAGCAGGTTGCTGCCCGTATCGCCATAGAGACGGGAAGCGATTTCATAGAAGAAATAGTTGCAGGAGTGGGCCAGACCTTCGATGACGGTCTGGTCGTTGTGCTGATAGCGCAGATTCTTGGCGATCCAGCAGGTGGGCGCTTCATTCTCGTTGTGGGTATATCTTGTGAAAGCGCCGCCGTCGCTGATCTTGTCCACAGGCGTGATGGCCTTGTTGACCAGCGCGGCCAGAGCGGTAACCATCTTGTAGGTGGAGCCGGGCTCAGCGCGCTGCTGGATGGCGTAGTTCATCATCACGTTGCGCTCGTCCGTCAGGATCTCCGCCGCGGCGTCGCCGCCGGCAATCAGCGCGTTCAGGTCATAGGTAGGATACTGGGCCATGGCCAGCACGTTGCCGGTTTTCACATCCAGCACCATCAGTACGCCGGTTTCCGCCAGCAGCAGGTTGAATTCCTCCCAGTCGCGGTCCGCTATCTTGCTGCGGTTGTTCTCCAGCCATTGGGGATTGGCCAGCTTGCGTTCCTGGACGGAGCGGGTGCTGCGCACGTTAGCCTCGATGGCGCGCTCCGCCGCCTGCTGATAGCTGGCGATGATGGTGAGCTTTACGTTATTGCCGTCCCGGGGCTCGGTGCTGCTGAGCTCGCGGGTCAATTTGCCGTTGTTGTCCTTTTCCATCACCCGGGAGCCGGCGCGCAGGGAGATATTTTCCGTCAGCTCCCGCTCCATGGTGTACTCCACGCCGTCCAGACCGATGGTGTCGGCCAGCGCATAGCCCTGGGGCTTGAGCTCGCTGTTATAGGTTTCGTAAGAGGAAATGGGACCCACATAGCCAATGATATGGGAGGCCAGAGAGCCCCGGGGATAAACGCGCTGGGAGCCCACCTCGATATCAAAGCCGTCCAGCATCATGCTGCGGCCTTCGATCTCGGAAACGGTGGAATAGGAGACGTTCTTGGCCACCACCACGGGGACGGAGTTGAACAGGTTCATCTGCATCTCGTTGTAGATGGCCATGACCTTGAGCACCGTAGCCTCGTCAATGGTGCGGCCCAGCTTTTGCGCCACCGCGTCAAACTGATAGCGCTTATAAAGCTCTTCATAGGCGGTGGTGGCGTCGTCATATTTGGCGCTGGTCAAATAGTGATTGCTGCGCCACTGGTTGCTGCGGATATTCCAGCTGGCCTCGGAAATGCCTTCGCCAAACTGGTATTGCCAGGCGCCATCCTCATCCCGGGCGATGACGAAATTGACGCAGATCTCTCCGCCGTATTTTTCGATGATGTCGATGGCGGTCAGGATGGATTCGGTAAATTTCTGATAGTTTGCCGCGCCGCCCTGGGCGGAGCTGCGGTAAAAGGTTACGTTATAAACATCCTCGGTCATGGCCAGGATGACGGAATCAGCATCGGTGATCATACCGCGCTTGCCGGTGGTGCGGATGGTTTTCAGGCTGGTGGAACCGGCCTGATCGGCGTATTCCTCCCCCTTTACCAATTGCAGGTTGGCAAGGCCGTAAATCAGGTAGGCAAACATGCCCGCCATTACAATCAAGGCGATCACATTGCGAAAAATACTCGATTTTTTCATGCTTCACTCCTTTCTTCCTCAATCATGGCGCGGCGCACGCGGCCGCCGTACATGCCCAGCCACATACGAGCCGGGAACATGAGCAAAACCGCCAGAAAGCCCGTGTACAGGATGGCCACGATGGCGCGGATGAACAGCACAGCCGCAACCTCGGTGCCGGATAGGGTGACGTAAATCAGGCAGACGATTTCGATGCCGGCGGCCACGCACATGGCATCCAGCGGAATGCGCAGATGGGGATTCAGATCGCCGCGGATCTTCTTGCTGCTGTCGCTCTGACGCAGCAGCAGCTTTTCCCGCTTTTCATCGCTCATGTCAGCAAACATATAGGCGAACAGCATGCCGAACACGGGATAGAGCACCACGTAAAGACCGCCCACGGAGGAGGTCATGGCTTCCAGCAGGATACCCGCCACACAGGATGCGCCAAAGGCGTATTTCTTGCCCAGAGATACCGTCAGAATGGCGATGTCCACCGCCAGCAGATTGCCCACGACGCCGTAGATTTTGAGGTGCTGCATGGCGCAGACCTGCAAAAGATAGAACAGGATCGTCAGAATAAGGGCTTTGATCACTTTCCGCATGGCTCATTCCTCACCGTCCTGGGTCAAATCGCTAAGGGAGAAGGTGGGAACGGGCGTGGCGGAGGGTTCAGGCGTCGCCGTGGGTTCGGGTGTCGGCGTGCCGGGAATGTCCTCATAGGAAAGGTTGGGGACGTTGGGCGTTTCCGCCGCGATAATTACGGCGGTGGATTCGGGAGCCGCCGTCGTACCCGGCTCTGGCGTAGCCTCGGGAGCGATCGCGGGCGTAACGGTTTCCCCCACATTGAAGGCGGATTCGCCGCTGACCGCGAAGGTGGGCACAGGCCGCGCCGTGGGCAGACCGGTATAGACGATGCCGGATTCATCCCGAGCTTCCGCCTGCTCGGCATAGGTGGGCACATAGCGATAGACGATCACGTATTCCACCCGCTCGAAATCCACGATGGGCTCGATGACCACATAAGCCTTCCCCTCCTCCATGCCGCGGGTGCTCTCGCGCACCACGCCGATGGGGATGCCCTTGGGGAATTCCACGCCCACGCCGGAGGTGACCACGGTGTCGCCCTGACGGGGCAGGTGGTTTTCACTCAGGTAATACATGCGGCAGGTAGGCTCTCCGTTGATGCCCATGGTGCCCTTAACGGTGCCCTGATAGCGGGTGGCTTCAATCAGAGCGGGGATGCTGGTGTCGCTGTTGATGATGGTCTGCACCTTGGCGGTGGTTTCCGTCACGTCATAGGTATATCCCACCAGACCGCCGGCTTTCACCACGGCCATGTAGTTCTGGATTCCCTGGTTGGAACCCACGTTGATTTGCAGGGTGGAAAAATAGTTGGTGGAATCGGTGGAAATCACCTTGGCAGGCACGCCGTCGAACTGGGAGTGGGTCTGCATCTCATACATCAGGTCGCTGTATTCGTTCAGCTGCTCCTGCAGCTCGTTGACCATCATGTTCTGGCTCAGCAGTGCGTCGTATTTTTCGTACAGCTGCTCATATTCGTATTCCAGATTGCTGCGCAGCTTAAGACGCCGGATGTAATTGAAAAACCAGCCGGTGCCGCTGGAAAAATAATCCTGGATCGGCTCCATCACCCTGGCGATGGCCTTGCGCGGCAGGGTCAATATCTCGTATTCCGGCAAAAGCTGAGAGGCCACCATCGTTCCGATAATGGCCAGCAAAAACACCACAATCAGCGCAAAAAGCACATTCCGCAGGCGATGCTGCGCTTCGGGATTGGCCTTGCGCTTTTCCCGCTTGCGGCCGCGCCGAGCTTGCTCAGGCTGATCCGCCGCCGGATTGTCCGCAGCCTGCTGCGCGATTTTCAGTTTCTTGTTACGCGGCATGTCCTTCCTCCGATATTATTCATCCCGCTGGATGGGACTGGCGATCATGCGCTGGAGCCAGTCGATGTTTTCGGACAGATGCCCGATGCCCAGGATGGCGCATTCCATGGGTTCTTTGGCCAGGAGCACCGGCATATCCAGCTCGGTGGCGATAAAGCGGTCCATGCCGCACAGCAGCGAGCCGCCGCCGGTCAGATGGATGCCGCCGCGCATGATGTCGCCGGCCAATTCAGGCGGCGTGCGCTCCAGCACAAACTGGATGGCGGCCAGGATTTCCTGGCAGGGCTCCTTGAGCGCATCATACACCATGTTGGAATTGATCTCCACGGTCTGTGGCAGGTTGGTCACCAGGTCGCGGCCCCGCACGAAAGCCCGGCGGGAATCGTTCATCTTGAGCGCCGCGCCCAGATCGAACTTCACGTCCTCCGCCGTGCGGTCACCGATCAGCAGGTTGAATTCCCGCTTGACATATTCGATGATGGCTGCGTCCATCTTGACGCCGCCGGTGCGGATGGAACGGGAAATAACGATGCCGCCCAGGGAGATGACAGCCACCTCCGTGGTGCCGCCGCCAATATCCACCACCATGCTGCCCTTGGGCTCAAACACCGGCAGGCCGGAGCCCAGCGCCGCAGCAAAGGGCTTTTCGATCAGGTGCAGCGCGCCGCGGCGGATGCCCGCATTCTCTGCAGCCTCCCGCACAGCCTTGCGCTCCACCGCCGTGACGCGGCTGGGAATGGTGATCCATCCCCGGGGGCGCACCAGGCGCGAGGTGCCGATGGCCTTGCGGATAAAGAATTCCAGCATGTATTCCGTCATGTCGTAATCACGGATCACGCCGTCCTCCAACGGGCGCACGGCGGACAGATCGCCCATGGTGCGGCCCAGCATCAGCCGGGCGTCGTCGCCAAAGGCCTTGACCGTCTTTTTCTTGCCATCCTGCACCACCATCAGCGTGGGCTCGTCCAGCACCACGCCCTTGTTTCTAACATAAACCTGCGTATTGGAAGTGCCCAAATCAATTGCGATATCAGGCGCTATAATTGCCATAACTGCACATCCTCGTATTTATTTCAAAGCTCCCAGCCGATGGAGATCAGCATGTCGCGCACCAGATGCATGGGCAGGCCGATGACGTTGGAGGGGCTGCCAATGATGGAGGAGACGAACATGCCGCCCATCCCCTGCACGCCGTATGCGCCCGCCTTGTCCATGGGCTCCCCGGAGCGGATATAACGCAGCGCGGCCTGGTCGTTAACCTGCACAAAATGCACCTCGGTCTGATCCAGCCGCACGTCCGCCTGGCCCGTTCTCCCGTCGATGACGCAAACGCCGGTAAACACCGTGTTCACATTGCCGGAAAGAAGCCGCAGCATGCGCAGGGCGTCGGCCTCATCCCGTGGCTTGCCCAGGGTTTCCCCGGCGCAGGAAACCAGCGTATCCGACCCCAGCACCGTTTCACCGGGATGCAGCCTGGCCGCCGCTTCTGCTTTACGCTTTGCCAGCGCCTGCACCACCTGGTCCGGGCTGCCCGTCATATGCTCGTCCACATCCACCGGGCAGGCGGTATAGGAAATCCCCATCAGGGATAAAAGCTCCCGCCGCCTGGGAGAGGCGGAAGCGAGAATCAAATGTTGTTTGCTCATGGATTCATCCTTCTGTGCCACTGCTTATAAAGCAGCACAGCTTATTATATCACACAATCGGCAAAATAGTATAGAGGAAATACATCACTTTGAAACATTTTTGTAAAGATTTCTTGTCGATTGGAAAAACAAAAAAGCAGCCCATGGGACTGCTTTTGATCCACGCCAGGATTCATTGGGTTATGCCGCGATAGGCAGCCGCTTCTTCCAGCATGTGCCGGGCGTGGGTCAGGCCGGTTTCGCTGTTTTCGCTCACGCCGCTGAGCATGCGGGCGATCTCCTGCACCCGCTCCTCTCCCGTTACTTCCCGGACGGAGGTATGGGTGCGTCCCTCGTTTTCCGCCTTGCTGACCACATAATGCCGGGTGGCCATGGCGGCAATCTGCTGGAGGTGCGTGACGCAGATGACCTGGCGAAACTTGGCGATATCCCACATCTTCTGACCCACCACCTGAGCGGTGCGGCCCGAAATGCCGGTGTCGATCTCGTCAAATACCATGGACGGGATCTCCGCCCGTTCCGCGGAAAGGGCTTTCAGGGACAGCATCACCCGGGAGAGCTCGCCGCCGGAGGCGATCTTTGCCAAGGGCTTGCGCTCCTCGCCCGCATTGGGCGCGATCAGAAAACGCACCTGATCAATGCCGGAGGCGGCGGGAACGCCGTTTTCCTGCGAAAACTCCACAAAAAACCGCGTGCCGCGCATGTTCAGATCCGCCAGCTGTTCCTCCATGCGCTTTTCGAAGCGGGCAGCCAGTTCCCTGCGGCTGTCAGAGAGCAGCCGCGCAGCAGAATAATACTCCCGATATGCTTCCTGGGCCTTCTTCTTGGCGCAATCCAAGGAAGCCTCGATACTTTCATACTGGGACAGCTCTTCCCGGATGCGCTCCAGCGCACTCAACATATCTTTGGTGGTGGGCCCGTACTTGCGAGACAGCTTGCGGATCAGATCCAGCCGTTCCTCCACAAAGGCAGCCCGCTCGGGGTCGTCGTTCATGGCGTCCAGTATGCCCCGCACCGTCAAGCCCAAATCCTCAGCGTCGTAATACAGGGTCTCCGCCCGCTTATACAGATCGGCGTAGTCCGGACCCAGCCGCTCGATGGCGGCAAGGGCGCGCATGGCGCTTCGCGCCTGCTCCATCATGGCCCGTCCGCCGGCAGCCTCATACAGCGCGGCGTTGGCCTCCCGCAGCGCTTCGGTGATCTTTTCACTGCTGCGATAGCGATCCCGTTCCTGGGTCAGCTGCTCTTCCTCGCCCTCGGTCAGATTGGCCGCGGCAAGCTCCTCCTCCTGAGCGTGCAGGGTTTTGAGCTTTTCATCCCGGTTTTGGCTTTCCCGCTTGAGACGGGCATAGGCGGCATGGGCTTCATGATACAGCGCGTAAAGCCGGGCCGTATCCGCCATGAGCCCTTCATGCCGCCGATCCCCCAGAGAATCCAGACAATGCAGGTGATTTTTGTCGTCCAGCAGCGATTGATGCTCATGCTGTCCGTGCATATCCATCAGCATACCGGAAAGCTCCCGCAATTGGCCCAGCGGCACCGCCATGCCTTGAATGCGGCAGACGCCGCGCCCGCTTTGCGTGATTTCTCGGGCCAGGATCACCGTGTTTTCTTCATACTCAAATTCATGGGCATCCATCCAGGCGCGTGCCTGCGGGCTGTCGGACACGTCAAAAAGTCCTTCGGCATAAGCTTTATCGCATCCGGTGCGAATCAACTCGCGGTCTGCACGGCTGCCCAGCAGCAGGTTGACGGCATCCACCACGATGGATTTGCCGGCACCCGTTTCACCGGACAGCACATGCAGCCCCTTGCCAAAGGACAATTCAATCTGATCGATGAGCGCGATGTTTTTAATCAGTAATTGCAGCAGCATAGCTCCAATATCGGCCGATCAACGCTTGAGGATCTCCTGGAATTTCTCCACCACGGCGGGCGCTTCCCCTGCGCTGCGCACGGCCACGAAGATGGTATTGTCGCCGGAGATGGTGCCCAGCACCTCGGGCCAGCGCATGCTGTCGATGGCCTCGCCGGCGGCGTTGGCGCTGCCGGGCAGCGTGCGGACCACGATCAGGTTTTCCGCATAGCTGATGGACAGCACAGAATCGATGAACATGCGCACCAGGCGCTCGGAAACGCCGTGCTCCGCCTTATCCACCGTGGCGTACTTATAAGATCCATCCGGAGTCAGCACCTTGAGCAGCCGAAGCTCCTTGATGTCGCGGCTCACCGTGGCCTGCGTGACGACGATGCCCATGTCCCGCAGCTTGGCAGCCAGTTCTTCCTGCGTCTCAATATTATCCTTTTCGATAATGCTGAGAATAGCCATTTGTCTTGCGTTTTTCATCCGTACCTCCCCAAGCAATTAAATTGCTTACGAACTGAGTATAGCACAGTTATTGTTTTTATGCAACAAATATAAAAGCGTTATATTCAGCGCAATGCGTCATTTTTATGATTCGGCTTCCTCCGGCGCAGCCGCAGCGGGCGCCTTCTCCTTAACGGCCACCGGCGCCTTTTCCGGCAGCGGCCGATCCTCCACGAAGGCCAGAAATTCCTCGCGGGACAGGGTTTCCCGCTCGATCAGCAGCTGAGAAAGCCCTTCCAGCTTATCCTGATGCTCCTTGAGGGTATCCATGGCCATAGCGTAGCAGGAGCGCAGCATATCGGCCACCTCGCGGTCGATGGCGGCGGCCACCTCCTCGCTGTATTCCCGGGAATGGCCAAAGCTGGCGCCCACGAACACCTCCTGCTCGCTGTCCAGATAAATGGTGCCGATCTTTTCGCTCATGCCGTAGCGTGTCACCATGGCGCGGCAGATATTGGTGGCGTTTTGCAGATCGCTCTGCGCGCCGGTATAAATATCGTTAAAGATCAGCTTTTCCGCCGCGTGACCGCCCAAGCTCATGGCGGTGCGCTGGAGCAGCTGGGAGCGGCTCATGTTGTCCAGCTCCTTGGCGGGCAGGGACAGGGTGAAGCCGCCCGCTCCGCCACGGGGAACGATGGTGACGGTATGCACTTCGTCGCACAGGGGCAGATAGTGGCCCACGATGGCGTGCCCGGCTTCGTGATAAGCCACCAGCTTGCGATCCTCTTCCAGCACCTTGTGGCTCTTCTTTTCGGGACCCATCTGGATGCGCTCCACCGCCTCGATCAGCAGCGCCTGCGTGATTTTGTCCACCCGGGCGCGGGCAGCCAGAATGGCGGCCTCGTTCATGATGTTTTCCAGATCCGCGCCGGTGGCAAAGGGGGTGCGCTTGGCAATGATTTCCAGATTTACGTCCTCGGCCAGAGGCTTGCCCCGGGAATGGACCTTCAAAACGGCGATGCGGCCGTTAATGTCGGGATAATTGACGGTGATCTGCCGGTCAAAGCGGCCCGGACGCAGCAGAGCGGGGTCCAGAATATCCCGGCGGTTGGTGGCCGCCATGACAATAACGCCTTCATTGGCGGTAAAACCGTCCATCTCCACCAGCAGCTGGTTGAGGGTTTGCTCGCGCTCGTCATGTCCGCCGCCCAGGCCAGCGCCGCGATGACGGCCCACAGCGTCAATTTCATCGATGAACACGATGCTGGGCGCGTTGCGCTTGGCCTGTTCAAACAGATCGCGCACGCGGCTGGCGCCCACGCCCACGAACATCTCCACAAAATCGGAACCGCTGATGGTGAAGAAGGGCACATTGGCCTCGCCCGCCACGGCCTTGGCCAGCAGCGTTTTGCCCGTGCCTGGCGGTCCCACCAGCAATACGCCCTTGGGAATGCGCGCGCCCAGGGACAGATAATTCTTGGGATTTTTAAGGAAATCAACGATCTCCCGCAGCTCTTCCTTCTCCTCGTCCGCTCCGGCCACATCCTCAAATCGGATCTTGTTCTTGGAAGGATCGCTCATGGTGGCATGGCTCTTGCCAAAGTTCATCACCTTGCCGTTGCCGCCCATCATCTGCTGCCGCATGGTGAACCACCAGAAGGCCATCACCAGGACGGTGATCAAGATGAAGGGAAGCCACTCCACAAACCAGGGCGTGGTGAGCGGAGCCAGATAAATCAGATGCAGCTCCTTGCCCTTGAAGGAGAGGTTGGCCTCGCTGATCTGGGCGCGGTCCACGCCATTATCCTGGGCGGACAGCGTATAGAGCGTATCGAGAAATTCATCCCCGATGACGCAGGAAAAATCATAACGGCTGGGGAATTCCGCCCGGGAACGGGTGGAATCATAATACAGGCCGTACATGGTCCGGCTGCGCACGGCCGCGTATTCCACATGGCCGTTTTCCACCAGGTTCAGCATATCGTTATAGGCGATCTCCGCGCCGTTCACGGCGGTGCCGCCGGAGATCAGATAGGCGACGAGGATAAACGCGGCGATCAGCACCAGATAGGCCACAAAGCCGCGGGAAGGTCTTCTCAAGTTCTTGTCCTCCTTGCAAAAAAATGCCTGAATATTATATCAGAATTTGCGTATAAACGCAAACTTTATTCCATTATTTTGTGTAGATTCTCGGATGCAGGATGCCCACGTCCGGCAGGTTGCGGTACTTTTCGTCATAATCCAGGCCGTATCCCACCACAAAAGCATCGGGAATGTTGAAGCAGGAGTATTCCACCTCCAGGTTCACCCGGCGGCGGGCGGGCTTATCCAGCAGCGTGGCGATGCGCACGCTGGACGCGCCGCGGTGCAGCAGTTCGCTTTTGATATAGGAAAGGGTCATGCCGCTATCCACGATGTCCTCCACCACCAGCACGTCGCGGCCGTTTACGTCCCGGTCCAGGTCCTTGACCAGCTTGACGACGCCGGTGGACTTGGTGCTGCTGCCGTAGCTGGAAATGGCCATGAAGTCAATATCCAGCGGCAGATCCAGTTCCCGCAAAAGATCCGCAAAAAAGATGACGGCACCTTTCAGGATGCACACCACAACGGGAGATTTTCCCTGATAATCCGCATTGATTCTTTGTCCCAGCTCCTTCACTTTCGCCGCGATTTCCTCCCGGGTCACAAGAACGCGCTCCAGATCCTGATACTGCTTAAATTCGTTATTCATTGGTAAAGCCTCCCTTTTTTACAGTTGATCGGGCAAGCGCCCAGCATAATGAAGCATAAGCGTATTTTCCGCGGCGGATGGACGAAAGCGCAAAAGCTCGGAAGCACCGACGCCGATGACCCACAGCACCTCCTGACCCTGGCACAGCAGCGGCCATCCGTCCCGGAAGGGCTGATCCACGCCCTTGGAAATCAAATAATCCTTTAATTTCATGCTGCCCTGCATGCCGAATGGCGTGATGCGGTCTCCCGGCAGACGGGTGCGCAAAGTGGCGCTTTTCCACAAATCAGCCGGAATGGTTTGCCGCAGCAGCCCATCCCCCTGACTTCCCGCAAAAGGCTTGGCGTGCAGCGCGTCCCGCTGAACCGCGGGGATTTGCGCATTCGGCGGCAGAAAATGCAGCCGTTCCTTGGTGCGCAGGGCGTGCCAGCCGTCCGGCAAATTCTCCCGGCTGCCAGGCGGCAGAGCCAGCAGTGCAAGCAGGGCTTCGGTATGCCCAAACTCCAGGTTCATTCCCAGATTGGCCGCGTAGCCCCGCACCACGCGGCGCTGCATGGCTGGATGCAGCGCGCGCAAGGGGGACAGCAGCAAAAAATGCCATGCGCCGCAGGCAGCATTTTCCGAAAGCCAACGCTCTGCCTGCTCGCGCAGATAATCGTTTTCCGATCCCAGGATCTCCGCTGCCCGGCACAGGGCAGGCACCGTTTGGGGAAAAAGCCTTTCCATGGCCGGCAGGAGCTCCGCACGAATGGCGTTGCGGGTCAGCGCCGTATCCCGGTTGCTTTCGTCCTCGCGCCAATCCTGGCCCAGGGTTCGCAGCGCGGCCCGCAGGGTATCCCGCGGCAAAGACAGCAGCGGACGCCACACGGGCGGATGGTATTCCCGCATGCCGGAAAGCCCGTCGCTGCCTGCGCCGTACATCAGATGCAGCAGCAGCGTTTCCGCCTGGTCGTTGCTGTGATGGGCCAAAGCCAGGATGTCCGCCCGCACTTCCTCCATGGCATCATGAAAGGCCCGATACCGCGCGTCACGGGCCGCCGCCTCCCGGCTGCCGGACGCGGACACCTGCACCCGCTTGATCAGCCCATCGCCGCGCAGCAGCTCCAGCGCCCGCTTGATGGTGATCTTGCTCATGTGGTATTCCTCGGCCAGCGCGTCCTCGCTGGGCATGCGCTGCCCCGGGGCGTACCGTCCGTCCGAGATCTTCAACCGCAGATCCGCGTACAGCTC
>CACWUV010000031.1 GCA_902764185.1 uncultured Eubacteriales bacterium
TGGACCGCACCCTGCGGCGGCTGAACCGCTATATGGGCGTGGAGATCAAGGAAGCAGCGGCTCCCGCCGCTCCCGACGACAGCGTGACCTACGACAGACAGGATTCCATCGCGGCCGTGTCGGAGGGCGTCAAGGCGCTGGGCTATGACCTGAGCGAAGACGACCTGGCCAAGGTGTATGAGGAATTTCTGCGGCTGGCCGCCCGCAAGCCCGTGAGCCGCCGGGAGCTGGACGCCATCGTGGCCGCCAGCGCCATGCAGGTGCCCGCCGCCTACACATTGGAAAGCTACGTGATCAACAGCGGCAACATCATCACCACCACCGCCTGCCTGAAGCTGCGGCATCAGGAGGAGAGCCAGGAGGTCATCAGCACCGGCGACGGCCCCATCGACGCCGCCTTCAAGGCCATGGAGAGCGCCACGGGACGGCATTATGAATTGGAGGACTTCCACATCGACGCCGTCACCGAAGGCAAGGAGGCCATCGGCCGGGCCATCGTGCGGCTGCGCAGCGAGGGGCGGCTCTATTCCGGCAGCGGCGTATCCACCGACATCGTCAGCGCCGCCATCCGCGCCTATCTTGGCGCGCTAAACAAGATCGTATATGAGGAGAACGAAGCATGAGGCTGTGTTTTTCCACCAAGGGCTGGCATGACGCCAGCTGGGACGATTTTCTGACCGCGGCGGCGGACCTGGGCTTTGAGGGGATTGAGATCCACCGCATCACCGCCCCCGCCATGGCCCGCAAGGGCGGTCCGGCGGACGCCCAGGCTGGGGCGGCCGCTTACCGCGCCCTGTATGACCGGCGGCTGACCATTCCCTGCATCGACACCACGGTGGACCTGTGCGACCGGGCGCGGCAGGGGGAATTGTTTGAGGAAATCGTCCAGTGTCTGGACGCAGCCAAGCGGCTGCATACCCCCCATGTGCGGCTGCACACCACCCTGGCGGAGAGCCAGTTCAGCGAGGAGCTGGTGCGCTCGGCGCTGACCTTTGCCCTGCCCTTGGCAGAGCAGGCGGGCGTGGTGCTGCTGATCGAGACCATGGGCGTATATGCCGATACGGCCCGGCTGCGGGACCTGCTGGACAGCTATGCCAGCGACACCCTGGCGGCGCTGTGGGATTTTCATTTTCCCTATCGGCTCCATGGGGAAAGCCCTCAAGTTTCCGTCACCAACCTGGGCGCGTACATCCGGCACGTCCACATCAAGGATGCTTTGGCGGATGAGAACGACGGGTTTTCCTATCAGCTCATCGGCGAAGGCGATCTGCCCGTGGATACGCTGATCAAAGCCCTGGATTCCCTGGACTACGACGGCTTTGTCACCCTGGAATGGGACCCCGCCTGGATGGACGACCTGGACGACATGACGGTGATCTTTGCCCACTTTGCGGGCTTCATGAGCCGCTACGGCAAGGAGGAGGAGCAGAAGGCGCTGTACAGCAACAAGCTGCACACCGGCCATTTCGTATGGCCCAAGGAGACGCTGATCAACTGCACCTTTAGCGACGTGCTGGACCGCATGGTGGAGGAGTTTCCCGACCAGTACGCCTTCAAATACACCACCTTGGATTACACCCGCACCTACAGCCAGTTCCGGGACGACGTGGACGAATGCGCCCGGGCGCTGATCTCCCTGGGGGTGCGCGCCGGGTCCAAGGTGGCCATCTGGGCCACCAACATTCCCGCCTGGTATATCACCTTCTGGGCCACCACCAAGCTGGGCGCGGTGCTGGTGACGGTGAACACCGCCTATAAAATCCACGAAATCGAATACCTGCTGCGGCAAAGCGATACCCACACCCTGGTGATGATCGAAAGCTGCCAGGACAGCGACTATGCCGCCGCAATCCGCGAGCTGTGCCCCGAATTGGCCCAGACTCCGGCAGGCAGCCCCCTGCACGCCAAGCGGCTGCCCTTCCTGCGCAACGTGGTGACGGTGGGCTTCCGCATGCCCGGGTGCATGACCTGGGAGGAGATGCTGGCAAGAGCCAGCTCCGTGCCCGCGGAACAGCTGCACCGCATGGCCGGTCGGGTGGACATCCACGATGTGTGCAACATGCAGTACACCAGCGGCACCACGGGCTTTCCCAAGGGTGTGATGCTGACCCACCACGCGGTGGTGAACAACGGCAAGTGCATCGGCGACCGCATGGATCTTTCCACCGCCGACCGCATGATGATCCAGGTGCCCATGTTCCACTGCTTCGGTATGGTGCTGGCCATGACCGCCAGCATGACCCACGGCGCCACCCTCTGCCCGCTGCCCTATTTCAGCGCCCGCAACGCCCTGGCCTGCATCAATCAGGAGCGTATCACCGCCTTCCACGGCGTGCCCACCATGTTTATCGCCATGTTCAACCATCCCGATTACCGCAAGACAAACTTTAGCTACATGCGCACGGGGATCATGGCGGGGGCGGGCTGTCCGCCGGAGCTGATGCGCCGGGCCGCCCAGCCGGACGAAATGAACATGCGGGGCATCGTGTCGGTATATGGCGAAACGGAATCCGCGCCGGGCGACACCATGAGCGAACTGGACGACCCCCTGGACGAGCGCTGCGAGACCGTGGGCCGGGCCTTCCCCCACGTGGAGTGCAAGATCATCGACCCCGAAACCGGGTTGGATTGCCCCGACGGAGTCAACGGCGAATTTGTGGCCCGGGGCTATAACCTGATGAAGGGGTATTACAAGATGCCCGAGGCCACCGCCGCCGCCATTGACAAGGACGGCTGGCTGCACACGGGCGATCTGGCCTGCCGCAACCCCAACGGCACCTATCAGATCACGGGCCGGCTCAAGGACATGATCATCCGCGGCGGCGAAAACATCTATCCCAAGGAGATCGAGGAATTCATCTACACCCATCCCGCCGTGCAGGACGTGCAGGTGATCGCCGTGCCGGACAAGCAGTACGGCGAGGAGATCTGCGCCTGCGTGATATTGAAAGACGGGCAAAGTCTGACGGAAGAGGAGCTGAAAGCCTACGTGCGCAGCCACATGGCCCGCCACAAGGTGCCCCGGTACGTGCAGTTTATGGACGCCTTCCCCATGAATGCAGCCGGAAAAATATTAAAATATAAGATGCGTGAATACGCCGCGGAACATTTTGGTCTGAAAGCCTGACAGATGAAAAAGGTGCCCGGTTTCTGAAAAACCGGGCTTCTTTTTTGCATTTTGGGCATGTTTTTTCATCAAAACAGCCTTTTTTCTCAAATTCGCTAAAAATAGCAAGCAGAAAACGCAAGGCCCAAGAAGAATTGACCATTGCATACATTGCTCAATATACACAAATAGTCCATAATATAGCCACTGAAAACATTTTTTTGTTTTCAACGGAAACTTTTTCCTATTTTCCTTTCCATTTTCTTTATACCGGTAAACAGGAATATTTATGAAGGAGGCATGAAAGTGGATAAGAAACGCTCCACCGATACCTCAAATCACAAACGCTTCCCCGATGGTTTTCGTGTTTTGCAAGGCAAGCAGGAATATATCTCCTATCCGGATCACGCGTCCATCCGCATCTGGAATACCGGCGAAGGCCTGAACCCCGACGACCATTGGCATTCCGCCACCGAAATCATCCTGCCCCTGGAAGGCGAAGTGGTCTACACCCTGCCCGAAAGAACCTATCGCGTCACCTCCGGACAGGTGCTGATCATCCCGTCGGACTGCCCCCACACCATAACCGAAAAAGAAGGAACCAAACGCTTCATGTTCCTCTTTGAGTCCACCTACCTGCTGCACCTGCGCGATATGTCCGTCATGTCCCCGCTGATGAAGAGCCCCATCTACCTGCACGACGAATCCGACGCCCACAGGGAGGTGCGGGAGTTGCTGCAAAAGGTGGCGGCGGCCTACGAGCAGAAGGAAGCCATGTGGAATTCCCTGTGCTATTCCTACCTGCTGCAGATCTATGTGCTGCTGGGCAGGCGGCAGATGACCCAGGAAATCCCCCTGCAGCATCTGTCCGACCGCAAAGCCATCGACAGCGAAATCATGAACAGCGCCTTGACCTACCTCAACCAGAACTACATGTACGACATCACCCTGGCGGATGTGGCGGCCTTCGCCGGATTCTCCAAGTATTATTTCTCCCGGGTGTTCAAGCAGTTCTTCGGCTTCTCCTTCTCGGAATATCTGTGCAAGCGCCGTCTGGAGGTGGCGGGCGACCTGCTGACCCACACCAACCGGCCCATTCAGGAGATCGCCATCGCCGCGGGCTTTGGCAGCGTGGGCACCTTCAACCGCATCTTCCGCGCCTCCAAGAACTGCACCCCCTCCCAGTACAGAGCCATGTATGGGGATTTCTGATCAACCGGCAATCGGCGCTTCATTTGCCCGACGGGCGAATGGAGCGCTTTTTTTCTTGACCTTTTTTGCAGGATATGCCATAATATTTTTATCTGACATAAGGGAGCGTGCATTCCGATGATCCACGGCAATCCGCTGCTGAAAGACCAGCAAACCGGCAAAAAATTCATCACCATGGGCGAAATCATGCTGCGGCTGACCCCGCCCAACTATGACAAAATCCGTATGACCTCCTCCTTTGACGCCAGCTACGGCGGCAGCGAGGCCAATATTGCGCTGGCGCTGGCCAGCCTGAACGTGGACAGCACCTTCTTTTCCGTGGTGCCAAGCAACTCCCTGGGCAAAAGCGCCATCCGCGCCCTGCGCTCCAGCGACGTGCACTGCACCCCGGTGATCCTCTCCACCCCGGAGGAAACCCCCACCCATCGCCTGGGCACCTACTATCTGGAGACCGGCTTTGGCATCCGCCCCAGCCAGGTGATCTATGACCGCAAGCACTCCGCCATGGCGGAATACGATTTCAGCCATTATGATCTGCGCGCCCTGCTGACGGGCTTTGACTGGCTGCATCTGTCCGGCATCACCCCCGCCCTGAGCCCCCAGTGCGCCGAATTGACCCTGAACATGCTCAAGGCGGCCAAGGAGCTGGGCCTGACGGTGTCCTTTGACGGCAACTTCCGCTCCACCCTGTGGAGCTGGGAGGAAGCCCGGGATTTCTGCACCCAATGCCTGCCCTATGTGGACGTGCTGCTGGGCATCGAGCCCTATCATCTGTGGAAGGACGAAGGCGATCACGGCAAGGGCGACTGGAAGGACGGCGTGCCCCTGCAGCCCTCCTATGAGGAGCAGGACGAAGTGTTCCAGCATTTCATCGAGCGCTATCCCAACCTCCAGTGCATCGCCCGCCACGTGCGCTACGCCCATTCCGGCTCGGAAAACAGCCTGAAAGCCTACATGTGGTACGAAGGCCACACCTTTGAAAGCAAGCTGTTCACCTTCACCATCCTGGATCGCGTGGGCGGCGGCGACGCCTTTGCCAGCGGCCTTATCTACGCCATGATGCACGACTATAAGCCCATGGACATGCTGAACTTCGCCGTGGCATCCTCAGTGATCAAGCACACCATCCACGGCGACGCCAACATCACCGACGACGCCATGACCATCCGCAACCTGATGAACATGAATTACGACATCAAGCGGTAACAAAAAAAGTTTAGTTAATGCATGATCCTGCTGGTGGCCAGCAGGATCTTTTTGCCATTTTTACCCATCATTTATCTGTCTTATCTCCTTGTTTCAATCAAGGATCGCTTCAAGATCAGTAACGGGAAAATCGAAATAGGTGTCGGGATAGGGCTCGCTCTTCAGGGTGAAATGCCACCATTCCGAGTTGATGCCCTTGAAGCCGTTGTCCATCATCCAGTCCCGCAGCAGCATGCGGCTGTTCCATTGGGTGTCGGTGATGCCCTGGCAATCGGCATGGGAAAGATCGCCGAAGAAATCGAAGGGACCGCCCATGTCCACATCCTGGCCTGTGCGCATATCAAACAGGGTCAGATCCACCGTGCTGCCACGGCTGTGGTTGGAGCGGGAGGCAATGTATCCCTCCTGGAACAGGCGGGATTTATCCACCTGGGGATAGAAATAGGGCTTCATGCGCACATCTGCCACGTTTTCCGCCCAGCGGACAAAGTGCTGGACCGCACGCTTTGGCCGGTAGGCGTCAAAGAGCTTGAGCCGGTAGCCGCGCTCCATGGCCAGGCAGCTGACCTCCCGCAGCGCCCGCGCCGTCTCCTTTGTCATCAGGGCGCAGGGCGCTTCATAGCCGTCGATGCGCTCCCCCACAAAATTGAAGCTGGTGTAATAGCGGATGTCCGTCATAATGTCCGGGAGAACCCGGGCGGCAGAGACGAAGCCCGCGCTGTTCATTGCATCCATCGTTCTGTCTCCTTTTCTGTCAAAAATATGGCAAAGCGCTTCGCCGTCAGAATACGTCTTGCTTTTTTGGCCGCCAGCATATAAAATAAAAGGCATCACTACGCACGCAGGAGGGAACCATGAGTTACATTCTGATGACTGACAGCGACAGCGATATGCCCTACCGCCTGAAAGTGGAATGCGATATTCCGGTGGTCTATATGCCCTATTCCCTGGAAGGAAAAGAATATTTTGACGATCTGGGCCAGACCATTGACCATAAAACCTATTACGATAAAATGCGCGCGGGCGCGGCCCCCGTCACCGCCTCCCTCAATGAATCCGCCTATCTGGAGATCTTTGAGCCCATCTTCGCGGCGGGACAGGACATTCTGTTCATCGCCTTTTCCAGCAAGATGAGCAGCACCATCATGGCCATGCGCAGCGCGCTGGCGGAGCTGAAGGAAAAATATCCCGAGCGCACCTACCGCGTGGTGGACACCCTGTCCATCTCCGCGCCCCAGACCATCCTGGTTTTGAAGGCTCACCGCATGTACAAGGCCGGCAAGTCCATGGACGAGATCGCGGACTGGGTGGAGGCCAACTACATGAAGGCCCAGGCCTGGGTGACGGTGGATGATCTGAAATACCTCAAGCGCGGCGGGCGCATCAAGCCCGTGGCCGCGGCTCTGGGCACCATGCTGAACCTCAAGCCCATCATCATTGAGAGCCGGGACGGCCTGATGGTGAGCGTGGACAAGGTGCGCGGACGCCACAAGGCCATCAACTATCTGGCCGAAAAAGCCCGGGACAACATTGACGATCCCGCCGAAGCCGACGCCATCATCGTGCACGCGGACGATCCCGAGGACGCCAAGCTGCTCAAGGCGCGCCTGCTGGAGCTGGTTCCCGGCCTGGGCGATATTCCCATCGAGAACGTGGGGCCCGTCATCGGCGCGCACTGCGGGCCCGGCACCCTGGCCGTCTGCTTCTTCGGCAAGGAACGGCCCCAATAAAACCGCATTTCAAGCCCGCCATACCGGCGGGTTTTTTATTGGGGAATGCGGGCGATCAGCCGGCTGCCGTTCTGTTTGAGCCAATCCCGATGCTTTTTGTAATCGGGCATCACCCGCTCCACCTCCGCCCAGAACCGCGGCGAATGGTTGAGCTCCTTGCGGTGGCAAAGCTCGTGCACCACCACATAATCCAGCACCTCCGGCGGGCAGAGCATCAGCAGACAATTGAAATTGAGATTGCCCCGGGCGGAGCAGCTGCCCCATTTTGTCCGCTGGCAGCGCACGGCGACGCGGCCGTAATCCACACCCACCAGAGGCGCGAAACGCCGCAAACGGTCAGGCAGGACCCGGACGGCCTGCTGGGCCAGGGCGCGGAGCTCCTCCGGCGCAAAGGGTGCGCCATCCCCCATTTCCCGCTGGGCCTCCAGCATCTGCTGCCGGTGTTTTTCCAGCCATTTTTCGTTTTTCTGGATGAAGGTCTGGATGTCGTGGGTGGATATTATCAGCGGCGCGCGCACCACCGCCCGGTCGGGGCTGACCAGCTGCAGGCTGATGGTTTTGCGACTGCTGCGGATGATTTCAAAATCCATGGAACGCTGCTTGACCTCACACAAAATGATTGATAAATGCGCGAATGTGTAGTAAACTGATAGGCAATCGACCCGTAAAGGAGGCTATCGGCCATGCTGACATTGGATAGCGCCAAGGAGCTGGGCCGCACGGGCACGGAAGCCTGAAACATTATAGCACTGGAAAGGGTGGGCTGTCCACCCGAGAGGAAGGACTGCATTGAAGGAAAAAATCGCGGGATGCATCGTGCGCTTTCGCGCCGTGTGGCTCATTTTGCTTTTGATCGCCTCGGCGGCGTCTGCGCTGACCATGGGCAGGACGCGGGTCAACTATGACCTGACGGCCTATCTGAACAAGGACACGGACACCAAGCGCGGACTGGACCTGATGAACGGAGAGTTTGAGCAAACCTCCTTTATGTCGGTGGTGCTGATCGACGCGGATGCGGACGCCGCCGCGGATTACGCCGGGCGGATCGGCGCGCTGGAGGGCGTGTTGACGGCGGCCCACGATCCGGAAGCTGGCGTGACGCGGCGGGACGGGCATCTGTACCGTCTGATCCGGGTGACGCTGAACGCCGACCGGGAGGAGGAGGCGCTGGAGGCCGTGGACGGCATGCTGGCGGAGACGCCCCACCTGATCAGCGGCGCGGCCCAGGACAGCCGGGATTTGCAGGAAAGCATCATGCGGGAAATGCCGCTGGTGATGGCGGTATCCTGCGCCATCGTGTTCGGCATTCTTTTGGCCATGACCCGCTCCTGGATGGAGCCGGTGATCTTTTTTCTGGTCATCGCCGTGTCCATCCTGATCAACATGGGCACCAACTGGATTTTCCCGTCCATTTCCTTCATCACCTTCGCGGTGACGGCCATATTGCAATTGGCCCTGGCCATGGATTACTCCATCATGCTGATGAACGCCTTTGACCGGCTGCGCAGGCAAGGCATGGACGCCCGCCAGGCCATGGCGCAGGCGTTGAGCGGGGCTTTCATGCCCATCGCCTCCAGCGCCCTGACCACCGTGGCGGGCATGCTGGCGCTGGTGTTCATGCGCTTTACCATCGGCTTTGACATCGGCATCGTGCTGGCCAAGGGCATACTGATCAGCATGCTGACGGTGTTCCTGTTTATGCCGGGACTGTTGACCCTGTTCGCTCCGCTGCTGGACAGGACGGCCCACAAGCCCTTGCCCTTGAAAGGCGGCTGGATGGAGAGCGCCTCCAGCGCCCTGCACGGCCTGCTGCCGCTGGCGCTGATTCTGGCCGTCATCCTGGGTGCGGGGCTGCAAAGCAAAAACGTATATACCTACACCATCCGGGATATGGGCGCAGGCGCGCAGCAGGTGACGGAGCTGTTTGGCCAATCCAACCAGATCGTGGCGCTCTTTCCCCGGGACGACAGCGACGAAGGCGTCGCCCGACAGCGGCAATTGGCGGAGCGGCTGCAAAGCCTGACGGCGGACGGCGCGCCGGTGGTCAAGGACGTGATGTCCATGGTGACCACGGGCAAGGCCGCCGTGACCGTCTATCAGGACGCGGCGGAGGTGGCTGCACTTTTGGGCAGGGACGAAGGCAGCGTGAACGCCCTGGCCCGGATGCTGGGCATTCAGTTTCCCATCCGCGGCGACGCGCTGGTAAAGCAGCTTTCCGATTCCCTGGGGCGCATCGCCTTCCTGGTGCCAGGCGATGTCACGGAGCAGCTGAAAGGCGCCCAGGAGCTGCTGCAAACGGCGGAAAACGCCTTCAACGGCCCCCATTATTCCCGCATGCTGCTGGATATGGAGCTGGCCTACAGCGACCCCCATGTGCATGAAGTCATCACCGGGATCAAGGCCATCCTGCGGGAGCTGTACGGCGAGGACACCGCCATGGCGGGCATGCTGCTGGCCATCGACGACATCGCCACCTCCTTCTCCACGGACATGCGGCGGGTGACCTTCATCACCATCGGCCTGGTGTTCCTGATCGTGCTCATCTCCTTCAAATCCCTGGTGATCCCGGTGCTGCTGGTGTGCGTGATCCAGGGGGCCATCTGGATCAATATGGCCTTCTCCAATTGGTATGACGGCAGCATCTTCTTCATGTGCTATCTGATCTGCGTGGCGCTGCAAATGGGCGCCACCATCGACTATGGCATACTGCTCACCAGCCATTACCGGGAATTGCGGCGGGATCACAACAAAAAAGCGTCGGCGGCGGAGGCCATACGCCTGTCGCTGCCGACGGTGCTGACCAGCGGCATGGCGCTGATCGTGGCGGGATTCTCGGTGGGTATCGTGAGCTCGGTGTTCTACATTTCCTCCATCGGCACCATGCTGGGCCGGGGCGCGGTGGTCTCCGTGGCGCTGGTGCTGTTTCTGCTGCCGCGGCTGCTGCAGCTGCTGGACCGGTGGGTCATCTTTCCAGTATTTCGTCATCCGAAGCCGGATCGAGAGTGAAAAGCGCCGGGTGATCGGTGAGGCGGCGGATGATGCGCCAGCCGTCCCGGCTGTTGATCAGATTCTTTGGAATGGGCCGGAATCCCAGATCAAGATACACCTTGCAGGCCACCCAGGTGGTGGTTTGGGTGGGAATCTTGGCATGGGTCTGGCCCATTTGGCGCATGATGGCCAGCACGTGGGTGATCAGAGGCTTTGACAATCCCCTGCCCTGCTCCTCCCGGCGCACGGCCACCCAATGGAGCCAGCCGGAGCCGCTGGCATCCCGGCCCGTGATGTCATAATAGGCCGTGGCGGTGGCCACCTTCTGGCCGGATGGGTTCACAACGAACACCATACGATTTTTGAGCGTTTCCTCCCGGCCTGCGTAATAACGCCCCCAGGCTTCTTTCCCCTCTTCCAGAGTGGAAAACTCCCGGGCGCTTTTTTCAATGTCGATCCAGGTATCCCGGTCGCCGTCCTGATAAAAGACATAGCTGTACCCCGCGGGCAGCGGCAGCTCCGGCATGCCGTCGATATCCGCCTCCAGCAGCAGCTCGTAATAGCGGATACGGGGATCATGATTATCCAATACTGGCAGGGACATAGACGCTCCTTTCTGCTTTCAGCCTTCCATGGCCTGGCGGATCTCCGCCGTCATGGGGCAGCCATTCATAGTACTACAGCGGCACGCTCACCAGATAGCTGCAATCCATCACCAATTGGCCGCAGGCCCGATGATCGGGGTGATAGTCACACTTGCAAAAAGGTGAGCATGCTCTTTCTCCTCGCAGCCTGCGCACATATAAAGGAAAACCCTCAGCATAACACTGAGGGTTTTTGGTGGTCGCAATAGGACTCGAACCTATGACCCCATCGATGTGAACGATGTGCTCTACCAACTGAGCCATGCGACCTTATCCGAACGTTTCTGACAATCTCTCCTAATATGTTCGGGTTTTTAGGGGAGCTTTCCGTGGATTCGAGTGAACGGCTTGCCAGCAACCTGTTCACATCGACATCTCTCATTCGAGAGAAGGTACCAGTAGGTACTACCAACTGAGCCATGCGACCATGTCGCTTTCCGGCGACGCATATTAATATAGCACAGATGGAGATGAATGTCAATAGTTTTGTTAAGAAAAATTTGACCTGCGCCGTCAGGGCTCCTCCCGGAGCAGCACAAAATGATTGCGGTGAAAGTCGATCAGTCCTTCCCGGCGCATGCGCCCCAACTCCTTGGACAGAGCGGTGCGCTCCACGTTGAGATAATCCGCCAGCTGCTGGCGGTCAAAGGGAAGATCGAAGGCGCAGCCATGATTTTGCAGGGACAGGGTGTTGAGATAGGCCATGATGCGCCCCCGGATATGATGGGAAGCGGTATGGAAGCTGCGGGCGGACAGCGCCAGGTTTTTATGGGCGGAGATGATCAAAAGATGCTTGATCATCTTGGCGGCCCAGGGCTTGGCCAGGCCGCCTTTCTCCCGCAGCGCCTCCAGATGGAAAAAGGCGACGGTGCTGTCCTGGTCCGCCACCACGTCCACGGGCAGCGTTTCCCCTTCCAGAAACGCGTAGGTTTCCGCAAAATACTGTCCTTCCCCCGCATGGCTCAGCAGCACGCGGTTGCCCCACAGGTCGTTGCTCTCAATGGTGACGCCGCCGCGCAGCACCATGCCCATCCAGGCGGTGGCGCTGCCCGCCCGCAGGAGAACGGCGTCCTTGGGATAGCGCTTCACATGGACGCGCAGCGCTTGCGCGGCCTGGTCGATTTCCTCCGGCGTCATATCGCGGAACAGCAGGGTGTTTTGCAAAAATAAATTTTCCATGGGCGCTCCTTTTGTGGTTTTAACCACATACTTTCATCTGGCATTATAGTAAAATGAGGCCGTAAAAGTCAAGGAGGTGCTGCAAATGATCCGAAAGATCATCCATATCGACGAAGAAAAGTGCAACGGCTGCGGGATTTGCGCCTCGGCCTGTCATGAAGGAGCCATCGACATTGTGAACGGCAAAGCCAAGCTGGTGCGGGAGAATTTCTGCGACGGCTTTGGCGATTGCCTGCCGGCCTGCCCCACCGGAGCCATCACCTTTGAGGAGCGGGAAGCCCCCGAATACGACCAGGAAGCGGTGAAAAAAGCACAGGAGGAAAAGAAAATGAGCGAAATGAAGCATGATCATCCCGCGGGCGGCTGCCCCGGTTCCCGGATGCGGCAGTTTGACCGGCAGGCGGAAGCGCCCGCTCCCATGATGCCCGGCAAGCCCCTCTCCCGTCTGGCCCAATGGCCCTGCCAGATCAAGCTGGTGCCCACTCGCGCGCCCTTCTTTGACGGGGCCAAGCTGCTCATCGCCGCGGACTGCACCGCCTATGCCTACGCCAACACCCATGAGGAATTCATGCGGGGCAAGGTGACCGTCATCGGGTGCCCCAAGCTGGACGCGGTGGATTACGCCGAAAAGCTGACGGCCATCATCCGCGACAACGACATCAAGAGCGTCACCATCCTGCGCATGGAGGTACCCTGCTGCGGCGGATTGCAGATGGCGGCCCAGAAAGCCTTGCAGGACAGCGGCAAATTCATCCCCTGGCAGGTGGTGACCATCTCCTGCGACGGTCGGATATTGGAATAATAACCCCTGCGGCGCATCACAATAGACGGGAGGTGACGGCATGATTCAGGTGGCATTCTACGACGCAAAGGAATATGACAGACCCGCCTTTGAGCAATATGGGGCGATGCACGGCATGCGGTTTCATTTTCTGGAAACCCGGCTGAACGCCGACACCGTGGCGCTGGCGGCGGGCTGCGACGCCGTGTGCGTATTTGTGAACGACCAGGTGGACGCGGCGGTGATCGACAGGCTGCACGGCTACGGCGTCAAGCTCATCGCTCTGCGGTCGGCGGGCTACAACAATGTGGACGTGCGCGCGGCCTACGGCAAGGTGCATGTGGTGCACGTGCCAGCCTATTCCCCCTATGCGGTGGCGGAGCATGCCATGGCGCTGCTGCTCACCTCGGTGCGCCGTATCCACAAGGCGTATAACCGCACAAGGGAATTCAATTTTTCCCTGAACGGGCTGACGGGCTTTGATTTTCACGGCAAGACCGTGGGCGTCATCGGCACCGGCAAGATCGGGCGCATTTTCATCAATATCTGCCGCGGCTTCGGCATGCGGGTGCTGGCCTATGACAAATATCCCGCGGCGGACAGCGGCATCGAATATGCCGCACTGGATCGGCTGTTTGCGGAAAGCGACGTGATTTCCCTTCATTGCCCGTTGACCGAGGAAACACGGCACCTGATCGACGGGAACGCCATCCGCAAAATGAAAAAGGGCGTGGTGATCGTCAATACGTCGCGGGGCGCGCTGATCGACGCCGAAGCGTTGCTTTCCGGCATCAAGGCCCGGCATGTGGGCGCGGCCTGCCTGGACGTATATGAGGAGGAGGCGGACGTTTTCTTTGAGGATCGCTCGGGACACATCCTGAACGACGATCTGCTGTCCCGGCTCATCTCCATGCCCAACGTCATCGTCACCTCCCATCAGGCTTTCCTGACCCGGGAAGCGCTGGGCAACATAGCCGAAACCACGGTGAACAACATCCGATCATATTTTGATAACGACGGCATCTGCGACAACGAGCTGTGCTATCGCTGCGGAAACATTGAGCAATGCCGAAAAGAAAGAAAGGAACGGTGCTTTTGAAGCGCCGCTCCTTTTTTTATTGGGACTGGCTGGCGGATTGCACCAGCGCCGTCAATGCCTCATAGGTTACGGAGCCCACCTGGTTGTAGGTCACCACGCCATAGGGGTCCAGCACGATGGTTTGGGGCAGCATCTGGGAGCCGCCCAGGGAGGCGATGACCTGACCGGTTTCGTCCACGGCGAAAGACATGCCGTAATCGTAATGGGACAGGTATTTCCCCACGTCGTCGGTGATCAGATCGGAATGAATGGCCAGGACAGCCACGTTTTGCTCCCGGGCCAGGCGGTCAAAATGGGGCAGCTCCTTGACGCAGGGCCCGCACCAGGTGGCCCACAGATTGAGCACCGTCACCCGGCCCCGCTGCTCCCGCAGGGTGAAGGAGCCGCCATCCATGGTGGTCAGGGTGAAATCCGGCGCCTGCTGGCCCACGGCATGGCCGACGGGCGCGTCGGTATCGTAGGCAAGCCGGGGCTCGGGGCGATTGACCAGCAGCATCAGGCAGGCCAGCAGCAGCCATGGAAGCGCCAGCAACATTTTCTTTTTCATACTTCCGGCCCTTTCAGCACGATTTTGCCTGCTCTCAGGCTGATGGCTTTTTCCGGGCATGCATCCACGCATTGCCCGCACTGGATGCACTCGTGATCCCCTACCCGGCGAATATCCATGGGACACACCCGCAGGCAGGCGCCGCAGCCGGTGCAATCCGCCTCCTTCACCCGGATGCCCAGCAGAGCGATCCGGGCAAACAGGCCGTAGATGGCTCCCAGCGGGCACAGGAAGCGGCAGAAGGCCCGATAGAGGAACACGCAGGCGGTGAGGATCAGCGCCATCAGCACGATTTTATTGGTGAACAGCGCGCCCAGCATGCCGAATGTATCGGCGTTGGCGGGGTTTGCCAGCAGGCCCACCGCCCCTTCCAGGGTGCCCGCCGGGCAAATATACTTGCAGAAGGCGGGCAGCGGCACCCGGCGGAAGGCGTAATAGGCCGGGATAACGACGACAAGAACGGCCAGGAAAAAATATTTGAGCCAGGAAAGCCCTCGGGTGACCCGGTTCTTTTGGATTTTATGGGTGGGCACGCGGTGCAGCAGCTCCTGGAGCATGCCAAAGGGACACAGCCAGCCGCAGATCACCCGGCCCAAGGCCAGCCCAAAGAGCAGCAGCAGGCCCACCACATAGAAAGCGGGCCGGTTGGCCGAAGCGGAAATGGCGTTTTGCAGCGCCCCCAACGGGCAGGCGGCAATGGCTCCGGGGCAGGAATAGCAGTTGAGCCCGGGCACGCAAAGGGACTTGAGGGGGCCCGTATAGAGCTTACCCTCCCAGAACCCCTTGATATGGGCGTTATAGAGCAGCATGGCATAGAGCTGCACCAGCCGACGGCGGGACGGACGGTGGGCCTGCCACCAGGTTTTGATGTTATCCAAGGCCGATACACTCCGTACAGATTTGAATGGCCTTCACCAGCACGTCATGGAGGCCGCCGTTAAAAACCCCCAAGACGACAAAGGCAAGGGCGAGGATGAAAAGCGACAGCCGGAGCCTGCCGGAAGCCGCGGGCGTGCGCTGCTTTTCCGGATGAACGGCGGGCCGCTTGTGGGGCCCATCCGCACGGATCAAAACGGCACCGGCCAGCCACAGCACAAGGAGCGGCAGAATCCAGCGCAGCCCCGCCACGGTATCCTCCCGGGTGAAAATGGGCACAACCGGTCCGGAGGAAACATGGCGGACAAAGCCCGCGCGATAGAGGCGCAAAATGGTAAAACAGACGGCGGCGCAGAGCAACACCGTCAGTATGGTCATCGCCCATCGCAATGTTTTTCGCATCATTCATTCCTCCCTTCGCCCTTTCATTATAAAAAATCCATGCGGAATGTCAAGCAAAAAGCCTCCGGCACTGGGCTGGAGGCTTAGGTAAATTATCTTGTGCGCTTAACAGCGCACGGCCAGAAAATTTGAAAGAAATGAAAAATGAAGGGGCTACGGCCCCTTCATGCATCCCAGGCATTCAACAATCGGTTTGCTGATCATCTGAACCGAAGGCTTTTATGCATGGCAGCGGGATCAATCGATGTACTTCTGAATGTTCACCTTTTCCAGGGCTTTGATGAGCACCAGGCCGACGATGACGGCCAGCAGCTCGCCCGCAGCCACCTGGATGGCGGTGAGGAAGAAGGGCAGATGGAAGGACAGGGACAGCACCAGGCCCACGATGATGCCGTTGGCAACCACGGGGCAGGCGGCGGCCAGCCACTTGTTCTTGCGGAAATACCAGGTGCCGATGGCGGCAATCAGCGTGGCCAGGGAGCCGAACACAATATCGGTGATGCCGGCGGAGGGGCCCAGCAGGTTGGCCAGGACGCAGCCCACAAACAGGCCGGGAATGGCCTGGGGCATCAGCAGCGGCAGCATGGTGAGGGCTTCGGATACGCGGCACTGCCAATCGCCGTAGGAAATAGGCGCAAGGAGCAGCGTCAGGGCGGCGTAGAGGGCGGCGATGGCGGCGGACAGGGTGATGGAACGGGTGGTGAAGAGCTTTTTCATTGGTTTTCCTTTCTCCGGGGCAAAAAAAGAGCACACCAACTAAGGTGTGCCCGCAAAGGTTTTCCTTCGCTTGCTGTTTGTCCCTTAGTTTTGTTTATAGACAGGATGGTTTCGAACTGTCTGCCCGAAAGGGCCTGCCCAATATAGCATAACCGGGGACAAATGTCAAGCGGTTATTCGGCGTCCTGCACAATGGCGATGCCCGCGCTGGCGCCGATGCGGCTGGCTCCGGCCTCCACCACGGCCATGGCCTCGGCATAATTGTGCACGCCGCCGGAAGCTTTGACCTTCATATGATCGGGAATGGACGCGCGCATGAGCGCCACGTCATGGGGGGTTGCACCGCCGGTGCCAAAGCCGGTGCTGGTCTTGACAAAATCCGCGCCCGCACGGGCGGCGGCCTGGCAGGCCAGCTTCTTTTCGTCGTCGGTCAGATTACGTCCGGAAGCTGCGTCAGTATCACGCTTTGTCGTC
>CACWUV010000032.1 GCA_902764185.1 uncultured Eubacteriales bacterium
ATCGGTCATGCCCTGCTTCATATCGGTCATAAACAGAATGACATCCGCCGTATCAATGGCAATCTGCGCCTGTTCGCGCATCTGCGAGAGGATGACATCCTTTGAATCCGGCTCGATGCCGCCCGTGTCAATCAGTGTAAATGTATAATTCAGCCAGGTGCAGTCCGCATAGATTCTGTCCCGCGTCACACCGGGCGTGTCCTTCACAATGGAAATATTTTCTCCTGCGAGAGCGTTAAACAGGGTCGATTTGCCGACATTCGGCCTTCCGACGATGGCAACGATCGGACGGGATTTTCTTGTACTCATGGAAATCCTTTCTGGAAAACAGCTGTACATATGTATATGCATAAATGCATACACATCGCATCTGCATATAATAATTGGAGTTTCAGCACTCCTGCCGGAGCCACAGGGACTCTGAATTGTTCCCATGGCTGAAAAACGACGAGTGCATGGAAGATCTTATATCTCATCCCGGGCCTTCTGCCGCGCGGCACTTCCCTGTACGCCGCCCGGGCCGGGATTATCGCAACTTAACCTATTGTACAAAAATCAAAAGATAAAGTAAACGGACCGTCGGAGGAGTGCTTGTTCACGAAAGATTTGTCCTCTATAATGAAGAACGCAGGCGGGTCTCCGCGAAACTCATCATAAGGAGTGGTTAGAATAATGCCAGCAGAAAAAGATCTTCAGCTTCATGAACAACTCGAGCGCAAGATTCCGGTAGCGCCGCTCGGCCTCATCATCATGCCTTCAGCCTCGGAACTCGGAAGCAAAGTCGATAATTGGCTCGTACAGTTCCGTTCCCTGGATCACAACATTGTAAAGAAAGATCCCGCATTCCGCAACTACGTGCAGTCCACGTACTCCAAGCCTTTCCAGGTTCCCCGCTTCGGCTCGGGCGAAGGCAAGGCCGTGCTGCGCGAGAGCGTCCGCGGCCTGGACGTGTACATCATCGTGGATGTGTGCGCCCATAACGTCACCTACAAAATGTACGGGCAGGAAGTGCCCATGTCTCCCGACGATCATTTCCAGGACCTCAAGCGCGTCATCTCCGCCATCGCGGGCAAGGCCAAGCGCATCACGGTGATCGAGCCTATGCTCTATGAAAGCCGTCAGCACCGCCGCACCACCCGGGAAAGCCTGGACTGCGCTCTGGGCCTGCAGGAATTGGTCAATATGGGCATCAAGGACATCATCACCTTCGACGCCCACGATCCCCGTATGGTCAACGCCGTGCCGCTCATCGGCTTTGAAAACGTCATGCCCACCTATCAGATGCTCAAGGCGCTGTGCAAATCCGAAAAGGATCTGCGCATGGACAAGGAGCACATGATGGTGGTCAGCCCCGACGAGGGCGCCATGCAGCGCAATATCTACTATTCCTCCGTTCTCTCTTTGGACATGGGCATGTTCTACAAGCGCCGCGATTACACCACCATCGTCAACGGCCGCAACCCCATCGTCGCCCACGAGTATCTGGGCGCCGACGTGGAGGGCAAGGACATCCTGGTGGTGGACGATATGCTGGCCTCCGGCGATTCCATGCTGGATGTGTGCCGGGAGCTCAAGGCCCGCAAGGCCAACCGTATCTATGCGCTGCCCACCTTCGCCTTCTTCTCCTCCGGCCCCGAAATGTTCCGCAGGGCCTGGGAGGAAGGCCTGATCACCAAAGTGATCGCCACCAACCTGACCTACTGCGCGCCGGAGATCCAGGAAGAGCCCTGGTTCGTCCAGGCGGACATGAGCAAGTATATCTCCTATATCATCGCCACGCTGAACCACGACCGGTCCCTGCACGGGCTCTTGAACCCCTACAATCGCATCAAGGCTCTGCTGGATCGCTATCATGACGAGCAGGCGGCCATGGGGATTACTATGGTATAAGGAAAAATGACTGAAAAAGAAAACGATCTGATCCCGATGGATCAGAATCTGCCCGCTGCGGAGGAGGCAACCGGCAAAAAGCCGGGCCTTGTTCGCGGCGCGCGCGATTTTATCGAGAATACCTTCGCCACCCTCAAGGGCAAGGATATGAACCAGGCCGTGGAGGAGTTCACCAGCGAAATGACGCTGGTGGTGGAGGGCCTGAGCGAAGACCAGAACGCCTTGCGCCGGGACGTGGACGGCAACAGCGCCCAATTGACCCTGCTGGAGGAAAAGGTGCTGCGCCAGGAAAAAGACCGCAAGGCGGAAGTCAAGGATCTTGAGGAGGAGCTCAAACAGGCAAAAAAACGCCTGGATACTCTGGAAAAAGCGCTCAAGGAAACGGAAAAGAAGCCGCAGAAGATGGGCCTGGGCCAGATCCTGCGCCAGGCCACCTGGATGGTGGGCATCCTGTGCGTCAGCTGGGTCTTGGTCACCGTGCTCAAGCTCTTGGGGAGGTGAAAACCATGCCGTCCTTTAAGGAAATGGTCGAAAAATATAAAAAGCGCCGCCATGACACCGTGGTGGACGCCGTGTCCGCCGGGCTCTCCCTGGCCGATAACGTCAGCGTGGATCTGGGTCTGCTGGAGGATACGGGCATCGTCACCGAAACCCTGGAGACCGTCAGCGGCGTGCTGCCCTTCTCCGTCATCGCCGTCACCGAGGGCTGCCGGGTGCTGATGGGCAAAAAGACCGGCGTGGCCGCCACCAGCGACGCGGCCTACCGCATGCTCAAAACCGGCGCCGCCATGGGCGTGGGCGCTGCGGTCATCGCCGCGGGCGGCGGAGCCGTGGCCGCACTGCCCGTAGCCGTGGGCTCCCGGGTGCTGCTGGACCGCTATCGCAGCAAAGCCCTGACCGGACACCGCGTCAGCCAGCGGGTGCAGCGCCTGCGCGCGCTGCGGGTGGCCCGGGATAAGAAAAGCGCCCTGTCCGACGTGACATTGATCGGGGAGTAAGCCATGCGCGTCGTTTATGGGGATCTGGAGATCCGCAATGCCGAGGCCGCGGACTGCCTTCAGCTGGCGGCCTGGTGGAACGACGGCGCCGTTATGGCCCATGCGGGCTTTCCCAGGGGCTTGGGCATCACCGCGGAAAAGATCGCCGCGCAGATCGCCGCCGATACCGACGACACCCGCCGCCGGCTGGTCATCGCCTTCCGGGGTCGGCTGATCGGCGAGTGCAGCTATCGGGTGCTGCCGGACAAAGAAGCCGAGATCGGCATCAAGATCTGCGAAGCCGACATGCAGGAAAAGGGCTTGGGCAAGGTGATATTGAGCCTGCTGATCCGCGCCCTTTTTGATAAGGGCCTGGGGCGCATCGTGCTGGATACCAACCTCAAAAACACCCGCGCCCAGCACGTCTATGAGCGCCTGGGCTTTTGCCGCCTGGGCGTCCGGGAAAGCTGCTGGCAGGATCAATTGGGCCAGTGGCAGTCTGCCGTGGATTATGCCTTGGTACCGGAGGATTTTGTGGATTTTGCGAAATAATCATGTGTCTGCCTCCGGGTTTGGCCGGAGGCGCTTGTGTTTACAATTATTTTACACAATCCCGACCATTATGCTCGGCTTAAAAGGTTGACAACCCGGGATTCTGTGATAAAATACAAATTATACTACGGATGAAGCCCGGAAAGGAGGGAACGGCCATGCGTACAATCAAAAAAAGCGTAGCGCTGCTGCTTTGCGCGCTGCTGCTCATGACGCTGCTGTTTTCTTCCGTCTGTATCGTCCGTGCGGCCAACCATGTATGCTCCGGCGAATGCTGCCTGATCTGCGTCCTGCTGGCGCGGGTCGAGCGCGCGCTGCATGGCATGGTGGCGCTGCTGCCTGTGTTGGCGGCATTGTTTGCGCTGCGGCTGCTGGGGCGGCTGTGCCTGTCTCAGCCTGCCTTCCGCCGCGTGGCCCACGGCACGTTGGTAGGGTGGAAGATTCGCCTGGACGATTGACTGAAAACGGCAAGGGACGGTCGGCAATTTGAGTTGCCGGCGGCGTCGCCTTGTATTTTTATGCCCATTTTCAGTCTGTCGAAAAAGGAGATTATCAATATGAAAAAATGCACAGCTTTGCTGTTTATGCTGGTCCTTCTGACGGCCAGCCTGTTTACGCCCGCTCTGGCGGACAAGAAGATCACCATCGTGGCCGCCACCTTCCCGCTCTATGACTGGACGCGGCAGGTGCTGGGGGATCACAGCAACGCCGAACTCACCCTGCTCATGGACAGCGGCGTGGATCTGCACAGCTTCAATCCCACCGCCCAGGACATCCTGCGGGTGGCCAGCTGCGACCTCTTTATCTATGTGGGCGGCGAATCCGACGAATGGGTGGAGGACGCCCAGAAGCATCTGATCAATCAGGATCAGATCGCCGTCAGCCTGCTGGAAACCCTGGGCGAGGCCGCCAAGGAAGAAGAATTGGTGGAAGGCATGCAGGCGGAGGATCACGATCACGAACACGACGAACACGACGAGCATGACGAGGACGATGACCACGACGAGGACGAGGCCGAATACGACGAGCATGTGTGGCTGTCCCTGCGCAACGCCCAGCTCTTCACCCAGGCCATCGCCGACGCGCTTGGTCAGTTGGACGCGGAGAACGCGGATGCCTATCAGGCCAACGCCGCCGCCTATATCGCAAAGCTCCAGGACCTGGACGCCCGCTATGCGGATATGAGAGCCCACGCTGCCTTTGACACCATCCTGTTCGGAGATCGCTTCCCCTTCCGCTATCTGGCGGACGATTACGATCTTCATTATTACGCGGCCTTCTCCGGCTGCTCCGCCGAGACCGAGGCCAGCTTCCAGACCATCGTTTTCCTGGCGGGCAAGACCGACGAACTGGGCCTGCCCGCCGTGCTGACCATCGAAGGCACGGACCACCGCATCGCTGAGACCATCGTGCAAAGCACTGCGGACAAAAACCAGCAGGTGCTCACCGTGGATTCCATGCAGGGCACCACGGCCAAGGCCATCAACGACGGCGTCACCTACCTGGGCGTCATGGAAAAGAACCTGTCGGTCTTTGCCCAGGCCCTGGACGCGGAATGATGGGGGAGATGAGCATATGGCACAATTGACAGTCAAGGATCTGGCTCTGGGCTACGAGGGCCATGTGATCCGTCAGAACGTGAATTTCAGCATCGATCAGGGGGATTATCTGTGCATCGTGGGCGAAAACGGCTCCGGCAAATCCACCCTGATGAAGACCATCCTGGGGCTGCAAAAGCCCCTGGGCGGCAGCATCGCCTTTGGCGACGGCCTGCGCAACAACGAGGTGGGCTATCTGCCCCAGCAAACCCAGGTGCAGCGGGATTTCCCCGCCACCGTGTGGGAGATCGTGCTCAGCGGCTGCCAGGCCCGGGTGGGCGGCCGTCCCTTCTATGGCAAGGCGGAAAAGGCGCTGGCCCGGCAGAACATGGAGCGCATGCGGGTGACCCAGTTTGCTAATCGCTGCTATCGGGAGCTGTCCGGCGGCCAGCAGCAGCGGGTCCTGCTGGCCCGGGCGCTGTGCGCCACCCAGAAGCTGCTGCTCCTGGATGAGCCCGTGGCGGGCCTGGACCCCAAGGTGACGGCGGAAATGTACAGCCTCATCGAGCAGCTCAACCGCGAAGGCGTCACCATCATCATGATCTCCCACGACATCGGCGCCGCCGTCCATTATGCCAACAAGATCCTCCATGTGGGCGCCACCATGTTCTTCGGTCCCACGGAGGAATACCGCCACAGCGCCATCGGCAGCCGCTTCCTGGCGGAGGAAGGGGATGAGCGCCATGATTGAGACCATCCAGATGTATTTGCAGTTTCCCTTTGTCCGTTACGCGCTGATCGTGGGCGTGCTCATTGCCCTTTGCTCCTCGCTCTTGGGCGTTACGCTGGTGCTCAAGCGCTTCTCCTTCATCGGCGACGGATTGTCCCATGTGGCCTTTGCCGCCATGGCGGTGGCGGGGGTGCTGCATCTGGCGGACGACATGCTCTTCACCATGCCCGTCACCATCCTGTGCGCCATCCTGCTGCTGCGCGCCGGTCAGAACAGCCGCATCAAGGGCGACGCCGCCATCGCGCTGATCTCCGTGAGCACCATGGCCATCGGCTATCTGCTGCTGAACCTTTTCAGCACCTCGGCCAACCTGTCCGGCGACGTGTGCTCCACGCTGTTCGGCTCCACCTCCATTCTGACCCTGTCCCAAACGGAGGTTTGGCTGTGCATCGGTCTGTCCATCGTGGTGGTGGCCATCTTCATCCTCTTTTACAACAAGATCTTTGCCGTCACCTTCGATGAAAACTTTGCCCGCTCCAGCGGCACCCGGGTGGAGGCCTACAATCTGCTTATCGCCGTGGTCATCGCCGTCATCATCGTGCTGGCCATGAACCTGGTGGGCTCGCTGCTGATCTCGGCGCTGATCATTTTCCCGGCCATGTCGGCCATGCGGGTGTTCAAAAGCTTCAAGTCCGTCACCATCTGCTCCGCGGTGCTCTCCGTGGTGTGCGCATTGACCGGCATCCTGGTGTCCATCGTGCAAAGCACCCCCGTGGGCTCCACCATCGTGGCCATTGATCTGGTCGCCTTCCTGCTGTTCTGCCTGTTTGATGCGGTGCGCAGCGCTGTGAGAAAATAAAGAAAGGGTTTTGCATTTATGAAAAAAAGGATCATGCTCGTATGTCTCCTGCTGGCGGCGGTGCTGCTGCTCAGCGCCTGCGGCGAAAAGAAGCAGGCCGCGCCGCTGGCGGAAACCACCAGCTCCATTCCCGTGGTGATCAACCAGGCGGAATATACCCTGTATCAGAACATTTTCCAGAACAATTACGCCACCCAGTATGACGGAAAAAGCGTCACCAAGCGCGGCGTTTTCGCCACCGTCGAGGACGCTTACAGCGGCGTCAACCGCTACTATGTGTGGGGCGTGCTGGATCAGACCAAGTGCTGCGACTGGCAGTGGGAGCTGAACCTGGCCGATACCTCCAATCTGCCGGTCAACGGCTCCCTGGTGGATGTCACCGGCGTTTTCCGGGGCAATGACGCGGCATTGGACAAGTACTGGATCGACGAAGCCCAGGTGACCACCCTGACCAAGTACACCGGTCCCACCGCGGATATTGATATGCTCACCATGAGCCATACCCTGGAATACGTGCAGCTGGCCAGCATCAACACCCATCCCGATCAGTTTGAAGGCCGGAACGTGACCGCCTATGGCCGCATTTACGATCCCACCAACATCCAGGACCCCTATTATGACGGCTACTGGACCACCGCCTTCAGCAGCAGCGACACCCTGCCCGCCATCGGCACCTCGGTGAAGCTGCGCGGCGTGATCGCCAATGCTGTCATCAGCGACGCCTCCATCGAGATCACGGAATGATGAGCGCGGTCATGAAAAGAGCGCTTGCGCTGTGCTTTGCCGCGCTTCTGGCGCTGCTGCCGCCGGGCGGCACGGCGGAGCAGGCGGTGGATCTGGATCTGTCGTCCCTCAGCGACGTGGTGGCCTACGCCCAGATCTACGATATGAACCTCTCCCCGGAAAACTATCTGAACAAGATCATCCGCATCACCGGCTGGTTCGATTATTATGAGGATATGAGCCTGGATCGGGTGTATCATTCGGTGCAGATCCCTGACAGCACAGGCTGCTGCTCCATGGGCGTGGAATTCCTGTGGGCGGGGGATCATGCGTGGCCTGCGGATTATCCGGAGTTTGGCGCGAAGATCACCGTGTGCGGCCGGTTTGAAATCTACCAGGAGGAGGGCTTCGATTATATCCGCCTGGCGGATGCGGAGCTCACCTGGAACGAATAGCAAGAAACGCTCCCGACGTTTTGCCGGGAGCGTTTCTTATTGCAGTTCAAAGCTTGTCTGGGTCACGGCCATGCCATTCCAGTAGCAATCCACGGTGTAGGTGCCCGCCGGAATGCTGCCCGTCCATTCGTACAGATATTCAAAGAATTCCGTGCCCAGGAAGGGCCAAAACATCTTGATGGAGGGGGCGTGGCCGCTGACATATACGATCTGCCCCAGATAGTAGGTGCACACAAAGCCTCCCGGCGCGCGAAAGGCCAGCAGCGTGTGGTAGCTCCGGGGCTCCTTAAGCTCGGGATAGCCCAGGAAATACCGGATGCCGTATTCCGTCATGCCCATGTTTTCCACGATCGCGGAGGCTTGAAGCCGGGTTTCGCTGCGGATGTCCTGGTCGGTTTGCCAGTATATCGGGCGGCTGCGCAGCGCCGCGCCGCTGGAAATATGCCGGGCTGTCAGCTTGCCGTCCTGAAAGGGTTCGGGCTCCGGCAGCTCCAGCAGCATTTGATCGCTGTTGCCCGCCTGATCCGTCAGCACGATGCGATAGGCGCCGCCGGGCAGCAGGTGCTCCAGGGTGCAGCTGCGTTCCTGGATGTTCATGCGGCAGTATTCCGCCTGGGGGTCCAGGGTGTCCGCCACCAGGGTATAGGTAATGGTATAGGGCGCGCCATGGCCGCTGTCCAGCCAGTAGAGGGTCACCCGCCCCTGGGCCAGGGTGTAATCCGTCCGCAGCGTCAGCGGGCTTTCCTCCGCCGCCGCGACGCCGGCGCTCAGCAGCACAATCATCAGCAGTGCCAATATCCGTTTCATGGTCTCACCTCTTTTGCAGCTTGGTCTGCCTGTACTGTAAACCAAGCGGCGCATCCGGTCAATCCGCAGATGTTGGCAAAAGAGGCAGGCGCTGACAGCGGATCAGCGAATCACCGCGTCCCAGCGATCTCCGTCCACCAGATATTGGAATTCCGTGAGCTCCGGGTCGTTCATCACCCGCAGCAGGTCGGCAAAATCGTCCACGGTATGAATGCTTCCCAGCTGCTCCGGGCCGATCCATTCCATCTTGCCTTCGTCGGAGGAAATCAGCTTCCCGCTGAATTCCTCCGCCTTGAACAGCAGCACCACGTACCGCCCGTTCTTGATGGGAAACTGCTTGACGCCCACCAGCTTTGGATGGGCGATCTCCAGCCCGGTTTCCTCCTTCATTTCCCGCTTCACCGCGTCCACAAAGGATTCGCCCGGCTCCACGTGTCCGCCCGGCAGGGTGTATCCCTGCCAATCCCGCTTCACCCGGTTCTGCAGCAGCATTCTATCGCCGTCCGTGATCAGGCACAGCACGGTCAATTCCACGTTTTCCGTTCTTTGCATGGCGTTTTCCTCAGCGCACCAGCAGGCACACGGCCTCTATGTGATCGGTATATGGAAACAAATCGTATGGCTGCACCCTTTTCAGCCGATATCCGGCCTTTTGCAGCAGATCCACGTCCCGCCGCAGGGTTTGGGGGCTGCAGCTGATGTACACGATGCGTCCCGGCGCGGCCTGAATCACCTGCCGCAGAAAATCGCCGGAGCAGCCCGCCCGGGGCGGGTCCATAAACACCACGTCCGGGCGAAGCTCCTTGCCGTTCAGCGCTTTTCCGGCGTCGCCGCACACAAAGTCGATGTTGCCGATTTTGTTGACCTTCGCGGCTTTTTTTGCGCAGGCGATGGCGTCGGGGATGATCTCGATCCCGGCCACTTGTCCCGCCTTTCCTGCCGCCAGCAGGCCGATGACGCCCACTCCGCAGTAGGCGTCCAGCACCTTATCCGCAGGAGAGAGCCCCGCCCAATCAATGGCCCGGGCGTAGAGCTTTTCCGCCTGCGCCGTGTTCACCTGGTAAAAGCTGCGGCTGGTCAGGCATACCTGCAGGCCGCCCAGGGTGTCCCATATCTCGTCCCGGCCCGCCAGCACATGGCTGCGATAGCCCATCACGGCGCTGTCACCCCGGGGATTGATGTTGTGGATCACGCCTTTGACATCGGCGCAGCGCGCCATCAGCTCCTGGCCGAATTCCTTGCCGCCGGGAAATTCCTCACCGCCGGTGATGACGCTCACCAGCGCCTGGCCGCTCCTTGTGGCCCGGCGCACCTGCATATGCCGCAGGATGCCCTTGTGAAAGTCCTCCCGGTAGGCGGGCAGGTCGCGCTTTTCCAGCAGCTCCAGGGCGATGTTGGCGATCTCGTTGGCCCGCGCATCCTCGATCAGACAGCGCCGCACCGATACGATCTGGTGGGTGCCCGCCCGGTAAATGCCGTGGTACAGGCTGCTTTTGCCGTTGGCAAAGCTGCGCAGCACCTTATTGCGGTAGCCCCGGGGATTTTCCGCGCCCACCATGGGCTCCGCGCCGGGAAACAGCCGCTGAAAGGCCTCGCTTTTCGCTTTCAGCAGGTCGCCGTAGCGCGCGCCGATATTCCGGCAGCCGCCGCAGCCCTTGTCCGCTATGGGGCAGTTCATGCTGTGCCTCCCGTTTACTTCTTCTGTACTTCCTCGATCAGCTTCAAAACCGCCTGGGTGCCGTCCGCGGGCGGCGCGTCGCGCAGGGCTTGCCGCAGGCTGCCGCCGTTTTTCAGCAGGTCCAGCAGGGCGTCCGCCAGGCTGTCGCTGGTCATGTTCTCCTGGGCCATCACCCGGGCCAAGCCGCGCTTCTCATAGGAGGCGGCGTTCAGGATCTGGTCGCCCCGGCTGGCTCCCTTGGGATAGGGGATCAGCAGCATGGGCTTGCCCAGGGCCTGGAATTCGCACAGGGCGTTGGAACCCGCCCGGGACAGGATCAGATCGGCGGCGGCCATGGCGTCGGGCAGCTCCTTGCCGAGAAACTCCACCTGATAATAGCCCGCCAGGCCGTTTAAACTCTCGTCCATATTGCCTTTGCCGCACAGGTGGAACACCTGCATCACCGGCAGAAGCCTGGGCAGCGCGCCCCGCAAAGCCGCGTTGACGCTCTGGGCGCCCAGGCTGCCGCCCATCATCAGCAGCACGGGCTTATCCGCCGTAAAATGCGCCATCTGCAAGCCCTTTTCCTTGTTGCCGCTGAACAGCTCCGGCCGCAGCGGCGTGCCGGTGAACACACCCTTGGGCGCCAGCGCTTCAGCACATTCCGGGAAGGTGGTGGCGATCTTTTTGGCGAATTTGGAGCAGATCTTGTTGGCCAATCCCGGCGTCAGGTCGCTTTCGTGGCACAGGGTGGGCACGTGGTTCAGCCATGCACCGATGACCACCGGCACGGACACGAAGCCCCCCTTGGAGAAGCACACGTCGGGCTTGAGCTTGCGCATCAGATGGGCGCTCTGGAAAGCCCCCGCGATGACCCGGAAGGGATCGGTGAAGTTTTTCCAGTCAAAATAGCGGCGCAGCTTGCCGCTTTTCACCGCATGATAGGTCACGCCGGGCAGCTGGGCGATCATGCCGTGCTCGATGCCATTCTCCGTGCCGATATAGTGCACCTCGTAGCCCGCTTTCAGCAGGTGGGGCAGCAGCGCCAGATGGGGGGTTACATGGCCTGCGGAGCCGCCGCCGGTCAGAACGATGCGTTTCATTTTTTTCTTGCTCTCCCTTTAAACGATGATAGTCATTCTATGTCAATAAACGCACAAACAGCCTTCCCCGGCAAAAACGGGGGAGGCTGTTGATTGGACGATCCCGTCAGCCGTTGGCCTCGTCGATGTAGGCGTTCAGCTGATCCACCAATTCGTCGGCGTTGGTGCCGTGCACGGCGCAGGCGTCCTCCAGGCTTTCGGCGGTGGCGTGGGGGCAGCCCAGACAATGCATGCCGAATTCCATGAAGATGCGGGCGGTGCCGGGGTTGATCAAAAGCACCTCGCGGATGGACATTTTCTTGGTGACTTCCATGATAATATTACCTCCCAATGATTTACAGCATTTTGATCAGCATATTCCGCTGGGAATCCATCTCCAGCGCCAGCATGCCGTCCTTTTCCATCTGTTTGAGCACGTCGGAGAACCGGCGGAAGCCGATGCTCTTTTCGGTAAAATCGGGATAGGCGCTGGTGATGTCGGCCTTGAGGATGGAGGGGTTGATGCGCTCGAAGCCGTCGTCCTTGTACCGCTGCAGCTGCCCGGCGAAGGCCGCGCGCCAGGTGTCCCGGTTCAGCGCCTGAGCGCCTTCCGAGCCGCCCGCGTTGGCGTCGGGGGTCAGGCTCACCATCACGTTGTAGCTGTCGTTGCGCATGCGGAATGTGCCATACTTGCCGCTCAGCTTGCTCAGCAGCTTTCCAAAGGTGCCGCAGCCATAGTTCTTTTCGTTGAACTGGGGCCGCAGGCGCAGCAATACGCCTTTGAGCTCGCTGGCGTACATCTCGTCCTCCTCGGCTTCGCCCAGGATGCCTTCGATCAGCTTGCACAGCGCTTCCTCGTCGCCGGTGTCGTCCTCCAGAGGCGCTTTCTTGCCCTTATTGCGGGTGGGACGGCGCTGGGTGACGCCCACGGTCTCCAAAAACTGAAATTCGTTGCAGGCGTTGATAAAAATGCTGCTGGCCGCCTCGCTGCGGCTGATGCCCAGCACAAATTTGCCCATTCCTTTCAGCGTGCCCACCAGCGGCACATAATCGCTGTCGCCGGATACGATGCAAAAGCTGTCGATCAGCGGGTTGGAATAGGCCGTGGTCAGGGCGTCGATGACCAGCATGATGTCGGCGTTGTTCTTTTGTGCCACGCCGTAGCGCAGGGAGGGCACGACGGTAAAGGTGTTGGAAAGCAAAATCTCTTTCAGATCGCTGAACCGATCCGTATATCCATACACCTTGCCCAGCAATATATCGCCGCGGATCTTGACCTTTTCCAATATGTTGGACAGGGTCTCCACCTTCGCGCCGCAGTTTTCCAAATCAACAAAAACGGCAAATTTCGCAGTTCCCAAATTCAATTATCTCCTTTCGGGCCGCAGGGTTCATATACAGTATATCATATTTTCCCAGGGATGAAAAGCGCTTTCTCAGCTTTGCCGCGCCCGCTGCTTGTCCTCCCAGGGGATCAGCTTATAGCAGCCCACCAGCGCGATGGTGCATAAAATCCAGCCCAGGGGATAGCCCAGACCCGTCAGCAGCGCGCTGGTGGTCAGGCGGGACATGACAAACAGATAGATTTGCCGGATCACCACAAAGCTCATCAGCATGCTGATCATGGTGGCCAGGGATTCGCCGGCTCCCCGCAGCGCGCCGGCCAGGATGTCGTTGACGCAGGCAAACAGATAGAAGGGGCTGATCCACAGCACGAACATCCGGCCGTAATAAAGCACCTCCTCCTGCTGGTTAAAGAGGCTCAGCAGCGGCCGGGCAAAAAGCATCAGCGGCGCCATCAGCACGGCGGTGCAGCCCATGCCGATGATCAGCGCCGTGCGGATGCCCCGCTTGGCCCGGGGAATGTTCAGCGCACCCAGGTTCTGGCCCACAAAGGTGGCGTTGGCCATGCTGATGGCCTGCAGCGGCAAGAGAGCAAACTGATCCAGCTTGCCATAGATGGACCAGCCCGCCGCGCAGGAGGAGCCAAACACGTTGATATAGGATTGCACAAACACGTTGGAGAAGGCCGTGATGGCGCTTTGCAGGGCCGTGGGCAGGCCGATGGAAATGATCTTTTTCAGCGTCTTTCCATGAATGTGCAGATCGCGCAGCCGCAGTTGATGGATGCCGTCGGAGCGCATCAGCACGTAGAGGATCAGCAGCGCGGAAAGCCCCTGGGCCAATATGGTGGCGTAGGCCACCCCCGCCACGCCCAGATGGAATACCAGCACGAATAGCAGATCGCCCGCCGTGTTGACCAGGGCGGAAAAGATGAGGAAATACAGGGGGCGCTTGCTGTCGCCCACCGCCCGCAGGATGCCCGCGCCCATGTTGTAGAGCATCAGGCCGCTGATCCCCAGAAAGTAGATGCGCAGGTATATGGTGGCGTCGGGCACCATGTCCTCGGGAGCCCGCATCAGCCGCAGGAGCGTGGGCGTCAGCAGCACCCCCGCCAGGGTGATCACCACGGCCAGTATCAGCGTTACCGTAATGGTGGTGTGCACCGCGTCGTGCACGTCCTTGCGGCTGCGCGCGCCGAAGGCCCGGGCGATCACCACCGTGGCGCCCGCGGAAAAGCCGTTGAAAAAGCCCAAAAGCGTATTGATCAAAGGCCCGGTGGAGCCCACCGCGGCCAATGCCTGGGCGCTGACAAAGTTGCCCACCACGATGGTGTCCACCGTGTTGTACAGCTGCTGAAAGATGAGTCCCAGCAGCATGGGCGCGGCAAAGGAAACCAGCTGCCGGGCGATGCTGCCTTCGGTCATGTTCATAGAATGGGAAGAACGCATACAAAAAATACCTCCGTGCCTGGGCACGGAACCAGCATACTCCCATTTTTAACGGTTTGCAAGGGGGCAGAGCATGATTTTTGATTCCTCCGCATAGGATGCCTTAGCATGGAATGAGGAGGAAGCAGCATGACGCAGGTGACACCCCTTTATCGGGATATAGCGGAACGCACCCAAGGAGAATTGTATATCGGCGTGGTGGGCCCGGTGCGCTCGGGCAAAAGCACCTTTATCACCAATTTTATGAACGAGCTGGTGTTGCCCCTGATACCCCAGGGAGCCCGGCGGGACCGCATCGTGGACGAACTGCCCCAAAGCGCCTCGGGCCGCACCATCATGACCACCCAGCCGCGGTTCGTGCCTTCGGACGGCGCGGTGCCGGTGACGCTGCCCGATCACGCGGCGGCCCGGGTGCGCATGGTGGATTCGGTGGGCTATCTGATCCGCGGCGCCCAGGGCACCCAGGAGGGGGAAAGCGCCCGCATGGTGGCCACGCCCTGGTCGGATAAGGAGATCCCCTTTGAGGAGGCGGCGGAGCTGGGCACCCGCCGGGTGATGACCGACCACGCCACCCTGGGGCTGGTGGTCACCACCGACGGCACCGTGGCCGAGCTGCCCCGGGCCTCCTATGTGCCCGCGGAGGAGCAGGTGATCCGGGAGCTCAAGGCTCTGGGCAAACCCTTCGCCGTGGTGCTCAATTCCTCCGCGCCGGAAGGCCGGGACGCCCAGCAGCTGCGGGACGCCCTCAGCGAAAAATACGATGTGCCCGTGATCCTGCTCTCCGCCAAGGAGCTCACCGCCCAGGACGCCCAGGCGGTTTTGCAGGAGGTGCTGTCCGCCTTTCCCATCCGGGAACTGCGCTTCGACGTGCCGGAATGGGCCGCCGCCCTGGACGACAGCCATTGGCTCACCCGGCATCTCGTGGAGCGGGTGCGCCAGGCGGGGGAGCCCGTCAGCCGCATGTGCGACGCCAACCGGGCGGCGGCCGCCTTCAGCGATTCGGAATACGCTCTGCTGCCCCAACTGCAGAACCTCACCTATGGCGAGGGCAGCGCGGAATTTACCCTGCCGCTGCAAGAGGGGCTTTTCAACCGCGTCCTCAGCGAGCAGTGCGGGGCGGAGATCGAAAGCGACGGCCATCTGCTGCGGCTGATGAAGGAGCTGGTGGCGGCCAAAAAGGAATACGACCGCATTGCCGACGCGCTGCGGGAGGCGGGGGAAACGGGCTATGGCATGGTGACGCCCACCATGAGCGACGTGGAGCTGTTCGAGCCCGAGGTCAGCCGCCAGGGTGGCCGCTACGCCATCCGCATCCGGGCCAAGGCGCCGGCGCTCCATCTGATCCGTTCCGACATCGAAACCGACGTATCGCCGGTGCTGGGCACCCAGGAGCAGACGGACGATTTCGCCGCCAGCCTGCGCACCGCCTGGGAGGAGGACGAAAACGCCTTGCTGCAAACCAAGTTCTTCGGCCGCAGCCTGGAAAGCCTGATCCGGGAGGGTCTGGCCGCCAAGCTCACCCGCATGCCGCCCGCCGCCCAGGAAAAGGTGCGGGCCGCTCTGACCAAGATCCTCAACGAAGGGGACGGCGGGGTGCTCTGTATTTTGCTGTAAGAAAAACAAATAAAAAGATCCTTCGACTCCACTCCGTTCCGCTCAGGATGACATCAACGGTTTATTTTCCCTTTGTTTGTTGGCTTATTTGAAACAAGATAAGCTGCTAAACAAAAGGAAATTCACCTTACATTGTCATCCTGAGCGAAGCGCAGCGAAGTCGAAGGATCTAATGATTGGCTATCTTTTATTGCGCCAGCCGCACAGCCTCTTCCCAGGCCGCCGCCAGCTGCGGGTCGTTCATGTCGCCCAGCTCCAGATCGGCGTAGTCCATTTCCTCGGGCATCTCCACGATGATGTCGGGGGTGATGCCGACGCCGTGCACGCTGTTGCCCTTGGGGGTGAAATACTCGCAGTAGGTCAGCTGCATGCCGGTCACGTTGTCGCTCAGGCCCAGCACATATTGCATGATGCCTTTGCCGAAGGTCTGGGTGCCCACGATGGTGGCCCGGCCGTAGTCCTTCAGCGCGCCGGACAGAATCTCGCTGGAGGAGGCGCTGTTGGCGTTCACCAGCACCACCAGGGGAATGTCGTCCGCGCCGGACTTGGTGTAGCGCTCGTCCACGTGCTTTTCATAGCGGGTGTTGGTATATACCACCAGCTTCTTGTCCAGGAAGCGGTCCGCCACATTGACGGCGTCGTCCACCCAGCCGCCGGGGTTGTCGCGCAAGTCCAGGATGATGCTCTTGGCGCCTTCCGCTTCCAGGGCGTCCATGGCCTTGGTAAAGTCGTTGATCAGGGCGTCGGTGGCAAACTGGTAGAGCACCACATAGCCCACGTCGTTGTCCAGCATGGTGTAGTCCACGTTGTTCAGGTGGATGGCGGCGCGGGTGATGTCAAAGGTGATGTATTCCTCGCCGCGCAGCACCTCCACCTGCACCGTGCCGCCCACCTCGCCGCGCATGGTTGCGCATGCCCACGGCCTGGGCCGGGGTGTCGCGGAACACGCGGGTGATCTTGACGCTCTGGTCGGTGTAGTTGCCCAGCAGCTGGATGCCGATGCCGGTGTATTCGCCCTCTTCATCGTCCCACATGCTCTTCCAGTTTTCCTCGTCATAGTAGAAGGTGTAGGGGTCCGCCAGACCGGCCAGCAGACCCTGGATGGCGGTATCCAGCATGGCGTCCACGTCGGGGTCTTTATAGTAGTAGGCCTGCACGTATTGCAGCACCTCGTCCAGCTTTTCATACCGCTTCAGGCGGTCGTATTCCGCTTTGTCAATGGTGACGGTGGAGCGGCGCCGCAAGCTTTCGCCGGAGGCGGAGAAAGCAAAGGCGACGCCGGTCAGCAGGGTGAGAACCAAAAGGCAGATAAAAAGACGCTTTTTCATGTTGTAGAATGACCTCCGAAAAGTTTAGAGCGTGATTTTCGTTTTGTTATCCGAGCATTTGCGCATTTCCAGCAGCATCTTGAAGGTGACCGCGTCGTCGAATTTGCGCAGATCCAGGCCGATATGTCGCTGCACCTTGTCCAGCCGGTACACCAGGGTGTTGCGGTGGATGTACAGCTGCCGGGCGGTGTCGCTGAGGTTCAGATCCTTGCGGAAGAACATTTCCACGGTGGAGAGAATCTCCTCGCTGAACAGCCTGGACGTCTTGCGGTTGAACAGCAGGCTGTGATAGTGGGCGGCGGTCTCCGGCGGAATGTCGGAAAGGAAGCGCTCCAGGAGCAGAGCGGAGTAAATGTGCACCGTTTCCTCCTGGCGGTAGATGCGGCCAATCTCGATGGCGCGCCGCGCCTGCCGATAGCTTTGATGCAGCTCGCTGGCCCGCTGGGTGGTTTCGCCGATGCCGACGGTGAGGGGCAGGCCCGTTTCGCTGAGCACCGTCTCCTGCATGGCGTCGGCCAATTGCCGCAGATCCTCTATCTCCTCCATGCCGCTGGTGCATTTGATCAGCGCGGCGGTATGGTTGTCCATGGCCACCAGCACGTCGTTGGGCGACAGGGGAATCACCTCGGTCAGGATGTCCTTGGCGTTGCTGCCTTGCACCTGCATCATGTGCAGCAGCAGCACGCACCGGGGCATCTCCACCGGAATGCGGTATTCGCTGATCACCGCGTCCAGTTCGGCCACGCTCAGATCGTTTTGCAGCATGCGCTGGTATGCGCCCGATATGCCGCCGTTCAGATTGCCCAGCTGTATCAGTGTGTCCACCAGCTGCGCGCCCATGCGCAGCACGTCGTCCGGCGTTCCCTCCGGGGCCAGCAGCGTGCAGTGCTGGTCGGGCACCGCCAGATAGCGGGACCCGTACATGGCGATGATGCCGCCTTTTTCCAGCCCATCGGGCAGGGGCAGCAGCGTGTCGCCATGGGGCACCAGGCTCTGCCCGTTTTCATCCAGCAGGGACAAGCGGCAATTGAGCTGTTCGAAGGTCTGCTCAATTTTGACCAGAAGCTGTTGATCCATACGGTGCGCTCCTTTCGTCACGCGGGATTTCACAGAAAACCATCCACATCATACCATAAAATCAACAAAAATAAAAGGGGGCTTTGCCCGCCTGTTACAATTGCGGGCAAAAGAATTCACAGTTTGTGCATATTTTGATCACAAAAAAGCCAGCCTAACCGCAAAAAGACCGGGAGGCGAAGATATGACATTGGGTTCCTTTTTGCTTTCCGCGCTGGCGGTGCTGGTGCTGCTGGGCGTGGGGCAGCGGGTGCTGGACAGGATGCATTTGCGGGACCGCACGGCGCTGGTGCTGATCGCGGCCATGTTCGTGGGCGGGCTGATCCCCGATATTGATCTGGGGCTCGTGCGCGTCAACATCGGCGGCGCGCTGATCCCCCTGGGCGTGTGCCTCTATTTGCTGTTCACGGCGGATGAGACCGCCGAGCGGGTGCGGGGCGTCGCCGGAGCGGTGATTACCTCTTTGGCCGTTTATCTGCTGGGGCGCGTCATGCCCGCTGATCCCGAAAAGATCGTCGTCGATCCGCTGTATATCTGCGGCATCACCGGCGGCATCGTGGGCTGGCTGCTGGGCCGATCCCGCCGGGGCGCTTTCATCTGCGGCGTGCTGGGCGTGCTGCTGGCGGATGTCATCAGTGCCGTGACCGTGTGGGCCGGCGGGGTTTCCCAAAAGCTGGTGCTGGGCGGCGCGGGACTCTTTGACAGCGTGGTCATCAGCGGCTTTTTGGCCGTGCTGCTGTGCGAATTGGTGGGGGAGACTCTGGAGCGCCTGGCCCGCGCCCGGGGCGTCGCGCCCAATCCCCAGCGGGTCAAAATGCCGGAAAGGAAGAACAGAAAATGAAAAAACTGGCTGGAGCGCTGCTGCTTTTCTTTTTGCTGCTGCCCATTGCGGCGCAGGCGGAGGAGGAGGTATATCGCATCCTGGATGGGCAGGGAAACGAAATCACCCAGTATCACGGGGAGCCCGAGGCGGGAGACGAATATATCGCCCACGACAATCAGCATTATGTGATCGCCCGGGTGGACGCCGCGTCCCATACCGCCATGGCGGAGGGCAAGGGCGCCTACCGCCTGCCGGACGTGACCTGGCTGGAGGACGACAGCCAGGCGGTATCCTCGGGCCAGCGGTCGGTGGCGCTGTATTGCACCCACAGCGACGAAAGCTACGAGCCCACCGACGGCGACAGCAGCCTCACGCCCCGGGGCGGCATATACGACGTGGCGGAAAGCCTCAAAAAAGGCCTGGAGGATCAGGGCATCACCGTCTATTATGACGACAGCACCCATCTGCCCCACGATTCCGCCGCCTATCGCCGCAGCCGCGCCACGGCGGAGGAGCTGCTCAAAAACGGCGTGGACGCCATCTTCGACGTCCATCGGGACGGCATTCCCGATCCCGGCCAGTATGAAACCACCATCGACGGCCAGGAGGCCAGCATGGTGCGGCTGCTGGTGGGCCGCTCCAATCAGAATGCTGCCGCCAACAAGGAGTTCGCCGCCGGTATCAAGGCCGTGGCGGACAAGCTCTATCCCGATCTGGTGCGGGACATCTACATCGGCAAGGGCACCTACAATCAGGATCTGTCGCCCCACGCTGTGCTGCTGGAATTCGGCACCCACACCATCGAAAAGGAGCGGGCGGAGCAGGCCACCCGGTTCATGGCCTCGGTGATCAACAAAACCCTCTACGGCGGCATCTCCGGCGCGGCAGGCAAGACGGCGGAGACCGCCTCCGGCAAGGGCGTCTGGACGGGCATCATCTGGATCGTGGGCCTGGTCATCGTGGGCGTGGCGGTGTTTGCTCTGGCCTCCACCGGCGGCGTGCAGCCCGCCATGCGGAAAATCCGGGACAACGCGTCCGAAATGACTGGTGGCTTTTTTGACAAAAAGAACAAGAAATAAACAAAATTTTTCCAGACGTATTGACATCTTTCCAGTATATGTCTAAAATTGTTGAAAATACCAAGGGAGGCGAAGGGATGCTGCAAGATAAAATTCGTGAAGGTCTGACGTTTGACGACGTGCTGCTGGTGCCGCGCAAAAGCGCCGTGCTGCCCAAGGATGCCGATCTGTCCATCCAACTGACGAAAAAGATAAAGCTGAACATTCCCATCCTGTCCGCCGCAATGGATACCGTGACGGATTCCAAGATGGCCATCGCCATCGCTCGGGAGGGCGGCATGGGCGTGGTGCACAAGAACATGACCATTGCCGAGCAGGCCGCGCAGGTGGACAAGGTCAAGCGCAGCGAGCATGGCGTGATCACCGATCCCTTCTATCTGTCTCCAACCCATCTGATCAGCGACGCCAAGCGCATGATGGGCAAATACCGCATCAGCGGCGTGCCCATCACCGAGGGCAAGCGGCTGGTGGGCATCCTGACCAACCGCGATCTGCGGTTCGAGACGGATGACAACCGCCAGATCGGCGAGGTGATGACCAAGGAAAACCTGATCACCGCGCCCATCGGCACCACGCTGGAGGATGCCATGCACATCCTGGCCCGGCATCGCATCGAAAAACTGCCTCTGGTGGATGATCAGTATAATCTCTGCGGCCTGATCACCATCAAGGACATTGAAAAATCCATCAAATATCCCAACAGCGCCCGGGACGGCAACGGCCGCCTGCTGTGCGCCGCCGCCGTGGGCGTCAGCCGGGACACCATGGCCCGCATCCGCGCCTTGGTGGAGGCCAAGGTGGACGTCATCTCCATCGATACCGCCCACGGCCACAGCCTGGGCGTGCTCAAGACCATCGAGGAGATCCGCAAGGAATTCCCGGACATCCAGCTCTTTGCGGGCAACGTGGCCACCGCCGCCGCCACCCACGATCTGATCGCCGCCGGCGTGGACTGCGTCAAGGTGGGCATCGGCCCTGGTTCCATCTGCACCACCCGCGTGGTGGCGGGCATCGGCGTGCCCCAGATCACCGCCGTGGCAGACTGTGCCAACGAGGCGGACAAGCACGGCATCCGCATCATCGCGGACGGCGGCATCAAGTATTCCGGCGACATCGCCAAGGCGCTGGCGGCGGGCGCTTCCGCCGTCATGCTGGGCGGCGTGCTGGCCGGCACCGAGGAAAGCCCCGGCGCCATGGAAATCTATCAGGGCCGTTCCTTCAAGGTCTACCGCGGCATGGGCTCCATGGGCGCCATGGAGCAGGCCCAGGGCAGCCGGGACCGCTACTTCCAGGAGGACGCCAAAAAGCTGGTGCCCGAGGGCGTGGAAGGCCGCGTGCCCTATAAGGGCGCGCTGTCCGAAACCATCTTCCAGATGGTGGGCGGTCTGCGCGCCAGCATGGGCTACTGCGGCTGTGCCACCATCGACGACATGCGCCGCGACGCCGAGTTTATCCGCATCACCAATGCGGGATTGCAGGAAAGCCATCCCCACGACATCTATATCACCCGCGAAGCGCCCAACTATTCCCGCTCCAGCGGAACCTGAGTTTGGGCATGGGAAAAGCCGCTCCGAGTTTGGAGCGGCTTTTCATTTACGCGATCTCCGCGCTGTCCGTATATAGGGTGTACAATTGGGCGTAAATCCCGCCCTTTTCCATCAGCTCCCGGTGGCTGCCCTGCTCCTGAATGCCCTCCTCCGTCAGCACCCAGATCACGTCGGCGTTGCGGATGGTGGTCAGCCGGTGGGCGATGGTGAAGGTGGTGCGGCCATGGGCCAGCTTTTCCAGGGACTGCTGCACCTGGCGCTCGCTTTCGTTGTCCAGAGCGCTGGTGGCCTCGTCGAGTATCAGGATGGGCGGATTTTTGAGGAAGAGGCGGGCGATGGAGATGCGCTGCTTCTGCCCGCCGCTGAGCTTCACGCCCCGCTCGCCCACATAGGTGTCATAGCCGTTGGGCAATTGCCGGATGAAGGTATCCGCGTCCGCCTGCCTGGCGGCCTCGATGATCTCCTCCCGGGCGGCGCCGGGCTTGCCGTAGGCGATGTTGTCCGCCACCGTGCCGCTGAACATGTACACCTCCTGCTGCACCATGCCGATGCACCCGCGCAGGGATTGCAGGGTGATGCCGCGGATGTCCCGGCCGTCTATGGTGATGCGGCCGGCGGTCACGTCGTAGAACCGGGGAATCAGGTTGCACAGCGTGGTCTTGCCGCCGCCGGAGGGTCCCACCACCGCCACGTTCTGGCCGGGACGCACCGTCAGATCGATGTTGCTCAGCACCTCGTGCTGCTCGTTGTCGCTGTAATGGAAGCCCACCTTTTCAAAGCAGATTTCACCCCGCACATCCTTGATGGGCTGCGCGCCGGGGGTATCCTTGATTTCCGCCGGCGCGTCCATGATCTCGCAGAAACGCTCGATGCCCGTCATGCCGTTCTGAAATTGCTCGGTGGAATCCACGATGACGCGGATGGAGTTGAGCAGGGTGGACACATAGAGCAGATACGCCGTGTAGTCGCCCACGCCAATCTTGCCGTGGATCAGAAACAGCGCGCCCGCCACCACCACGATGATGTACATCAGCCCGTCGTGGATGCGGGTGCTGGTGCCAAAGCCCGCCATGTAGTGATAGCGCTTCTTTTTCAGCCGCAGGAATTCCACATTGCCCGCGTCAAATTTATCCTCCTCCAGATGCTCGTTGGCAAAGGATTTCACCACCCGCACGCCCAGCAGGCTGTCCTCCACCTGGGCGTTGATCTCGCCCACCTGATGGCGGCATTCCTTGCCCGCGATGCGCATGAGGCGGTTGAAATACCGGGTAAAGTAGATCATGAAGGGCAGCACGGCGAAGATCAGGAGCGTCAGATAGATGTTCATGCCCGACAGGATGATGAAGGCGATGATCACCTTGATGCCGGAAATCAAAAAGTTCTCCGGCGCGTGGTGGGCGAACTCCGTAATGTCAAACAGGTCGCTGGTGATGCGGCTCATGATCTGGCCGACCTTGGTGTTGTTGTAAAAGCTGAAGGACAATTGCTGCAGATGGTGGAACAGGTCATGGCGCATGTCGGTCTCGATCTTCGCGCCCATGATGTGGCCTTCCGACTGCATGTAATAGTTGGCCGCGGCGTCCACCACGCGCAGCAGGATATACAGCGCGCCCAGCCGCAGCACCAATCCCGTGGTCAGCGCTTCCGCCGTGCCCAGCGCGCCGTTGGTGATGCGCCGCACGATCAGGGGCAGCACCAATTCGCACACGGTGGTCAGGCTGGCGGCCAACAGATCTGCGGCCAGCAGCCATTTGTACTTGTAAAAATAGGGGATAAACCGCTTGAGCAAAACGCGGGTGGGCATCTGCCGGTGGGCTTCCTGCATGGTGTTCCTCCTGCCTTATGGCTGCTCACTGGGGAGCAGGTCGGCCAGCTTGGTCAAAAAGCGCTCGGTGTCGGTGTTTGGCTGATACAGGCTGTACGCCGCGTCCTCCGTCTGATAATAGGCGCATACGCCGCTGCCGTCGGTGGACAGCAGCAGCGTCAGCGTGCCCAGGTTCCACAGGTTGTTTTCGTCCAGGGGAAAGCCTTCCCGCCGCAAAAGGGAGGCGGCCTCGGGCGGGATCACCGCCTGGGTGATCAGCCCGTCGGCCCCCTGCCAGGTCAGCAGCCGCGCCCGCAGGGTGCCCAGCGTTTCGTCCGCCACGCGGCCGACGCCCGCTTTGCTGCCATGGGGAACGGGACAGCCGAACACGGCGATCAAAGCGTCCAGATCGTTGCCCTGGGCGGTGCCCACGGCGGGCATTGATTGGGCGGCCTGCCGCGTATCGCTTTCCTGTTCGCCGGTGAGCACCAGCCCCACGAAAAACAGGGCCATCAGCAGGATCAGCCCCAGGGCTGAAAAGATTTTACGCACAGAATGGGGTTCCTTTCGGTCAATCGTAGTTTGTCATCATCTGCACGTCGAAGCCGCCGCGCCCGTCGGTCTCGATCACCGCGCAGTTGCCCGTGGCGTAGCACGCGCCGGGATTGAGCAGCAGCACGCCGCAGCGGTATTCGCAATAAGGGATATGGGTATGGCCGAAACAGCAGATTTGCGCGCCCTGACCGGCGGCCACCGAGGCCAGGGTGTCCACGTCGCTCTTGACGCCGTATTTGTGCCCGTGGGTCACAAAGAAATTGATGCCGCCGATGTTCACCGCCATATCCGCGGGAGCTTCCGCCATCCAGCCGTCGCAGTTGCCGCGCACGGCCACCACCTGCAATATGCTGCCGCCGATGAAGTCCGCGTCGCTGGCCATGTCGCCGCAGTGGATCAGGGCGTCCAGCCGTCCGCCCGCCTCCATCTTCATCAGGGCGAATTCCAGCCGTCCCCGGTCCCCGTGGGAATCCGATACCACGCCGATCCGCTTTTTCATAGCAGCTTCATGGCCTTTTCCATGGCGCGGGCGCGATGGCTGATGCGGTTCTTTTCCGCGCCCGCCATCTGGGCGAAGGTCAGGCCGTTTTCGTATTCAAAGTAGGGATCATAGCCAAAGCCATCCGCACCGCGGGGCGCAAAGGTGATCCTGCCGGGGCATTCGCCGCGCACGATCTGGGTGGGCTTGAAGGGGGAGGCGATGGCGATGCAGCTGACAAAGCAGGCCGTGCGCTGGTCGGCAGGCACGTTTTCCATGTTCTTCATCAGCAGCTGGTTGTTTGCCAGATCGCTGTGTTGATCCCCGGCATACCGGGCGGAATGCACGCCCGGCGCGCCGCCCAGGGCGTCCACGCTCAGGCCGCTGTCGTCCGCCAGGGTCAGATAGCCCGTGGCCTGCATCACGGTTTCCGCCTTGATGCGGGCGTTGTCCTCGAAGGTATCGCCATCCTCCACGATCTCGGCGTCAAAGCCCGCCTCCCGCATGGAGAGCACGTCGTATTTTTCGCCCAGCATGGCGCTGAGCTCCTGGATCTTGTGGGCGTTGTTGCTGGCCAGCACCAGCTTCTGCTTCTGGCAGATCCACTGCGCCCGGTCGCCCAGGGCTTCCCGCTGGGCCTCCATCAGCTGACGGCAGCCGCTTTCGCCCAGGTCGATGAGCCGGTTCAGCTTTTCCCGGGAAAAGGCCGCGCCTTCGCCGGTGCCTTGCAGCTCGATGAATTCGCCCTGCTCGTTCATCACAAAGTTCATGTCTGTATCCGCGCTGCTGTCCTCGGTGTAGCACAGATCCAGGCAGGGCTCGCCCGCCACCACGCCGGCGCTGATGGCGGCAATCTGGTGCATGACGGGGGATTCCTTCAGCTTCCCTTCCTTGATCAGCTTGTCGATGGCGCACACCACCGCCACAAAGCCGCCGGTGATGGCCGCCGTGCGGGTGCCGCCGTCAGCCTCCAGC